>NZ_JBFAHM010000010.1:311360-401607 GCF_040654195.1 Hamadaea sp. NPDC050747
GTGGGGGTTGGTGGGGGGGGGGTGTGTGCGGGTTTTTCGGACACACGCGGGCCAAACCACCCCCCCGAGAACCCTGATCCAGCGGCTCAGTGGCAGCGTCAGGCGAGCGGTGTCACCGCGGGCAGCGGGTGCGCGGGAGGTGGATGCGGTAGGTCCCGCGCGCCTTCGGGTCGCAATCCGTCGAGCAGCACCGCTATCGCCGCCACAACTGCCGTGACAGCTGCGCCAGCGGTTCGGCGGCGTGCCCCGGTGCGCACATGAGCAGCACGACGTCGGGACCGGTGACGTCGTCGCGTACGGCGCCTTGCTGCAACGCCGTGCTGCCAGCCGAATCCCTCGCCGCACCGGCGTCGGCGTTGCGTCCGGACGGCCTACTGATCACCATCACCGCACCGGTCCCCGGCCCGGAGACGCTCGGCCGCGCCGACGTGCGTACGCATTAGACCGGCAAGCTGGTGGTCACCATGGAGTGACCGGCGGGAGGCCGCCGAGCGGGGTAGGGTGCTCCAGTCTCGTACCTCCACCATGGAGACGGTCCAGTGAGCTACGCGCCAGTTACCACGCCGGTCGTTCCGCCGCGGCGTGGCCTGTCGACCGGCGCCGTCATCGGCATCGTGGCCGGCGGCCTGACGCTCGTCCTCGCGGCGGCGATCGTGATCGGCGTGGTCGTGTCCGGCCACGACACGATCCGGCTCAAGGCGACCGGTGTCAGCATGGAGCCGACGATCCGCACCGGTCAGACCGTGACGGCAGAGAAGGTCGCCGCCGGGAAGTACCGGCCGAAGCGTGGTGACATCGTGGTCTTCAACGCACCCGCCTCCTGGCGAGCCACCGACGCGAATCCGGCCATCGTGAAGCGGGTGATCGGGCTGCCCGGCGATCGGGTGTCCTGCTGCGACAGCACCGGACAATGGCTCGTCGACGGGCAACCGCTGAGCGAGCCCTACGTCACGACGCCGGGCACTGATCCGCCCTTCGACATCCTGGTCCCCGACGATCGGCTGTGGGTCATGGGCGACAACCGGGTGGCCTCCAACGACTCACGCCGGATGTTCCTCGTCGGCAACGACGTCGGCATGGCGACCATTCCAGTATCGGCGGTCACGGCTCTCGTCCAGCCGTGACCGGAGCCGGTCGGCCAGCGTCCCGCCGAACGCGACCGTGTCCTCGTGGGACGCGTACGCGATCCAGTCCAGCGACTCGTCGACCCAGATCCCTTCGGCGCCGCCGGAATAGCAGGGCACCATGAGGCTCAGCTCAATCGCGTAATCGGGGCCGCCCTCGCGTAGCTCGACGACCCGATGGGCGCCGAGGTCGTGCAAGACCTGGCGGATCAGCGCAGCCGTCGGCTCCTCCCACATCGTGCTCTCCGGGACGATCAGCACCTCGCGTGGCACATCGTTGGGGAGCATCGGATACCAGACGAGATTGACGACACCCCACCGCAGCTGCGCCCGCTCGCGCCACTCGGCCGACTCGTCCTTCGTGAGTACGCGCCGATATCCGATCGGCTCGACCTCAAGCTCAGCCTGCGCCGCCCATTCGCGTACGCGTCCCGCGAACAGCCCGCGTTCGTCCGCCATCGCACGCGCCTCGGTCTCGTCGGCCGGCCGAGTGAACAGCGAATCCGCTTCCGCAGCCGCGCGCCGGAGCAGACTGGCCAGCTCCGGCGCGGGCGGCAGATCGTCGGCGTCGAGGCGCTCGACCTCGACGAGGATCGCGTTCACGACGTTGTATCGCGGGAAGGGTTTGGGAACGCTGTCACGGTTCCACAGCTCGGCGTGCCGGTCCATCAGGTAGCGCCGAGCCGTGTCGTGCAACGCCTGCGGGTCCATTCAGCGATCCTCCCGTACGCCCGCCACTTCGGTACCGATCGTGTCATGTTCAAGAAAATTAAGATCAACTTCTTGTAGGCTGAATATCTTCAAGGTACAACTTGAGTTATGACAGCACGGACGATGGACTGGCAAGAACTCACCAACCTGACGCGAGGGCAGCCCTTCGTGGTCGAGCGGGTGCGCCTGGCCAGTGGCGTGGCGATCGAGGGCGCGTTCGAGCCCCCGCAACTCGGCCAGCTCAGCCTGGAGGACCAGGTGTTCGTCACGGCTTTCGTCCGGTGCCACGGTTCCATCAAGGAGATGGAGCGGATCTTCGGGGTGAGCTACCCGACCATCAAGTCCCGGCTCAACCGGATCACCCAGACACTCGCCTTCGTCGAAACCGATCCGGCGCCGTCGCGAGCCGACGTCATCGACCGGCTCCGGCGCGGCGAGATCGACGCCCAGCAGGCATTGCGCGAGTTGGAGGGCCAATCATGATGCCGCAACTGGTGACCGTGAAGACCGTGCGTCTGAACCGTCGCCCCATCCGAATCTGGATTCCGGTGCTCCCCGTCCTGCTCGTCCTCTCGCCGGCGATCGTGCTGGCGGTGGGCGTGGCAGCGGTCGCGTGCCTGGTGTACCGCATCAACCTGCTGCGGGCGCTCGGCAGCGGCTGGCGGATCGTCTCCGCCCTTCCCGGCACCCGGCTCGGCATCGAGCACGGGCGCACGGAAGTCCTCGTAACCATCAGGTAAGCCCACGAAAGGAAGGCACAGTGAACGAACAGCGCAAGGACATCCTGCAGATGCTTGCCGAAGGCAAGCTCACGGCGGAGGAGGCTGACCAGCTCCTCGCCGCTCTCGACCGCGAGGCAGCCGCCCCCACCACTCCCAGCTCGGACGCACGCCCGAAGGGAAAGCCGAAGTACCTGCGAGTCGTGGTGGATGCGACCGACGACGGCACGCCCAGCCGGGTCAACATCCGGGTGCCACTGCAACTGCTCCGGGCCGGCGTACGCCTGGCGGCGCTGATCCCCCCGCAGGCGCTCGGCGAGGCCAACAAGGAACTCTCCCGCTCGGGTATCCCGTTCGACCTGAGCCAGCTCAAGCCGGACCAGCTCGAAACGCTCATCGAGCACCTGGACGAGCTGACCGTCGACGTCGACCAGCCGGACGCGAAGGTCCGCATCTTCTGCGAGTAGCAGCCGTCCGGAATCCTCGGACGGACCCCCGGGAAGGTGCTGGAACACCTCCCCGAGGTTCGCGCCCGCAAGTGCGGAGCACGATGGAACTACCGAGCTGAATTCTAACCGAATCGACTGCTCTGACCAGGGGCCGCCGGATACCGGTGGCCCCTGGCCCATCCCTTGGCCCCACGAGGAGACTCCGTGTTCGGGATCGCCGGTTATCACCCCGTCGCGACGGACACCGTGGCTGAAACGCTCAGCGCGCATGGACCGAAGCTCCGGGCGCTCGTCGGCCGGCGCCTCGAATCAGTGCTGGGCCTGTGCTTCACCGTCGACGGCCAATGGTGCAGCACCCAGCCGCTCATCCTGCGGTTCGCCGGTACGCGACTCGAGATCGTCTTCGACGGCTTCGACCAGCTTTATCTGAGCTGGAACACGATCGACACGGACGTTTCCATCGACACCCGCGATCAAGATGATCCCGAGATGGAATTGGCCTGGGGCGATCCGAGCCGGCCGGAGCTGGACGCCGTCCTCGGCTCGGAGGTCCGGCAGGTGTCCGTCCTGGAGAACGACTTCCACCTCGATCTGGTGGACGGGCGGCGCACCCGCTCATGGATGCTGGCCGGTCTCGAACTGGTCTTCGGCAACGGGCGGACGCTTCAGCTCTACAACGTGTTCAGCGAGACGACCCTCGAGCTGGATACGCCCGATTCGGATCGCCGACGACGGACGGCCGCCTGACTCGCCGGGCGGGCATGGGCCAAACTGGCGGTCGTGACAGACCACACGCCAGACGCGTTCGACTTCCACGCCTACCAACAGGCCGCCGCGCGTACGGGAGCGCCGATCGCGACCGATCACCCCATCGTCTATCCCACTTTGGGGCTGGTCAACGAGGCCGGCGAGGTCGCCGGGAAGGTGAAGAAGATCTTCCGGGATCGGGGCGGCGTGGTCACCGATGGGGACCGCGAGGCGCTGACCTTGGAGCTGGGCGACGTCTTGTGGTACCTCTCCGAGCTGTGCACCCGGCTGGACATCCGGCTGGAGGACGTCGCGGCCCGCAACATCACCAAGCTCGCCGACCGGGCCGCGCGGGGCGTCCTGCACGGCGAGGGCGACCAGCGCTGAGACTGGCGCGCGACCCGGCCGCGCCGCACGGTCCGGCATCCCGGTACGCAGGCGCCTGCGTACCGTCCCCTCGGTCGGGTCATCGAGCAGGGGATGACCGGAGGACCGTCAGCGTCGGAGCGATCCGCAGCAGCTCGTCGAGCGTACTGTTCGCGGCGTTCTCCATCGCCGGTGTGGGCGTGAGCCGCCCGGCGGCATCCAGAGCCTGCCGAAGGTGGATCACGACCGAGTCCGCGACCGGAACCATGCGTAGCGCGGTGACGACCGGCTTGAGCTGGTGGACCGCCCGCAGGCCGCCGGAGGTCATGCCGTAGCTGACGAACGCGACCGGCTTGTCGTTCCACTCGCGGTAGAGGTGGTCCAAGGCGTTCTTCAGCGGAGCCGGATATCCGTGGTTGTACTCGGGAGTGACGATCACGAACGCGTCGGCGGCGGAGGCAAGGTCGCTCCACCGGCGCGTCTGCTCGTTGTCGTAGGGCAGGCCGTCGATGGCGGGGTGGGCCTCGTCCAGGAACGGCAGATCCAGCTGGGCGAGGTCGACCAGGTGGACGTCGAAGCCGCCGTGGTCACGCGCGACCTTGGTGAACCAGTCGGTGACCTGAGCGCCGACTCGGTTCGGCCGGGTGCTGGCGGTGATGACGGTCAGGCGAGGCATTACTGGCTCCTTTGCTGAGGGTGAAGTACGGCAATAGCCGGTGAACAAGCGGACCGATCGTCAACGCGTAGAGGACGGTGCCGGGTCCGACGGTGCCGCCGAGCAGCCAACCGGTGGCGAGGACCGCGAGTTCGATGCCGGTACGCACGCGTCCGATGGAGAAGCCGCGCGCGGCCAGCCCGGTCATCAGCCCGTCACGCGGGCCGGGACCGAATCCGGCTCCTACATAGAGGCCGGTCGCGAGGGCGTTCGCGAGGATCGCCGCGATGAGGACCACCCACCGCACGGCCATCTGGCGGACGTCCGGGATGACCGCCAGGGCCGCTTCGGTGGCCAGGCCGACGAGTGCGACGTTGGCGACCGTGCCGTAGCCGGGCCGCTGACGTAGCGGGATCCAGGCCAGCAGCACCAGGACGCCGACGGCGTTGATCACCCACCCAAGCGGGATCCCGGTGCGGCGAGCCAGGCCCTGGTGCAGCACGTCCCATGAGTCCAGGCCGAGGTCGGCTCGGACGAGCAGCGCGATGCTGAGTCCATACAGAGCGAGTCCGGCGTGGAGCTGAAGCAGTCTCCTTGGTGACATGTCACCAAGATAGGGCGGACGTTGGTGACATGTCAACTAGATTTGCTAGACTCGTGGCATGACCGAAGCCCGCTGGCTCGACGACCGGCAGATGCGCGCATGGCTCGGCTACCGCCGGATGCGCCTCCTTCTGGATCTCCAACTCGCTCGCGAGCTGCAGGCCGCCAGCGGCCTGTCGGAGCCGGACTACGACGTGCTGTCGAACCTCTCCGCCCGCGACGACCTGGGCATGCGCCTGAGTGATCTGGCCGAGCACATGCGCTGGTCGAAAAGCCGGCTGTCGCACCACGTCACCCGCATGCAACAGCGCGGTCTGGTCGAGCGGCACGAATGCGCCGACGACGGGCGCGGTTCGCTGCTGAAGCTCACCGAGCAGGGCTGGCAGGCGATCCGAGAGGCCGCTCCGGGACATGTCGAATCCGTCCGCAAGCACTTCATCGACCTGCTCACCGACGACGAACTGGACGCCCTCGACGCACTCAGTCATCGCGTGGTCGATCACTTACAGGAGATGGAGCTCAACCACTGATCTCCGACTGAGCCACCCCGACTACGCCGAGGTGAAAGCTTGGCGGAGGCCGGCACCGAGCTGCGAAGATCATTCGTTTTTGTCTGATATGCTGATTTTGGCCGGGACGAGCGGGACCGGCGATCGGTGCTGTCTCTCTCCCGAGAGGCGATCGGTGGGTCATAGCCGCGGAAGGGGCCCGAAGATGCAGTCGATCGGATGGGCGATCCAGATGCTTCGGGACGCCGAGAGCGTCGAGGAAGTTCAGCTCATTCTCAAGAGCAGCGCGCGGGCCGGCGTGAACGCCCAAGGCGTCACGATCGTCCGGCTCGACGCCGGCGGATTCTGCCATTACGCCGACGAGGACGCGATGAGCCCGCTGTGGAAAGGCCAGCGCTTCCCGGTCAACCGGTGCATCAGCGGCTGGGCCATGATGCACGGCCAGACCGTGGTCGTCCCGGATATCCGGGTCGACGACCGCATCCCGCAGGAGGCGTACCGGCCGACCTTCGTGCGCAGCCTCGTGATGGTGCCGATCCGCCCGCAGTCTCCGATCGGAGCAATCGGGGCGTACTGGGCCGATCTGCACGGCGCGACCGCTGATGAGGTCGCCACGCTGGAAACGCTCGCAGCCGCCGCGGCCGCGGCGTTGGTCCGGTTGGAACGCCCGCTTGAAGAGTCGCCCGCTTCAGCGGACGCGATGCTGGCCGGCTAGTCGTCGCGCCGATGTCGGTGCTGGACGTGTTACGCGATGCTGCGGAGGAGTTCCTGACAACCGCCGACCGCCAAGACGTCGCCGCAGTCGTGCGACGCGCTGTCGCCCGGTTGACTCCTAGGCGTGGCGGTTCTCCGGTCTTCGTGGACCTGTTCCCGCCGACCAGCACCCCTCCTCCGGCAGCCGTACGCAGAGGCGCGCTGGTCGTGGACCGCGAACTCGCCGATCACCCGGACCTGGCGGACGCTCTCGAGGTGCTCTCCGCCCAGGCGATGCTCGCCCTTGATCGGGCGCGGCTCAACACGGAGATCACCAGGCACCGCGATGATCACTTGAACGCCCTGGTCGAGCAGGCCAGTGACGTGATCCTCATCATCGACGAGGACGACCGGATCCGGTACGCCAGTCCGTCCGCACGCATCCTGCTGGGCACTTCCGCCCTGTCCGGCGCCTCCTTGGTCGACCTGGTCGATTCCTCGGAGCGACGCCAAGCCGGATACCTTCTGTCGTACGCCCGATCGACCGACGCAGGCGCCGTCGACGGCGGCAGCCGGGCCGACTGGACCCTGCATGCCGCCGACGGCCGTACCGTCCGAGTCGAGGTGTCGTGCCGGGACCTGCGTACGGACGAGTCGATCCAAGGCGTGGTGGTGACCCTTCGCGATGTCACCAACCAGCGCCGCCTCGAACACGAACTGACCCGGCGGCTGTTCCGGGACACGCTCACCGGACTGCCGAACCGGTTGTTCTTCGACGAACGGGTCAGTGAGGCCCTCGCCGCGGACGCGGGCGTCACCGGCGTACTGCTCGTCGATCTGGACAACTTCCGCGCCATCAACGAGGCGCTCGGCCGTGAGACCGGAGATGCCGTCTTGCAGACGGTGGCGGCGCGATTGCGCGACACCGCCGAGGGCTTCCTCACCGCCCGGGTGGGCGGGAACGAATTCGCCGTACTGGCCGCAAACGTGGCCGGCCTCGAGATCGTCGACGAGGTGGCCGTCCGGCTCACGGACGCCCTGGCCGGCCCGATCTTCGGCGACGGAGACATGTTGTCCTGCACCGCGAGCATCGGCGTGGCCACGACGATGAACGCCGGCACGGCGGAAGAACTGCTGCGCCACGCCGACCTCGCGCTCGACGCGGCGAAGGCGGCCGGCCGGGGCACCTGGCGCCGGTACGACCCGTCGACGTCGACGGCGGTCAGCTACCGGCTGGAGCTGCGCTCGGCGCTACGCCAAGCGCTTCAGGACGAGGCGCTGATCGTGGAGTACCAGCCGATCGTCGCGCTCGACACGGGCCGCATGGCCGGACTCGAGGCGCTCGTCCGCTGGCGGCACCCGACGCGGGGCGTCCTGTCCCCCGGCGAGTTCATCGGGATCGCCGAGGAGTCCGGCCTGATCACCCCGATCGGCGACTGGGTCCTCGCCACGGCGATCCACGACGCCCTGGAGTGGCAGGCGACCGGCCCGGGCGCGTACCCGTATGTGAGCGTCAACGTGTCGGTCCAGCAATTCCGGTCCAGTGGCTTCGTGGACACGGTGCACCGCCTTCTCAGCGAGGCGCGCCTGCCACCGGCCCGGCTCGTCCTCGAGATCACCGAAAGTCTGCTGCTCCGCGACGACGACAAGGTCTGGAACGACCTGAAGCGATTGCGGCAGCTCGGCATCCGGATGGCGATCGACGACTTCGGCACCGGCTACTCCGCGTTGGGCTACCTTCGCCAGGTCCCCCTCGACATCGTGAAGCTCGACCGCATCTTCATCAGCACGATGGCCTCCTCGACTCGCCAACGCGAACTGGTGCGAGGCATCGTGCAGCTCACCCGGACGCTGGGCCTGACCGTGGTGGCGGAAGGCATCGAGACGGAACACCAGCGCGCCATCTCGCACTCCATCGGGTGCGGCTACGGCCAGGGATACCTCTTCGCCCGGCCGATGTCGCACCGGGACGCCATCGCCTGGACGGCGCCGGCCACCGGAAGCACGGACTGACCCGGTCAGTCGGCCGTGCCGATCACCGGAGGCCGGCGAACAGATCGTCCTCCGGAGTCGAGGCGCCGGTGGTGTCGTGTACGCGCACGAACGTCTCCGTGCCCATCAGCTCGGTGAACTTCTCCTTGCCCATGCGGAGGAAGAAGATGTTCTCCCCCTGGCTGGCGTGCGCGGCGAGCGCGTCGTATTTCTGCGGTCCGTAGGCCGTGGTGTCGACCCAGGCGGTGATCTGCTCGTCCGGGGTGCCCATCTCGGACCAGTCGATCTCCTGCTCGTCCTCGCGGGAAGGCTGCTCCTCCCACTCGATACCGAGTTCGGCCATCCGCGCCTGGAATCCCGTCATCCACGAGCGCGGGATCGCCGACCAGTAGACCTTCGCGACCGGCGCCTGCTCGACGGCGGCCATTGTGATCCGGTGGGTCTGGATGTGGTCCGGGTGTCCGTAGCCGCCGCGCTCGTCGTAAGTGACGATCACGTCCGGCTCGTAGCGGCGGATCAGCTCGGCCAAGCGAGCCGCGGCGACCTCGACCGGGACGGTCCAGAACGAGCCGGGCGCCTCGTTGGTCGACCAGCCCATCATCCCGGAGTCGGGATAGTCCAGGCGCTCCAAGTGGTCCACGCCGAGGACCTTGGCCGCGGCATCCAGTTCGGCGCGCCGCACCGCGGCCACCGCATCCGGGTCGTGCCCCGGGTCACCGGGCTTGACTCCGCCCGGCCCGTCGCCGCAGCGGCCGTCGGTGCAGGTGACGACCACCGTGCGGATGCCTTCCGCGGCATAGCGGGCGAGCACGCCGCCGGTCGAACTGGCCTCGTCGTCTGGATGGGCGTGAACCGCCATGAACGTCAGCACGAAACTCACCCTACGTCGCACGTCTGACATGACGGGCTCGGTCGTGGTCCGCTGGCCGATAATCGCGTGAAGACTGCGACCGTTCCTGGTCAGATGGAGCCGTGTCCCGACTCCAAGCATCCCTCCGTCGGCTGATCCCCCCGACACCACTGTCACGGCGGCTGGCGACACAGTCTCTGCTGTTCGCGACCGCGGAAGGCACGTTCCTCACCGGGTCGGCGGTCTTCTTCACCCAGGTCGTCGGCCTCAAGGCGGCGCAGGTCGGTCTCGGGCTCACCGCGGCCGGCGTCGTGTCGTTCCTGCTGGCATACCCCGCCGGCAAGCTCACCGATCTGATCGGGCCGAAGCGGATGTGGGCGGCCGGCGCGCTCCTGGCCGCCCTGATGTTCGGGGCCTGGCCGTTCATCGGCAGCTTCGCCGGCTACCTCGCCATGGTGGTCTGCTTCGAGATCATCGAGAACGCCGCCGGCGCGGGCCGGAACGCGTACATCCTCGACGTCATGCCCGAAGAGGAACGGGTGGCGACGCAGGCCTACATGTATTCCGCGCTGAACGTCGGCTTCACCCTGGGCGCGATCATCGGCGGCGTCGCGCTGGCCGTCGACGATCTGACCCTGATTCGCTGGATGCCGCTCTTCACGCTGGCCATCGGGCTTCTCAACGCGGTGTTCATCGCACGGCTGCCCCGAGCGCCGCACGACATCGCCCGCTCGTCCACCGGTCGGAAGAAGACCGCAGCGGTGAAGCAGACCCGCCGCGGGCCGCTGCGCAACGTCGGCTGGATGCTCGCCAGCTTCTTCAGCGGCACCATGTGGACCAATCAGGTTCTCCTGAACGTCGTCATTCCACTGTGGCTGGTTCAGGCGACGGACGCACCGCACTGGCTGCTGGCCTGGTTGTTCGGCACCAACACGGTGCTGTGCATCTTCCTGCCCGCGTACACGTCGAGGGGCGTCAAGACGGTGTCGGACGCCCTTCGGTCGGTACGCATCTCCGGCGCGTTCTTCGTCGCCTCCTGTCTGATCACCATGGCGACGCACAGCACGGCCGGCCTGCTGACGATCTTCCTGGTCTGGCTGGGCCACGTGGCGGTGACCGGGGCGGAGCTGTACTTCTCCGGGGCAGGCTGGGCGTTCCAGGCCAAGCTCATGGATCCGGACCGGCGCGGCGAGTACGGCGGGGTGGCCGAGGTGTTCGGCACGCTGGGCGGCCGCTGGGCGCCGGCGCTGTACACGTTCCTCGCCATGTCATGGCATCCGTCGGCCCTGCCCAGCGCCGGTTGGCTGGTGATCGCGGGCATCTCCCTGCTCGCCGTGGCGGGTTTCCACCCGTCTGTCCGGATGGCCGAGCGATTCCTCGCCCGCGAAGGCATCGTCGACGGGCCGGCGACCGACAAGGTCGAGGTCTCCCCGGTGGTGGCGTCCTGAGCCGGCGTCCTGAGCGCTGGACGGAACTGTCTTCGCAGCTCGGGTTGCGATGGCTACGGATAGTGAGCTACGCTTACTCAGCGCAGTCAGACAGGCGTCCAGTTCAGTGTGCGCTCTGATTGTGACACCGATCACGGTGGCCCGGGGCACACCGCCGCGATGATCATGCTCCTGGCGACGGTGAGGTTTCGGCCCGATTGTCCCTGGGCTCTATGCCCGTTATGGCAGCACTGCGCGTCTTGCGAGTTTCACGAGGTGTTTGCCCGACTCGGCTGACCGCCCCCATCCGCCCCACCTCTTCCTAAATTGGCCTTCCTCACATTGAGACAGGGCTATGTTTACTGGTGGGCATGGGCGCATGGCTTCCCTACGGTTGTCGGCATGCGACACGACAGCGACGTCAAAGCCGTGACCACCGTCCGTGCCAAGGCCTTCAACCTCGTCCGTGCCCACCTGTTGTCCCCCCGCCGCGCTGCGGCCTACGGCCTCCTCGCCGTAGTCGGTGCCGGTGCCCTCGCACTGGGCGCCGACCCCGCCACCACCAACGCCGCCACTCCCACCACCGCGGCGACCACCTCCACCACCGCCACCCAGGCGGCCGCTCCTCAGAAGGCAGCCCCCGAGAAGGCAGCCCCCCAGAAGTCCGCTCCCCAGAAGTCCGCTCCCCAGAAGTCCGCCGCCGCCAAGAAGGCGGCGACCACCGCCAAGCGCAGCACCGCCAAGGAACTGCGCATCAAGTACCAGTCCCAGCCCAACTACTACTGGTGCGGCCCCGCCGCCGCGCGTAACGCCCTCAGCGCGACCGGCCACAACATCACCATGGCCAGCCTCGCGAAGAAGATGGGCACCACCGAGGCCGGCACCAACAGCGCGTACGACATCACCGCCGCCCTCAACAAGGTGATCGGCGCCAGCAAGTACCGGACCACGGAACTGCCCAAGTCGACGATCACCGCCAAGCAGGCCGACACCCTCAAGCGGGACATCGTCGCCACGATCAACGACAACCGCGCAGTCGTCGGCAACGTCGCCGGCACCGCCACTGACGCCAACGGCGCGGCCCACAGCTACGAGGGTGGCCACTACATCGCCATCCACGGCTACCGCAACGACGGTCGTCAGGTCGAGGTCGCCGACTCCGCCGACCCCAACAGCGCTCACTACTGGATCGACACCGTCAAGCTCGCCAACTGGATGGCCACCCGCGGCTACAGCCACTGACGCTTGACGGTCCAGGACCCGTCAGGGACCTACGGACGGCATCAGGGCCGGTCTTCGACTCCGAAGACCGGCCCTGATGCGCTTTCGCGGCTCGAAGTCAGGCGGGAAAGGTGATCCGGCCGGTGTCCGGCCCAGGACGGGTACGCCCACGAACCGGCCCGATCGTGAGAGCCGTGTGGTCGTCGGCCAAGGCCAAGCCCGGCAGGGACACGCGTACGCCGATCGAGCGCGCCGAGGCCGGAACGGCGTAGGTCGCCACGAACGTCCCCACGGTCAGGCATGCCGCGCCGTTGGCGTAGTGCCAGTCGGTGGTCGTGCCGCTGATCATCTTGCCGTTCACGGACACCTCGATGCTTCGCGTGGCAGGTCCGCTCGGGACGGCAGTGGTGCACGAAGCGCCGGTGCCGGCGAACCCGGCGTTGACGGTGCCCTCGATCACGAGCCAGCCCTGACCCCGGGGCGCCCACCCACGAGTCCACGTATACGGCAGCAGCGTCGCCTGGCCCACCCTCAAGGACAGGTTGATGAGATACCCGTCCGTCGGGCCGCCGTGGACCTCGCCGAGCATGGACGGCCCGATCTGCTGCCCCAGCTTCACCTGGCGTAGCGGGTAGTAGAGCCCGACGGCGTCGGCGGCCCGCTTGCCGGTCCGCAGATCCAGCGACTGCGTGTGACCGCTGTTCGGCTTCTGCTGCGACGCGGGCCCGAGGAACTCCAGGCTGACCGGCGCGCCTGTGCGTACGCCGACGACGAGAACCGTGCGCCCGCTGGCGATCTGAACCGGCGTGGTCCGTTCTCCCACGTGGAGCGTGCCGACGATCGTCTCCGCGCCGACCACCTTGGTGGCGTAGTCGGGTATCTGGGTGGCTTCCCGGTTCTCCAAGACTGCGACGACGATCTCGACCGCGTGATCGGCATTGACCGGCGTGGGCAGTCCTGGCTCGGCGGAGGCGGATGCCTTCAGCCGCAACGCGGAGACCTGTTCAGTGGTGAGGTGGTCGAGCGTCGCCACCTCGGTCTCGGCCGCCTCGAAGAACGGCCCCCGGACGACCGCCTCGGTCGTGGGCGGTGTCTGCGCGGTGATGCCCACGTCCTTCAGCGACTTGATCAGCGTCGCCGGCAAAGCCTGCACGAAGTCCGCGCCGATCACGTCGGATCCCGACGAGGATGCCGGGTTCCCGGATCCACCGGCGTCCAGGTCGCAGGCGGACACGACAAGGGCGGCAAGCGTGATGACCGCCGCGATTCGAAGCCGCCCCGTCCAGCCGAATCTCACGCCGGGGACGATACCACCGGACGACATTCCCCATTGGACTTTCGATCGGCCCTCCGGCACCGGCGGTCAGGGTCGACGTCCGGCCCGATCAAAGGCGTCTCGGTCGCCTGGGTGGCGGTCCAGGAGGCCACGGGCAGTGAACCGACACCTGGCTGGAACCCGTCGGCGAGGTCTATGAGACCGCGAATGGGTCGGTCGATCCGCTAGGGTGACCGCGTAACCTTGCCGCCGCAAGCCGACCCACGCGCTGGAGGGCTCCCGATGTCGATGTTGGACCACGACGACCGGATCGGCGGGTGCCGACGATGAGCCGCGACGGCAGCCGGGATTTCGATTGGGAGATCGGCACGTGGGCGACCCACGTGAAAGTCCTGCGGGGAGCGTTCACCCCTGATGCGACGTGGATCGAGTTCACCGGGACGTCCGTCGTCCACGCGTTCTGCGGCGGCGCTTCGAACCTCGTCGAGCTGGACGTCGCGGGAGCCGCGGGCCGGATCCAGGGCGTCTCGCTCCGGCTCTACAACCCCGAGGCGCGCCAGTGGAGCCTGAACTTCGCCAACATGGGCGACGGCTTGCTCACCCCACCGACCTACGGTGAGTTCGCGGGTGAGCGAGGCGAGTTCTTCGGCGTCGACACGCTGGGCGGACGTGCGATCCTGGTCCGTTTCGTCATCCTGCGGCTCAGCGACGACTCGGCGCGGTTCGAACAGTCCTACTCCGCCGACAGCGGCAACACCTGGGAACTCACCTGGGTGGCGACGGACACCCGCGTGACGAGCTGACCGGGGCCCGAACCGCGGTCACGCCGCGTAGTCCGGGTCGGCGATTGCGACGGCGATACGAGTCAACCAATGCAAGTCGTTGGCTCGGGACTCCTCGCTGGCGTCGGGGTTGAGAATTCCGGCCAGGAAGGAGGCGACGTCGTCGAGGTGGCGTTCGCCCCGGTAATAGCTGAGCAGCGTCTCGTCAGGCTCCAGCGTCCCGTAGCCACGGCGGAAGAGTTCGGCCCGGCGCTCATTGATCGGGTGGTCACCGAAGTCCTGGCTGTAGACGAACATCAAGTCCCGCTCGCGCGGCGCGAGGATCGGCGCGTCCCAGTCCACCACATGCAGCGGCCCGTCGCCCTCGGCGAGGATATTGCCAGGATGAATGTCCGCATGGCAGATCACGTGCTGCGCGGCGGAGACACGGGCGGCCAGGTCGTCGACTGTGTCCGACAGCCGGTGCAGGGCAGAGCCGTACCGCTCCCAGAAGGCGCCCAGAGCCTCACTCTTCCCGGCCCGCGCACCGAGTGCCCGAACCCGTTCGGCAGCAGTCGATTGGAACTTCTCCACGCGTAGAACCGCAGCGATGTCCGCGCTCGGCGTCACCGCGTGCAGCTGCCCCAGGAACTCGCCGTACTCCACCCACTGGCGGTCGGTGAGGCCAGGGCCCCACCGGCTGCCGCCATCGTGGAACGGGTAGAGCAGCAGCTGGTAGTCGCCCCACTGATGATCGGCGGTCCCCGCCAGTCCGTCGATCGGGGCCACGACCTGCCCGATGCCGCGTACCCGGAGAAAGCCCGGCAGCCGCACGGCCGCCGGAGAGAACTGCCCGCGGCGGAGCTTGAGGAAATAGCGTCCGCCTGCGGCCGTCTCGACTCGGTAGGCCCATGCCTCGCCGTCGAGCCCGACCGGCATGAACACGAGATCCACGAGGTCCAACGCCCAGACGTCGGCCACCTCTGCGGCCAGCAGCTTCTCGTCAACACCCGGCTTGTCGATCACGAGCGCGAGCGTCGCAGACCGCCGTCGGTCTGGCAATCACATTGCGGGCGTGGACGCCGCTGCGAGTAGCAGAATTCGGCCGGTGTGAGAGCGGCTCTCGATGATTTCGTGGGCGATCGCGGCCTGGCTGAGCGGGAGGCTGGTGTGCACGCTGGTGCGCATTCTTACGGCAATCGTACTCCTCAAAGGTACGTTACCCGTAAGAATGCGCCTCCCGAGGCTCAGTGACCGCGCCACAGCAAGCGGCGCCCATACAACATGACGCGCGCCGCCGCCGATCGCGTCGAGCGTGCCCCTGCCTGAGCGGACAGCGGAGTTTCGCACTCTGACACGAGTGGAAGTGGGGCCGGCGGGGCTCGAACCCGCGACCGAGGGATTATGAGTCCCCTGCTCTGACCGGCTGAGCTACGGCCCCAAAGCACGGCGGTCGGCCGGCGGGCCGGTTGACCTTCGCGTGGTCCCTAGAGTAGCCGCCGGGGCCAGCCTATTTCACCCACCGTCCCGCGCTTTTCGGCGGATCGGGGTTATCCATGCGATCCAGACCCAAGATCACATGGATAACCCCGGTCTTGGGAAGGGGTCAGTGCACCCCCAGGGTCACGTCGGCGACCATGACCCGATCGTGGCCGACCACTCGTTCGGGGCCGGTGAGGTGGAGGGGGATCGTCGCCCGGATGTCCGCGCTGGAGGCGGCGAGGCGCAGTTCGAGGTCTCCGGGTTCGACGACCCGGCGGCCGTCCAGGCCGGTGAACGAGGCCAGGTCGGGGTGGAAGCGGAAACCGACCTGGGCCGACTGGCCCGCCTCGAGGGGGACGCGGGCGTACCCGACGAGGCGTTGCACCGGCCGGGTCACCTGCGCCACCGGGTCATGGAGGTAGAGCTGCACGATCTCCGCGCCGGGCCGGTCGCCGTGGTTGGTCACGGTCAGGGTCACCGTGATCGGCTCGTCGGTGGCCAGCTCGGTGGGTTGGGCCGGGGTCACGTCGGTCCAGCCGAAGGAGGTGTACGCCAAACCGTGGCCGAACGCGTACAGCGGGGTGGGGTCGACGCTGCTGACGCCGGTGCGGTGGGCCAACCGAGGCCCGAGGTACGCGGCCGGCTGTCCACCGGGACTGCGGGGGATGCCGATCGGGAGGCGGCCGGAGGGGTTGACCCGTCCGGCGAGCACTCCCGCGACGGCCGGGCCGCCTTCTTCGCCGGGGAGGAAGGCTTGGACGACGGCGGCGCAGCGGTCGGCGTACACACCCAGCGCGTAAGGGCGTCCGGTCAGGAGGACGAGCACGACCGGGGTTCCGATGTCGAGCACTTCCCGGAGGAACCGGTCCTGGTCGTCGGGGAAGCTGAGGTCGTCGACGTCGCAGCCTTCGCCGGTGCTGCCCCGGCCGAAGAGCCCGGACGTTTCGCCGACGACGGCCACGCAGACGTCGGCCTCGGCCACGTCGTCAGTGAAGGTCGCTGCGGGTAGTTCGGCGAGCAGCGCGGTCCGCAGTGTCGGGACATCCACGCCCGGGTCGGCCTGATGGCCGTGGTGAGCGGCGAACGAATAGCAGCCGAGCATCGCGGCGGGGTTGTCGGCGTACGGGCCGACGAGGGCGATCTTGGCCGCTCGCAATGGGAGGGTGCCGTCGTTGGCGAGCAGGACGACTGACTCCTCGGCGATTCGACGGGCCAGCTCGCGGCTCGCCGGGGGGTCGAAATCGGCTGCGGTGGGCGGATCGGAGCGGTCGAGCAGGCCCAGTTCGATCTTCTGCCGCAGCACGCGACTCGCGGCCCGGTCGACGAGTGTCTCGGGGATCGTGCCGGAGCGGACGGCGTCCAGCAGCGGCTCGCCGTAGCAGCGGGTGGCGGGCAGCTCGACGTCGAGGCCGGCGGCCAACGCCAGCGCGGCCGCCTGCGCTGGATCGGCCGCGACGCCGTGCAACGTCTGGAGGAACGACACTCCGAAATAGTCGGCGACGACCGTGCCGGTGAACCCCAACTCGTCGCGGAGGACTTCGGTGAGCAGGTGGACGTCGGCGGCGGCCGGCACGCCGTCGGTTTCGGCGTACGAGTGCATGACGGATCCGGCGCCCGCACGCAGCGCAAGCTCGAATGGGGGCAGGAACACGTCGGCGAGTTCGCGGCGGCCGACCCCGACGGGCGCGAAGTTCCGCCCGGCGCGGGAGGCCGAATAGCCCAGGAAGTGCTTGAGGGTGGCGACGATGCCGGCCTGCTGGAGGCCGCGGACGTAGGCCGAGCCGACCGTGGCGACGAGATGAGGGTCCTCCCCGATGGTCTCCTCTATCCGCCCCCACCGGAGGTCGCGGGCGACGTCGAGGACCGGCGCGAGTCCTTGATGGACACCAGCTGACCGCATCGTCGAGCCGATGTGCGAGGCCATCTGCTCGATCAGCGCCGGATCGAAGGTGGCGCCCCAGGCGAGCGGAGTCGGGAAGACGGTGGCCCGCCAGGTCATGAACCCGACGAGGCATTCCTCGTGGACGAGGGCCGGGATGCCGAAGCGGCTCGCTTCGACGATCTCCGCCTGACGGCGGAGCAGCCAGCGCGCACCGTCGACGGGCTCGACCGGCGCCGTGCCGTAGGGCCGGGTGAGCTGGCCGAGGCCGTGCTGGACCAGCTTGGCCCAGTCGAGGTCGGGCTCGGCGAACTCGTACTGGTGCGGCGCGACCTCGGCGCCCGGGTCCGGCGACGAGGCCACCCAGGCCGAGCCCAGTTGGGCGACCTTCTCCTCGAGGGTCATCCGGGCGAGCAGATCGGCGACCCGGTCGGCGGCCGGTCGGGCGACGTCCCGCCAGATTTCCTCAGCGGCGTCGCCGGTGGCCTTCTCGGTGAGCATGCGACTCCTGCCTGTCTTCCGGAACATTTCGGCCCGGGTTTTCGTCGCGACAACGCTTGTGACCGAGCCACGGGCGGACATAGCGTACGTCATGGCACCGAAAATTTACGATAGTCGTCCGAAACTTTGGCTCACCGGGGCGGCCGTGGCCTTCCGCAACATTCCGGTCGTACGCTGAACCGACGAATGATGAGGAGACAGGTAGTGGCGGCGGACGAGCAGAGGATCACCATCACCGCGATCGCACGGGAGGCCGGCGTCTCGGTGCCGACGGTGTCACGGGTGGTGAACGGGCGTGCGGATGTGGCTCCCGAGACGCGCCAGCGCGTCGAAGACCTGCTGCGGCGGCACGGATATCGGCGTCGCACGGGGCGTACGCGTGATCGGGCGGACCTGATCGACCTCGTGTTCAACGACTTGGACAGCCCGTGGGCGGTGGAGATCATCCGCGGCGTCGAGGACGTCGCCCACACCAGTGGGGCGGGCACCGTCGTGTCCGCGATCCACCGGCGTACCTCGTCGACCCGGCAATGGCTGCAGAATCTGCGCGCCCGGGCCAGCGACGGCGTCATCCTGGTGACCTCCGTCCTCGACCCGCCTGTGCAGGCCGAACTGCGCCGCCTGGACGTGCACCTGGTCGTCATCGACCCGGCCGGGGTGCCGTCGTTCGACGTGCCCACCATCGGCGCGACGAACTGGGCGGGCGGTCTGGCCGCCACCGAGCACCTGATCTCGTTGGGCCATCGGCGGATCGGCTTCGTCGCCGGACCCCGGCGTCTGCTGTGCAGCCGCGCCCGGCTGGACGGCTACCGGGCCGGGCTGGAGGCCGCCGGGATCGAGGTCGACGACGCGCTCATCCAGCCGGGCGACTTCTACCACGAGTCCGGCTTCACCGGCGGCACAGCGCTGCTGGAGCTGCCGGATCCGCCGACGGCGGTGTTCGCCGCGAGCGACCAGATGGCGTTCGGCGTCTACGAAGCCGTACGCCGCAAGGGTTTGCGCGTGCCCGACGACATCAGCGTCGTCGGCTTCGACGATCTGCCCGAGGCTCGGTGGGCGTCACCGCCGCTGACCACCGTCCGGCAGCCGCTGGCCGAGATGGGGATGCTGGCCGCCCGGACCGTGCTCCGGCTCGCCCGGGGCGAGGACGTCGAAAGCCCGCGCGTGGAGCTGGCGACCGAGCTCGTCGTCCGGGACAGCACCACCCAGGCCACATAGGCGCCGCTGCCAAAACGACTGCGAGGGGCGAGGTCCCGGGTGGACGCTTCCCGGGACCTCGCTGTCCGCGGCGCCTAACCGACCGTGCAGGTCACGCCGTTGAGCGCGAACGACGCCGGTTTGGCGGTGTTTCCGGTGTGGGTGGCCTGGAAGCCGATGCTCGTCGAGCCACCGGGTGGGATCGTGCCGTTGTAGCTGACGTTGCGGGCCGTCAGCGCACCACTGGTCGGCGAGTAGGACGCGTTCCAGCCGTTGGTGACGACCTGCCCGGACGGCAGCGTGAAGGTCAGCGTCCAGCCGCTGATCGTCGAGGTGCTGGTGTTGGTGATGGCGATGTCGGAGGTCAGGCCGGTGTTCCAGGCGTTGACCGTGTCCACGACCTTGCAGCCGCCCGGAGGCGGCGGCGAGGACGTCGGCGACGTCGAGGGCGATGTCGAGGGTGAGGCCGACGGGGACACCGACGGCGACGTCGACGGGCTCGAAGTCGGCTGGACGTTCAGCCCGAAGAAGGCGATCGCCATCGCGGCCTGCCCGCTGAGCGGGAGGCTGTGCCCGACGCCCTGAATGCTGATCGCCTCGACCGGGGCGGTCACACCGTTGGCGCCGTAGCGTGTCCGGGTCCAGCCGGACTGCGGGGTATCGGTCAGGACCGGGGTCTGGCTGACGCCGAGGACGTTGGTCCACTGCTTGATCTGCTCCCCGAAGTTCGGGTAGCGCAGCGTGGTGTCGTCGGTGCCGTGCCAGATCTGCATCCGCGGGCGCGCTCCCGAATAGCCCGGGTACGCCGCGCGTACGAGGTCGCCCCACTGCTGCGGCGTCTTCGTGATGGTGCCGTTGGCGCAGGCGCTGTTCCAGCTGGACCCGTCGGTGGTGGCGAAGCACCCGAACGGTACGCCCATGAACGCCGCACCCGCCTTGAAGACGTCCGGATAGTCGCCGAGCATGACGTTGGTCATCATGCCGCCGGAGGAGGCGCCGGTGACGTAGACGCGACCGGCGTCGGCGTTGCGGGTCTGCAGCACGTAGTTGACCATCGACATCAGCCCGACCGGGTCGCTGCCGCCGTTGTGCGACAACGCCTGCGGCGACGAGACGTCCCAGCAGCTGCCGCTGCGGGTCGCCGACGGGTAGATGACGATGAAGCCGTACTGGTCGGCCAGCGACGCGAACTGCGTACCGGAGTAGAACGCCGGGCCGGAGCCGGTGCAGTAGTGCAGGGCGAGCAGCACGGCGGGCCGCGTACGCACGGTGTCGGGGACGTACAGGTACATCCGCAGGTTGGTGGGGTTGGTGCCGAAGCCGGTGACTTCGGTCAGCGTCGCCGCCTGGGCGGGCGGGGCGCTGATCAGTGCCGCCGTCACCGCGACCAGAGCGGCCGTGACGAGGGCGAGCAGGGCTTTCCCGCGAGTCTGCATGATCACCTCATTCCGTGGAGAGCCGATGTCACGCCGTCGTGACGTCGGCGGGACAGCGTTCGGCGGGCGGCCGGCGGCGTCCGGAGACACCGCCGACCGCCTGACCGATCAGGGCGCTGCGCAGGCGTACCCGCTGGGCAACGCCGTGTCGCTCGTGGGCCGCGCGACCTGGAAGCCGAACGAGGTGCTCGCACCGGCCCCCAGCGTGCCGTTGTAGTTCGCGTTCTTGGCGGTCACGGTCTGGCCGCTGACCGTGAGCACCGCGTTCCACGAGCCGGTGATCGTGTGGCCCGCGGGGAGCGTGAAGGTCACGGTCCAGGAGGTGATCTGGGCCGAGCCGGTGTTGGTCACCGTGACCGGCTGGATGACGTAGCCGCCCTGCCACTGCGTCTGCGTGGTCCCCACGGCCGAGCAGCCGCCGGGGCCACCGCCGCCGGACAACGTCGTGACGCTGACCGTGCTGGACACGGCCGAGACGTTGCCGGCCGCGTCCCTCGCCCGGACCTGGTAGCGGTAGGTCGAGGAGGCGGCGAGTCCACTGTCGGCATAGGACGTCGACGTCGAGGTGCCTACGACGGCGAAGGTGCCGCCGCTGGCGCCCGGAGCCCGGAGGATGTCGTAACCGGTGACGGCGGTGTTGTCCGTGGAAGCCGTCCACGACAGGGTCGTGCCGCTCGAGGTGGTGCCGGACGCGGTGAGGTTAGTCGGCGCGCTCGGCGCGGTGGTGTCACCCCCGCCGGTCCCGGCGCCCAACGCGGTCGCGATGGCCGTGTAGTCCGCCTTGGCGTTGTAGTTGGCGTCGTAGATGAGCGCCTGGCCCTCGCTCGGGAAGGTGTCCGGCACCCACGAGTACTTGTCGGTGAAGCCCCAGATCGTCACGCCGGGGCAGGCCGTGGAGGCCAGACAGGCGTTGATGATGTTGGTGTAGTACTGGTTCTGCGTGTTGATCTCGGTGGTGTCGGCCGGCAGGACGATGCGGACGTCCAGCTCGGTGAAGCGCACCTGTACGCCGAGCGCGGCGAACCGGGCCACGTTCTCGGTCAGCTGGCCGGGGAAACCGTACTGAGTGGCGAGGTGCGACTGGAACCCCACGCAGTCGATCGGCACGCCCTGCGATTTCAGCGACGACACCAGGTTGTACATCGCGGTCGACTTGGCGTTGATCCCCTCGACGTTGTAGTCGTTGATGCACAGCTTGGCGTCGGGATCGGCGGCCCGCGCGGCCCGGAAGGCGTCGGCGATGAAGCCCGACCCCAGCGTGTTGTACCAGAAGCTGGTCCGGAAGCCGCCGTTCTCGTCGAACACCTCGTTGACGACGTCCCAGGACTGGACGGCCGGGTTGTTCGCGTAGTGGCCGACCACGGTCGCGATGTGGTCCAGCATGGCCGCCTTCATCGCGGTGGCGGACAGGCTCTGGACCCAGCCCGGCGTCTGCTGGTGCCAGACCAGGGTGTGCCCGTGGACGATCTGGTTGTTCGCCTGGGCGAAGGCGACGATCTGATCGGCTCCCGAGAAGGTGTACTGGTTGTCGTTCGGCTCGGTCGAGTCCCACTTCATCGCGTTCTCCGCGGTGACCTGGTTGAACTCTTGAGCCGCGATCGTCCGGTACGCCGTCTCGTTGGCCAGTGGACTGGTCGCGAGAGCGGTCCCGATGAACTTGCCCTTGGCCGCCGCGAGGGTACGCAACGGGTCGGCCGCCGCGGCGGGCTGAGCCGACAGCAGGCTCACGGTGAAACCGGCCAGCGCGGCGAGCGCCAGTGACGCTGCACCGAGCCGGCGGGTACGGAGTGGCATTGTTCCTCCCTGCGTTGATGGGGCGTTCGCGCTGGTCAGCGGGGTGCGGACAGGCGCGCATCAATGGAAGCGACCCCAGTATTGAGGGTGCCGAGCAGCACGTCAATGACCTTCCGGAAATTATCGGAATCGTTATCGCACTCCGACGGCGTGGCCTCGCCGGCACGGTCACTGCCGCCTGGTGGGCGCTGGATCAGGGTTCTTGGTCGAATCTTGGGCGATGATTCGACCGAGAACCCTGATCCAGCGGGAGGGCAGGCACCGGCGGGGTTGGTCGGAATTGATTGATCGGCAGGTCAGCGCCTTCCCGAGCAGTGGACGACGGTCTACAAACGAGCCGTGGCAAATCTGCTCAAGAAACCCTGGTTCCTCATCGGTTCCGCCACCGTTCTCGTGGTGGCCGTCGGCGCGGCGGTCGCGCTGAGATCGGGCGCCGATCCGGCGACCTTCACCCCCACCGCGGCCGAGCCGAGTGCCGTGGCCGACGAAGCCGCCGCCGACATGACCTTCGTGGCCGAGGGCAAGGCGGCCGCCGCGACGCATCCGGCGGTCTCGTTCACCGCCAAGGAGACGCTCAACGGACGCGACGGCGCCTCGATGGACGCCAACGTCGTCAAGAAGGACATGTACCGGGCCGGCGCGACGATCAAGGTCGTCTGCCAGGACCGCGGCGACATGGCGTACGGGTCGGCGATCTGGGATCGCACCTCCGACGGGGTCTACGTGCCGGACGCGTACGTGAAGACGGGCACCGACGGCTTCGCCCCCGGCGTCGCCCGCTGCTCCGACCTCGCGCAGAGCGGAAAGGCGTACCCGGCGACCGCGGATCTCAACGGCCGCGCGGGTCCGTCGCTCACCGCCCGGGTGGTCGAGGAGAACATGTATCGCAAGGGCGAGAAGGTGGTCGTCGTCTGCCAGATCGCCGGCTCGGTCGCGTACGGGTCGGCCATCTGGGACAAGACGGACGACGGCGTCTACGTTCCGGACGCGTACGTGAAGACGGGGGTCGAGAAGAACTTCGCGCCCGGCATCGCCCGCTGCACCGACACCACGCCCGCGCGGTTCGGCTTCAAGGCCACTGTGGACCTCGCCGGGCGCGACGCCAAGTCCGTCTCGGCCAAGGAGGTCAAGACGTACGCCGCGGGCAGCACCGTCTACATCACCTGCCAGACGATCGGGGCCAACGCGTACGGCTCGAACATCTGGGACAAGACGGTCGACAACCTCTGGGTCGCCGACCATTACCTGAAGACCGGGTTCGACACGTTCACGCCGGGCGTACCGAAGTGCGCAGGCACTCCGGTGGCGTCGCCCAGCCCCACCGCGGCGGCGACCGGCGGCACTGGCTTCCCGGCCAAGGTCGACCTCGCCGGGCGCAAGGCGAAGTCCACGTCGTCCACCGAGGTGAAGACGTACGCGGCCGGCAGCAAGGTGCGCGTCGTCTGCCAGGCCTACGGGGCGTACGCGTACGGGTCGTACATCTGGGACAAGACGAGCGACGGACTGTGGGTCGCCGACTACTACCTGAAGACGGGCACCGACGGGTTCCTGTCGGACATGCCTCGCTGTGACGACGACAAGCCGACCGGCGGCCCGTCGACGGGCACTGGGACGGGCTCCCACTACGGCGACTGCCGGGACGGGCATGGCCGGATCAGCGGTCCCAAGGGGTCGACGGCTGGCACGGCGGCGCAGAAGATCGCCCGGGTCATCGCGGCGGCCAAGGCCATGACCGGCAAGGGCCTGTCCTACTCGTGGGGCGGCGGTGGCAAGGGCGGGCCGTCGTGCGGCATCAGCTCACCCAGCCCGGGTGGGCACATCGACTACAACCGCTACGGCTTCGACTGCTCCGGTTACACCCTGTACGCGTACTGGGTGGGGGCGGGCGTCGACATCGGCCCGAACACCGGCAGCCAGTGGGGCTCGGGCCGAGTCCTGCCGTACAGCCAGCGCAAACCGGGCGACCTGATCTTCTGGTTCTCCGGCGGGGTGAGCGTTCACGTGGCGATCTACCTCGGCGGCAACCAGATGCTGGAGGCCGCCCCGCCGCGCGGTTCGTCGAGCGTGCACCAGACCTCGGTGTACGGCTCGCACGCCTCGGTCGTCCGCGTCCTCGGCTGACGCCGGAACGTCGGCGACCACACCTGTCCGTAACCACGTAAGTGCACTGTGGATAGTCCTCGGGTTATCCACAGTGCGCTGCTCACCGGCTTGACGACGGACTGGAGGCTGGGCACGATGATCCCTTCCGAACGCTGGGAGGGTTCAGTGGCGCGTCAGGAGAATCCTGTCGATCCCCTCGCCGGTCCGCTCCAGTCCTTCGCCTACGACCTTCGCAAGGTCCGGATCGAGGCGGGCAATCCGACCTATCGCGCGCTGGCCAGAACGGCGGGCTACAGTCCCACGACTCTTTCCGAGGCCGCGGCCGGTCTTCGCAAACCGTCGCTGGACGTCGTCCTCGCGTACGTGGGGGCCTGCGGCGGCGACGTCGAGGCCTGGCGCCGCCGCTGGGAGCAATTGGACCGCGACCTGGCGGAACCCGGCACGGATCCGGAAGCCGATTCCGGCGCGGTCGCCGGGGCCGAGCCGCCGGCACCGGCACGACGGCGCTGGCCGCTGGTGGCCGGCGTGGCCGTCACGGTGATCGTGGCGGTGGCGGCGGTTGTGTTCGTGCTCCGGGAGCCGGCGCCGAAGGCGGAGGCGAACGGCTGCCCGGCCCTGCCGCCGCACCGCACCTTCACCGCGGTGACCTACGGCAAGGGCGCACCGGTACGCGCCGCGGCCACCCTCACCGATCCGGTGCTCATGACCGTCCCCAGTGGATGCACGCTCGGCTTCACCGGATTCTGTGTGGGGCAACGAGTCCGCGACGCGACCGGCGGCACTCCTGACGTCCGGTGGTTCGTGCTGCCGGACGGCAAGGTCGTCCCCTCGGCGGTCGTTCACGGTAATCCCCCGGCCGCGTTGACGCCGGTCCCCTGCGCGAAGGGCCGGCCCAGCCCGGACGGCATCGCCCTCGTGCTGGCCACGGACACCGCCAAGCCGGGCGGGCTGAAGGCCACCGTCAGCGGGCACAACCTGGAGATCGTCGGATTCGCCGTACGCCGCTCGACCGGCGCCTGGCGACCGCTCGGGCTGACCGAGAAGTTCACTGCGACGCTGACGGTGAACCCCGGCGAGCAGATCGTGGTGGCCGCCGCCGCCTGTTTCGGCGGCGACGGCCCGACGGGATTGATCGATGCGAGGCGCTTTCCCGGGGCGGCTCAGTCGGCGACGCTCAGCACCGCCGAATACGCCGCCGCGAGCCAGGCGGCGTGCGCCTATCCCTGACGTCCTCGGGAGCCGACCAACGCGCGGACGACGAGCAGGGCGGCGATCAGCACCACCTGCCCGCCCAGGACGATCTTGTTGACGTCGACCGCCGGTCGCCAGCTGACCCGGCCTTCCCGGACCACGAAGACGCCGAGCGCCTTCGCCGACACGCCGACGCCACCGCCGCTGCCCTTGCCTTGGTCCTCCGGTCCGGCACCACCGCCTCCGCCGCCGCCACCGCGTACCTTGGCGGCGGGCAGGATGGTCACACCGTTCTCGGAGATCGCCGGGCCGAAGACATGATCGGCCTTGGTGTTGTCGAGGATCTCGCGAACGCTGTCGAGGACGGGCGCTTCGGCGTCCATCGTCTGGGTCATGGTGAATCCCCCCTTCTCCCCTACTGAACCCGCTGGGAGGCGATCGGGAGGCCACAACGGCCGAATAAGCACAAGAAAGCCGGTCGGTGGACCGACCGGCTTGGCGAGATGGCTCCCCGACTTGGACTCGAACCAAGAACCTGCCGGTTAACAGCCGGCTGCTCTGCCAATTGAGCTATCGGGGATCGCTGGTCAGAGCGGTGAGGATCACCTCTCGCCCTGGCGACTGCACAAGAGTACACAACCCACCGGCCGCCGCGCGAGCGGGTATGTCCTGCCGAGTTCGTGTCTCCCGTACGGGGGGTCGGCTCACCCGTCAGAGCGGTCAAAGGAGACAATTTCCCCAGTTGGCCAGGCTCGACGGGATCGCCATCCGGATGAAGGTGTACTCCAGGACAAAAACGGGCATGGTCTAGGGGGAAGTTGGAGGAGGGAGCACACCAATGGGCAAGATGTGGTTCGTCGCCGGCGTCGCCGTCGGTTACGTGCTCGGCGCCCGGGCGGGACGGGAGACCTACGACCAGATCGCGCGGACCGCGAAGCAGATCTGGGAGAACCCGACCGTTCAGGAGGCCGCCGGCGTCGTTCAGGCGCAGACGAGCAAGCTCGTGGACACCGCCCGCGACAAGGTGGGCCTGACCGCCGACAAGCTCGACACGACGGCGGACAAGGTCGACAAGAAGCTCGCCAACGCGCAGGGGCGGCTCGCGAGCTGACTCAGCAGTGGGTCACCTGCGGATCGTCCGCCGCACGGCGAGACGCCCGCAACGCGCGGTCCGGCGCTCGCGCCGGGCCGCGCAGCCCTAGCTCGCCCAGTTCGGCGTGCGTGAACTCCACCTCGGCCGCGACGTCCTCGCTGTGCCCACCGGGCGGCAGCCGGTAGGCCCAGGTCGCGGTCTCCACCTCCACGTGGTCCGTGAGCGCTTCGGCGCCCGCGAACAACTCGGCCAACGCGGCCCGCGCGTCGGGCAACGTGGTCGTCAGCGGCTCCGGCGGCCGCGTGTGCAACGGCACATGCACGTGTACGCGCCAAGGCCCGGACAGGTCACCGTCGAGTGCTTCGGGGAGATCATCGGCCCCGGTGCCGGACGGCCTCCGGGTCGGATGGGGGAACCGGGGTTCGGCGAAGCTCTCGAGGATCGGCCGGGCGGCCGCTGGATCCTCGGCCACCAGCGCGGCCGAGACCTGCACCTTGACGATCTGCAGCCGGTGCTCCCGCAGCGCCGCCACGGCCGCGGCCGGCGACTCCCAGGCGCACGCCAGATGGGCCAGGTCGAGACAGATCCCCAGGAAGGTCGGGTCGACGTCGGAGAGGTGCTCGACGGCTTGGGAACTCGTCTCGATGAGGCAGCCCGGCTCGGGTTCGAACCCGACCCGGACGAGCCGCCCGGTGTGCCAGGTGATCTCGGCCAGCCCGTCGGCCAGATCCTCCAACAGGCGATCGGCCCGGTCGGCACGCTCGGCGTCCCACGGGTCGCGCCAGGCGACCGGCACGGTGGAGACCGAGCCGCGCTCGGCGTCGTCGGGCATCAGGTCGCACAGCACGCGAGCCAGGTCCAGCGTGTACTCCAGGCGCTCGCGTTGGGTCCAGTCCGGCCGGTAGACGGCGCGCTTGGCCGAGCTGAGGCGGCTACGCGAAGAGCCGGCGTCGGCCGGCTCCGCTGCCTGGGAAACTCCGCCTCGTGGCGGGCCGTCGTGAAGGCCGGCCGGATCCCGATAGGGGAACCCGTTGAGGGTGACCACTTCGAGCCCCCGCAGGGACAGTTCCGACCGCAGCCGCCGCCGCATCGAGAACGAGGCGGCCAGTGCGGACGCCACCGGCGCGGCGAGCCACAGCCCGAGACCGAGGAGGTCGACGCCCAGCGCCTCTCGCACCGGCAGGGCGTCGGAGTCGAGCTGAGCGAGGATGCTCCGCAGATCCGTGGCCGGTCGCACGTTCGTCCCGTAGGCGAGATGGACCGTCTGGCCGTCCCGATGCTGCAAACGCATCAGCCACCCCCAGGACCCGTCGCGAGCGGCCGGAAACGCAACTGAACGTCCATTTCGGAACGTCTAGTTCGTCCGGTCCCTAGATTTTATGCTCGCGTACGCCGGGCGCCCTCTTCTGTCGGATCAACGACAGTTCGCCGAGTCGGTGGGCGTATCGCCGCAGGCCCGCCCACTTGTTGTCGCCCGTCCGGCCACCTGGTGTCGCGGGCCCGGCCGTCTCCGGCGACGGCACCGGCCCGGCTACTTGAGGAGCATCCTCTCCAGACGGCGGCCCGTGAAGTACAGCCCCACCGTCATCATCACGACGAGATACAGCGCGTGCACCGCCGTCCCGGCGTCGGGATGCCCGGTGGTGAGGTCCCGGACCATTTCCACGGCTTGGTAGAGCGGCGTCACCCGGATGATCCACTGGAACACCTCCGGGTAGTTGGCGATCGGGGCGAACGTCGCCGAGAACAGGAACAACGCGAACTGCGCGGTCGCCATCAAGTCGAAATCCTGCCAGCCCCGCATCATCGTCGTGAAGATCATGCCGATGGCGCCGAACGCGAACCCGACCAGGATGGTGGCGGGGAACGCCACCAGCGCCCAGCCGATCGTCGTCAGCTTCATCACGACCATCACGCCGAGGAACACCGCGGTGTAGACCGAGCCCCGCATCATCGCCCAGACGAGTTCGCCGAGCGCGATCTCGATCGGCCGCACCGGGGTGGCAAGCACCGCGTCGTAGGTCTTGGCGTACTTGAACTTGAAGAAGAAGTTGAACGTGGTCTCGGCCATCGCCCCGTTCATCGCCGAGGTGGCCAGCATCGCCGGGGCGACGAACGTCGCGTAGGGCAGGACGCGGCCGTCGACCGAGATGTCCCCGACCAGGGCGCCGACGCCGATGCCGATCGACAGCAGGTAGAACACCGGCTCGAAGAAGCCGGAGATGAGCACCAGCCAGTAGGACGCGCCCGACCGCAGCGCACCCATGTTGCGGTTGACCACCGCGCCCACCCGCACCGGGGCGACGCCGGGCCGGGTGACCGCCGCGGCGACGAGTGTCGTGACCATCGCTTCAGTCCTCCAGCCGCTTGCGGAAACGCCAGATCGCCAGGGCCACGCCGACGGCCGTCCAGGCGACCAGGTAGCCGACGTGGATCCAGATCGGCCACGGTGTCGGCCAGCCGAGGGTCGCCTCCCGGGACAGGACGACCCCATGCCACAGCGGAGACGCGTATGCCAAGGGGCGAACCAGCGCGGGCAGCTGGTCGACGGGGAAGAAGACCCCGGAGAACAGGGTCGCCGGGATGACCCCGAACCGGAACAGCAGCGCGAAGTAGTTGTCGTTCTCGATGGAGGCGGCGAACGCCGTGACCGGACCCGCCACCGAGACGGTGACGATCGCGGCGATCAGGATGGTCGCCGGCGCCCACCAGGAGTGCATCGCGCCGAAGGTCCCCACGATGATCAGGAACGCGATCGTGGCGATGACCCCGCGGAACATCAGATAGAGCAGGTGGCCGCCGACCATGTGCCACGGCTCGACCGGCGCGGACCGCATCGCCTGATAGGACCGCGTCCACTTGAACCCGCCCAGCACCGGGTAGGTGGACTCGCCGATGCCGATCTGGAACGCGGTGGTGATCACGACGCCCGGGGCGATGTAGCTCAGGTAGTCGACGCCGCCGAGACCGCCGTTGGCGTTGACGTAGCTGCCGACGCCGACGCCGATGCTCAGCACGAACAGCAGCGGCAACAGGAACGAGGAGAAGACGGAGGCCTGCCAGAGCCGGCGGTAGAGAGTCAGCTCCCGCTCCAGCGTGGCCAGCATCGGATGCGCCATGTCAGTCCACCAGCTGCCGGCCGGTCAGGTGCAGGAAGACGTCCTCCAAGGTGGACCGCCGCACCAGTACGCCACTCGGCGCCAACTCCCGCCGGTGCACCTCGTTGATCGCCCCGTCGCCGTCGTCGGCGTAGAGCAGGACGCGGTCGGGCAGGACGTCGATGCGCTCGCCGATGCCCACGAGCTTGTCGCGGAACCCTTCGAGCGGGCTCTCGCCGAAGCGCAGCTCGACCACCTCACGGGTGGAGTAGGTCTCGATGAGCGCCCGGGGCGACCCCTCGGCCACGATCTTGCCCGCGTCCATCACGACGAGGCGGTCACAGAGCTGTTCCGCCTCGTCCATGTAGTGCGTGGTGAGCACCAGGGTCACTCCCTGCTGCTTCAGCCGGAACAGCCGCTCCCAGAGCAGGTGCCGCGCCTGTGGGTCGAGGCCGGTGGTGGGCTCGTCGAGCAGCACCAGCTCGGGTTCGTTGACCATCGCACGGGCGATCGTCAGGCGGCGCTTCATCCCGCCGGACAACGGGTCGACCTTGCTCTCCGCCCGGTCGGCGAGCTGCACGAACTCCAGCAGTTCCAGGGCGCGCTGCCTGGCCGCCGCCCGGGAGATCCCGAAGTAGCGCGCATAAGTCGTGAGGTTCTCCCGGACGGTCAGGTCGGGGTCGAGATTGTCGAGCTGCGGGCAGACGCCGAGACGGCTCCGGATGCGGGTGCCGTCCTTGACCGGGTCCAGGCCCAGGATGCTCAGCTCACCGGCGGTCGGCGTCGAGACGCAGCCGATCATCCGCATCGTCGAGCTCTTGCCCGCCCCGTTCGGCCCGAGGAAGCCGAAGGCCTCACCCCGGGCGACGTCGAGGTCGATGCCGTCCACCGCGGTGAAGTCGCCGAAGCGTTTCACCAGGCCGCGGGCGCGAATCAGGGACTGATCAGTCACGACCCGACCCTAGTCGCCGGGTCTGACATTCGAAACCTGATTACGAGCCGAACGGCTACGAGCTGCCGTCTTTTCGGAAATTCATCGATGACTTTCGCCGGATGCCTTGCCCTACAAACAGATGAGTGAGAATATCGAGCATCACCGAACTCCGACCCCCAGGAGGTCATCGTGATCAACTCCAGGCACCCCACCCGAAGGGCAGCCCTGGCGAGCGGGGTTACCGCCCTGCTCTTCGCCCTGGCCGTCGCGCCGTCGGCGTACGCCGCCCCACCGAGCCAGGCCTTCGGCCCCGATCGCGCCGAAGCCCTCGCCGGCGGACTGGGCGCGCGCAGCGCCGGGGCGTACATCGACCAGGTCACCGGCAAGAGCGTCGTGAGCGTCACCGACGCCGCGGCCGCCGCCCAGGTACGCGCCGCCGGCGGCGTGGCCCAACTGGTCCGGCACGGTTCGGCCGACCTCGCCGGCGTCACCGCGGACCTCGACGCGACCGCGGCGGTAGCCGGCACCGCGTGGGCCACCGACCCCACCACCGGCCAGGTCGTCGTCTCGATCGACCCGACCGTCACGGGCGCGGCGCTCGCCAAGGTCACCGCGGCGATCGCCCGGCACGGCGACGCCGTACGCGTGGAGCACCTGTCCAGCGCGATCCGCAAGACGATTGCCGGCGGACAGGCCATCTACGGCGGCCAGTACCGCTGCTCGCTCGGCTTCAACGTGCAGGACTCGGCCGGGAACTACTACTTCCTCACCGCCGGGCACTGCACGAACATCGCCAGCAGCTGGTACGCCAACTCGTCGCACACGACGCTGCTCGGTACCCGGGCCGGCACCAGCTTCCCGGGCAACGACTACGGCATCGTGCGCTACTCGACGAGCTACACCAGCCACCCCGGTTCGGTGTACCTCTACAGCGGCAGCCAGGACATCACGGCGGCGGGCAACGCCACCGTCGGCCAGTCGGTCCGGCGTAGCGGCAGCACCACCGGCGTACACAGCGGATCCGTCACGGCGACGAACGCGACCGTCAACTACGCCGAGGGCACCGTCACCGGCCTCATCCGTACGACGGTCTGCGCCGAAGGCGGCGACAGCGGCGGTTCGCTCTTCGCGGGGAGCATCGCGCTCGGCCTCACCTCCGGCGGCAGCGGCAACTGCACCTCGGGCGGGACGACGTTCTTCCAGCCCGTGACCGAGCCGCTGTCCGTGTACGGCGTCCACGTCTACTAAGCCTCACACCCAACGTCCCCCGGAGCCTTCCCCCTGCTCCGGGGGACACCTCTGTCGATCACCTGCTGGGGAAGTCGATCAGGGAGCCCGGGACGCGACACACCGGTCGATCATGACCGATAGTTCATGATCACGCGGAAATGGCGGGGCCGGACGGGGACGCGCGGGGGGCGCGCGGAAAGGGCGGGCCGGGTTAGCGGCGGGTGGGGGTCCAGCGGGTCCAGGCCACCCCGTCCACGCCGGGCATCCGCCGGCCGACCAGGCGAGAGCCGTCCGGCTGCTCTTCGGAGCGGACGATCGAGCCGGTCACCCGGAGGCGTACCTGGTGGGGCAGGTGGCCCGGGTCGATCAGCACGAGCTTCAGGTGCGCGGAGTCGGCGACGACGACCGGATCGGCGGAGTCGTCGACGACCTCGCTGACCGTGACGACCAGGGTCGAGCCGTCCCAGACCGCCTTGGTGATCTCGTGCCAGCCGATGCGGGCGCGGTCGACCCACAGGCCGAGGTTGGTGGCGACGACCAGGCTGCCTTCCGGCCGGGCGGCCCAGGCCAGGGTCCGCTCACCCGGGGCGAACAACTCCCGGTACGCCTTCGGCAGCATCCGCCGCGACCAGAACGCCATCACAACCCGCTCGATGCCTGGTCGCGCAGGGCCCGGGCGGTGGTCTCCAGCGAGACGAGGTCGCTGAAGAGCGCGAAGTACTCGTCTTTCTGCGTGACCGGGTTGATGCGCTGAAGTTTGGACTTGACGTTGTGTACGCGACGGTCGACCGCGGCGAGCTGGAGCCGGGCGAGGGTCACCGTCACGTAGTGCGGGTCGGCGTCGCCGTCGTAGCGCAGTTCTTCCACGGCGAGCTGGTTGACCAGCGACTGGGTCATCAGGTCGCCGCAGCCGTCGGTGATCGCGGCGATCCAGTTGGGGCCGGACACTCCGCGTACCGCGCCGCCGGCCTCCGCGATGGCCTGCCGGATCTGGACGTGCTGCGGGTCGGAGTAGCAGTCGGCCTCGGCGTTGTCGAAGACCGGCCCGGCCAGCGCCGGGACCTGGATGGCGAGCTTCAGCGCCTCCCGCTCGACGAGGATCTGCGGATCGTCCGGGCTGAGCCGCGGCCGGGGCGGGCGGGCGTCGACCGGCTCGCCCTTGACCGCCGAGTTCACCGCACGCTGGACGACCTCGACCTCCATGCCGAGCTTGCCGGCGAGAATGCGGCCGTACTCCGGGCGCAGCGACCGGTCTTTGATCTGCGCCACGAGCGGGGCAGCCGCCCGGAGGGCGCCGACCCGGCCCTCGGCGGAGTCGAGGTCGAACCCGCCGATCGTCGTCCGCAGCACGAACGAGACCAGCCGCTCACGGCTGGCGACGAGGTCGCGGACCGCAGTGTCGCCTCGGGCCAGCCGCAGCTCGCACGGGTCCATCCCGTCCGGCCCGACGGCGATGAAGGTCTGCCCGACGAAGCGCTGATCGTCGGCGAACGCGCGCAGCGCCGCCTTCTGCCCGGCGGCGTCGCCGTCGAAGGTGAAGATGATCTCGCCCTTGAACGTGTCGGTGTCCATGAGCATGCGGCGCAGCACCGAGATGTGCTCGGAGCCGAACGCCGTGCCGCAGGTCGCCACGGCTGTCGGTACGCCGGCCAGGTGGCAGGCCATCACGTCGGTGTAGCCCTCGACCACCACCGCCTGGCCGCGCTTGCCGATCTCCCGCTTGGCCAGGTCGATGCCGTAGAGCACGGTCGACTTCTTGTAGAGCGGAGTCTCCGGGGTGTTCAGGTATTTGGGGCCGTCGTCATCGTCGAACAGCTTCCGCGCACCGAAGCCGATGACGTCGCCGCCGGTCTCCCGGATCGGCCAGATCAGGCGGCGGCGGAACCGGTCGATCAGGCTCCCGGACCGGGCGGGCTTGGCCAGCCCGCCGACGGTCAGCTCCTCCGTGGTGAAGCCGAGCTGCCGCAGGTGCTTGGTCAGCGCGTCCCACGAGTCGGGGGCGAAGCCACAGCCATAGGTCTCGGCGGCACCGCGGTCGAAGCCCCGTTGGGCGAGGAACTCCCGGGCCGCGCGCGCACCCGGCGTCATCAGCTGCTCCGCGTAGAACTGCGCCGCCGCGGCGTGCGCCGCGACCAGCCGCTGGCGCTGGCCCTGCTGCTGCCGGACCGGCGCCGACCCGCCCTCGATGTAGCGCAGCTGGATGCCGGCCCGGGCGGCCAGCTTCTCGACCGCCTCAGTGAACCGCAGGTGGTCGATCTCCATCACGAAATTGATGGCGTCGCCGCCTTTGCCACAGCCGTGACAGAAGTAGACATTGCGGTCACCGGCCACGGTGAACGAAGGGGTCTTCTCGTCATGGAACGGGCACAACCCCTTCAGGTTGCGCCCACCCGCACCTTTCAGCGTCACGTGCTCGGAGATCACGTCGACGACGGAAGTGCGCTCACGCACAAGCGCGATGTCCTCGTCGCGGATCCGTCCGGCCATGGCACTCATCCTAGGCCGTGCCACCGTCACGAATCATCACGCCCAAGACGGCTCGCGACGGCCGCCACACGGCCGAGTCGATCATGTGCTTGGGGAGTTGATCAGGGCGCCGGGGACACGACACGCCGGTCGATCACGACCGATAGTTCATGATCGCGCGGAAGAAGCGGGGGTGGGGAGAGGTTAGGGGGTGAGGAGGCGGGCGTGCCAGGCGAGGGCGGCCGGGTCGGTGAGCGAGGCCACCTGGTCGATCACCACGCGCAGCCGGGCCGCGTCGTCGGCCGCATCCTTCCAGAGTGGAGCGAAGACCGGGTCCAGCTCGGTGGGTGCGCGCTCGCTCAGCACCCGGACCAGGTCCGCGAGGATCTCGCGCTGGCGGGCGTACCAGGGCTCCATCCCGCGCCGACGCATGACGTAGCGCAACGCGATGCCCTTGAGCAGGGCGCAGCGGATCCGGGCCGAGCGGGGCACGACCAGGTCCGCGGCATAACGGCTCGACTTCCCCGGGTACGCCTGACGCGTGGCCGTCACGGCAGCGGCCACGAAGCGCCCGGTGAGCACGGAGGTGCTGTCTTTGAGCAGCGCCTGCGCCCGATGCGACCCGTCGTACGCCGAGAGCCGGGCGAGCACGGGGTCGGCGAGCAGTTCGGCCAGTGCTTCCCGCAGGACGTCGCCGGGCTCGTCGGAGTAGATCGCGGCGACGTCGGCGCAGAGCGCGGCCTGTTCGTCGGCGTCGTCGACGAGGACACCGACCTGCACGAAGCCGGAGAAAATCCCGTCCTCCACGTCGTGCACGGAGTACGCCACGTCGTCGGCCCAGTCCATGACCTGCGCCTCCAGGCAGCGCCGGTCGGGGTCGGGGGTCGAGGCGCGCAGCCAGGTGAAGACCGGCGCGTCGTCGGCGTACACCCCGAACTTGCGGGTGCCCGGCCGCCGGGGCCACGGGTATTTGCAGGTCGCGTCGAGCGACGCCCGGGTCAGGTTGAGTCCCGCCCCCGGGATCTTCGCCTCCAGCCGGGTCAGCACTCGCAGCGTCTGGGCGTTGCCCTCGAATCCGCCGCAGGCCGCCGCCGCCTCGTCCAGCGCGTCCTCGCCGTTGTGCCCGAACGGCGGGTGCCCGAGATCGTGCGCGAGCCCGGCGACGTCGGTCACGTCGGGGTCGCAGCCGAGCCGCTCCCCCATCTCCCGGGCGATCTGGGCGACCTCCAGCGAATGCGTCAACCGCGTACGCAGAAAGTCGTCGGACCCGGCGGTGTGCACCTGTGTCTTGGCCGCCAGCCGACGGAACGCCGCCGAATGCAGCACACGCGCCCGATCCCGCTCGAACGCGTTCCGTTCTTCGCCGGTGTCCTTGCGGACCTCGGCGACCCAGCGTTCGGCGTCGATCTCCTGGGCGGTCACTACTCCCCGGCCTTCTCCCGCAGCACGCAGAACTCGTTGCCCTCCGGGTCGGCGAGCACGACCCAGCTGACCTGGCCCTGACCGATGTCGACTTGCCGGGCGCCCATGTCGATCAGACGCTCGACCTGGGCATCCTGGTCGTCCGGGACGAGGTCCAGGTGCAGCCGGTTCTTCCCGGACTTGCCCTTGTGGGCCGGGGTGAAGTGGAGACACGGCATGTCGAGGTCGGGTCCGATCGTCAGCTCGCCGTTACGCTCGTCGAGGATCGGATAGCCCAGCACCTCGGCCCACCAGCGGCCCAGCCGGGCCGGATCGGCCGCGTCGACAACCACGCCATACCACCGCAGTCCCATCCATACAGGCTACGTGGAGCGGCGTCGCCAACATAGAGTCGGCAAGGCCTCACCGGGTGTCCGAACCCCCCGTCGCCAGAGCGGCCCGGCCGGCTTCCAATCGTGCCACCGGTACGCGGAACGGCGAGCAGGAGACGTAGTCCAGCCCGGCGTCGTGGAAGAAGTGCACCGATTCGGGGTCGCCGCCGTGCTCGCCGCAGACGCCGATCTGCAGATCCGGGCGCGCCGCCCGGCCCTCCTCGACGGCGATCCGGACGAGGCGGCCGATGCCGGCGGCGTCGAGCGTCTCGAACGGCGACACCCCGAAGATGCCGAGTTCCAGGTAGCGGCCGAAGAAGGCGCTCTCGACGTCGTCCCGGGAGAAGCCCCAGCCCATCTGGGTCAAGTCGTTGGTGCCGAACGAGAAGAACTCGGCCGGCCCGGCGATCTGCCCGGCGGTGAGCGCCGCCCGGGGCACCTCGATCATGGTGCCGATCGGGATCCGGACGCCCGGATCCACCTCACCGATCACGTCCAGCGCCTGACTGCGTACCACTTCCAGCTCTTGAACCGCACCGACCAGCGGGACCATGACCTCGGGCCGGGGGTCGCCACCGGCCTGCTTGACCTCGCGCGCGGCCTCGGCGATCGCGCGGACCTGCATCGCGAAGAGCCCGGGGATGACCAGGCCGAGCCGTACGCCCCGCAGGCCGAGCATCGGGTTCTGCTCGTGCGTGCGCCGGACGGCGGCGAGTAGTTCTTCGTCGTGGCTGGACGCCTGCCCGGTGGCGACCTTGACCGCCAGCTCCTCCAGCGACGGCAGGAACTCGTGGAGCGGCGGGTCGATGAGCCGGATGGTGACCGGACGGCCGCTCATCGCCTGGAGGATCTCGGCGAAGTCCGCGCGCTGCAACGGCAGCAACGCCGCCAGCGCCTGCTCCTGTTCGTCCGGTGTGGACGCGAGAATAAGCGCCTCGACCAGTTCGCGGCGATCGCCGAGGAACATGTGCTCGGTTCGGCACAGCCCGATGCCCTGGGCGCCGAAGCGGCGGGCCCGGGCGGCGTCGGCGGCGGTGTCGGCGTTGGTCCAGACCTGCAGACGACGGCGTTCGTCCGCGCGCCGCAGTAGCCGATCGACCGCCCGCACCAGCGGACTCCGCGCTGTGCCGCCAGAAGCATTCAGTCCGCCGTCCTCCCGGCTGACGCCGGATGGAGCGGGGACCGAGTGCGCCGATTCCCCCTCGAAGTACTGCACGACGGGGCTGGGCTCGACCGGGATCTCGCCGAGGTAGACCTTGCCGGTGGTGCCGTCGATGGAGATGACGTCGCCCTCGCGGACGGTCGTGGTGCCGACCTTGAAGCTGTCGTCGGTGACGTCGAGTGACTCCGCGCCGCAGACGCAGGTCCGCCCCATGCCGCGGGCCACGACCGCGGCGTGACTCGTCTTGCCGCCCCGGCTGGTCAGGATGCCGACGGCGGCGATCATGCCGGGCAGATCGTCGGGATTGGTCTCGCGGCGCACGAGGATGACCTTGTCGCCGTTCGCCGCCCGTTCGGCGGCCCGGGCGGAGTCGAAGACCGCCTTGCCGACCGCCGCGCCCGGGGAGGCCGCGATGCCCTTGGCCAGCGGTTCGGCGTCGGTCTTCGCGAAGGTGGGGAACATCAGCTGCATGAGCTGCGCTCCGGTGACCCGCCGCAGCGCCTCGTCGGAGTCGATCACGCCCTCGTCGACCAGCTGTCCGGCGATGATGAAGGCCGCGGCCGCCGTCCGCTTGCCGACTCGGGTCTGCAGCATCCAGAGCTTGCCGCGTTCGATGGTGAACTCGATGTCGCACAGGTCCTTGTAGTGGCCTTCGAGCACCGACATGATCCGCATCAGCTCGGTGAAGCTCGTGGGGTCGAGCCCCTCCAGATCCTGGAGCGGGATGGTGTTGCGAATGCCCGCGACGACGTCTTCGCCCTGAGCGTTCGGCAGGTAGTCGCCGTAGACGCCGGTCTCCCCGGTCGCGGGGTCCCGGGTGAAGGCCACGCCGGTCCCGGAGTCGTCGCCGAGGTTGCCGAAGACCATCGCCACCACGTTCACCGCGGTGCCGAGGTCGCCCGGGATCCGCTCTTGACGGCGGTAGAGGATCGCGCGCTCGGCGTTCCACGACTCGAACACGGCGCGGATCGCCAGCTCCATCTGCTCGCGCGGCTCCTGGGGAAAGTCACGGCCCGTGTGCTGCTTGAAGATCCGCTTGTACGCGTCGACGAGCGACTGGAGGTCGTCGGCGTCGAGGTCGACGTCGGCGTGCGCGCCCTTGACCCGCTTGGCGGCGTCGAGGGCCTGTTCGAAGGCGTCCCCCGGAACGTCGCAGACGGTCTTGCCGAACATCTGGATCAGGCGGCGGTAGGAGTCCCAGGCGAACCGGACGTTGCCCGACTGCCGGGCGAGGCCGGGGACGCTGGCGTCGGTCAGCCCCACGTTGAGGACGGTCTCCATCATGCCGGGCATGGAGAACTTGGCGCCGGAGCGGACCGAGACGAGCAGGGGGTCCTCGGGATCGCCGAGCTTCTTGCCCATGGCCTGCTCCAACGCGGCGAGGTGCTCGGTGATCTCGGCGTCCAGGGACTCCGGGGTCCTGCCGTCGCGCAGGTACGCCCGGCAGGCCTCGGTCGTGATGGTGAACCCCGGCGGCACGGGGAGCCCGAGGTTCGTCATCTCGGCGAGGTTGGCACCCTTGCCGCCGAGGAGATCCTTGAGGTCCTTGTTGCCTTCCGCGAACGCATAGACATACTTATCGGTCATCCCTGACCTCCCGGTCGGCCGGTAAAACCTGAACGCTCACTTAGGCCGCACGGTATTCCTCGTTCCGAGCGTGTCGAAACCGCTCGTGAGAAATGGCACATATATTGACGCTTGTCCAGTTCATAGTAGTCCGTGGGCACGCTCCACCGGGCAGAACCACGCAACCCGTACGCTGTTCGTCATGCACCTTCCCTCGGTCACCGCGCTGCGGTACGTGACCCCGCTGCGCGAGGGCGGCTCACTCCCCGGCGTCGTCGAAGCCGACGACCTCGGCACCTACGTCGTCAAGTTCCGGGGCGCCGGGCAGGGCCCGAAAGCGCTGATCGCCGAGGTCGTGGTGGGTGAACTGGCCCGTCGCCTCGGGCTGCCCATGCCGGAGCTGGCCCGGGTGGAGTTCGGCGAGGTGCTCGGCCGGGCCGAACCCGACCCCGAGGTGCAGGAACTGCTGCTCAACAGCGCTGGGCTGAACCTCGGGATGGACTTCCTGCCCGGTTCGCTCGGCTTCGATCCGCGCGTGCACAAGGTCGACGCCGGCCTCGCCGCCCGCGTGGTGTGGCTCGACGCACTGGTGGAGAACGTCGATCGCACGTGGCGGAACCCGAACCTGCTCATGTGGCACGGTTCGCTCTGGCTCATCGACCACGGCGCGAGCCTCTACTTCCACCACAACTGGGCGAGCGCGGCCAACGCCGTGCTCCGGCCGTTCAAAGCCGCCGATCACGCGCTGGCCGGGCAGGCGTCCGACATCGAGGGCGCGCACGAGGCGCTGGCCCCGCTCGTGACCCCGGAGGTGCTGACCGAGGTGCTCGGGCTGGTGCCGGACGAATGGCTGGTCGACCCGCACTCGTGGACGGCCGACTTCGAGACGCCGGACGAGGCGCGGGCGGCGTACGTCACGCATCTGCTGGCCCGGCTGGAGCAGCCGGCCGCCTGGCTGCCGTCGCTGGAAGGTGTGGCGTGACGCGGGTCGCCTTCGAATACGCCCTGATCCGGCTGGTCCCCCGGATCGAACGCGGCGAGATGATGAACGTCGGCCTGGTGGTCTACTGCCGGAGCCGCGACTTCCTCGCCGTGCGTACGCACGTCGACCCAGACCGGCTGCGTGCGCTCGATCCAGGCGCCGATCTCGACGCCGTCGAGGCGGTCCTCCTCGGCTACCGGCAGGTCTGCGACGACGAGCGGCGGATGACCCTGGGCGAGCGGTTCCGCTGGCTCACCTCACCCCGCAGCACCGTCGTGCAGCCCGGTCCGGCGCACACCGGGCTCACCGACGATCCCGCCGTCGAGCTGGAACGGCTCTTCGCCGTACTCGTCCTCTAGCGGGCGCAGCCGCTGCGCCGGGACGAGCAACGGCGGGTACGCGCTGGCGAAGTACTCCGCGACGTGCAGCAGGTGGGTGACCTCCCGATCGACGGCGTCGCCGGGATCGGCACCGGACCGGCGCGTACGCCGCACGCGGGGGTTCGAGGTGCCCTTCGCCGCCGACTTCCCGGCCACCGCCAGCGCCATGAGCAGCAGCGCCGCCTCGGTCGTGGGATCGTCGTCGACCGGCGCGCCCAGACTCCACTGCGCGTCGCGGATCTCGATGACCCGCCGGTAGAGACGCATCCGGACGTTGAACGGGTTGAGGTGATCGCCCAGGCGGGACGGCGTACGCCCGAGGACGAACCCCGGCACCGCCCGTTGCAGGGTGTGCCACAGGTGATGCAGCCGGTTCAGCGCGGAGTAGTCGGCGATGTAGTCCCCCGCGACGGCGATGCCGGGCAGCGCACACCCGGCCGCCAGCAGGAGGAAGCCCGCCATGAGATCGCCCTGCTGACCGACGACGAGCCAGTCCGGCGGCCGCAGCCCGATCGGCTCGGCGACGAGCCAGAGCGTCCGCAGCCCGACGTACGCCAGGAAGAACCCCGCCGCTGCACAGAGCACGAAGAGCCCGGCGCGCAGCAGCGTACGCCCCGAGCGGCGGGCCTGGGTCCAGAAGAGCACCGCCCCGCGCCCCGCTCCGGCGGCGTACGCGACGTAGGACAGCACGCCGTAGAGCACCACCGTCGGCTGCCCCGGCTGCTCGTCGGCGAACGTGCCCGGCCCAGGCTGCCGGACGGTGAGCAGGAAGAGAACGGTGAGGGCGACCATGACGGCCGCCGTCACCAGGTAGAGCCGGGGTCGCCAGTACGGGCGCGGCTGGGCCGGGCCGGACAGGGCGGTGGCGAACACCCACACCGAGGCGGCCGCGGCCACGCCGCTGAGCGTACGCACCAACGCCGCCACGTCGGCGCCGCCGGTGACCGAGTCGAGCTTCTGCGCGATCACGGGATCGTGCGCGGTGGCGGCCAGCGCGATGGCCAGGAGGCTGAACGTCATGACCCGGTGATGGGCCGACGGCCGTCGCCGGACCAGCCGGACGAGGCCCACGCTCCACAGGAGAGCGAGGACGATCAGATCGGCTCGGGTCACCGCCGCGCGGCGGGCTCGGTCAGACCCGCGTCGACCCGGCGGGCCCGGCCGAACACCTCGCCGAGGCCGGCCGGCGCCGGTGCGGCCGCCCGCTGCAGGATGAGCGAGGCCAGCATCTCGGCCGCCTGCTCCTGCTCGGTGGAGTAACCGCCCCGCCGCAGCACCCGGCGGACCATCGCCGGGTCCAGGTCGGGCAGGAGGCGGTCGAGGGCGTCCGGCTCCCGCGCCGGTTCGGCGGCGACGGTGTGGTCGAAGAGCATGTGGCCGATCTCGTGCAGGACGATGTGATCCCGGTGCAGACTGCTCCCGCCCGGCACGTGGAACACGTGGTCGGCCACGTCGGTCGCGATCCACATGCCGCAGGGCAGGTCGGCGGCGTCCTCGGCGGCCAGCTCGTGCACGTGCAGCGGACGGCCTCGCCAGGCGGCCACCTGATCGCAGAAGGCGCGCACGTCGAACGGGCGCGGCACCGCGAGCCCGGACAGCCGCGCTTCGCACTCCTTGCGCAGGCGGCGTAGACGCATTGGTGCATCGTCATGCAGTCGCCTAGGAGCGGTCAACCTTTCGGCGCTCAAGCTGGCGGTTCCGCCGGTAGCCCCTCGATTCGCCGGGCCTGCTCGATCATCCCCCGAATGGCTTGCAGACTGGACGCCGACAGCCCCGCCGCGCGCAGCGCGAGCGCCCGCACCGAGCTGTCCCGCATCGCGGCGAGCAGGTCGAGCTGGGCTCTGGTGGCCTCGGCGACCGAGTCGTCGAAGAAGTACGCCGGAGGCACCCCGAAGAACTCGGCCAGCGCCTCGAGGTGGCGTTTCGTCGGGTTGTCCCGCTTGCCCTTGCGGAGCTGCCAGACATACGTGTGGGAGATCATCACGCCGGTGGCCCGGATGGCTTCGGCGACCTCTTCATACGTGTACTCGCCCCGGCCGGCCGGGCGCACGGTGCGGAACAAGTGATCCAGCCGATCGGCGAACGTCACTTGATCGTCACCCCCGTTCTCAACATCAGCTTACGGCAATGCCCTGCAACATAAACTCTTGACACTTCAGCGCTGCCCCCGCGATACTTCAGGCTCCGTGTTTTCAACTGACGTTGAGAAGATCTGAGCTAGGACTATATCGCCAGTTGACGTGGCGCGCAGCTCAGAAAATGCCGGGAGACCACGCCGGATGGCGCTCAGCGGAGCGACGGGGGCATCCGGAGGGGCACAACGGCTGTCTGGTCCGGGCGAACTTCCCGGCCAGACAGCCGCTTTTGTGCATCTGAGCGCGCTCGGATCGCCGCGTCGGCCCCATTCCCGCGACATCATCGGCCGCCATTCCCCGCGTTATCCGGGATAACGCGGGCTTGACCGCGCCGAAAGACAGCGTTATCCCGGATAACGCGAAACCGCCCAACGCGCGGCCCGATGCGCGGCCCGACGCGCGGCCCGACGCGAACCGCGAGGGTGTCAGGGGCGCCAGCGGGTGAGCGGGCGGAGCGAGGCGACGGCCGCGACCAGCCGCACCACCCCGGCCACGATCCACGGGGCGGCCAGCCCCCACCAGCCCGCGACGAGGCCGCCGAGCAGCGCCCCGATCGGCTGCGTACCGAAGGCGAGGAGCAGGCCGACGCTGGCGACCCGGCCCATCAGCTCGGCCGGGACGGTGCGCTGCCGCAACGACATCACGGCGACGTTCCACAGCGACGCGCTGAACGTCGTGATCGACGCCAACGCCGTCAGGGTCACGATGTCGTGGGCGTACAGGCCGAGGACGATCATCGCCGTCGGCGTGACGAACAGCGTGGTCAGCACCGTACGCCGCCCGCCGAACCGGCCGACGATCCGCGCGCTGAGAAAGCTCCCGAGGACGCCTCCGACACCGGTCAGCGCCACGACCACGCCGTACGCCGCGTCCGAGACGCCGAGCCGGTCCCGGACGAACAACACGAAGGTCGCCATCGCGAGGAAGTTGGCGAGATTGGCCACGCCCGCCAGCAGGGAGAGCGTCCGGAGCAGCGGATGCGAGGCCAGCCACCGGACGCCGACCGCGATCTCGGACCGTAGCGCCCGCCGGTCGGCCACCCCGGGAGCGCTCCGCGAAAGCGAGCGGACCAGCAACGCCGAGACCAGGAAGGACGCCACGTCCACCCAGAACGGCAGCCCGGCCGCGACCGAGAAGAGGAACGCGCCCAGCGGCTGACCGAGGAACTGCCGGTTCGCGAACAACGCCGCGTTCTGCCGGCCGTTCGCCTTCTCCAGGCCGGCCGGGTCGACGACGACTGGGAGCAGCCGTTGGCCGGACACTTTCGCCAGCGTTTCCGCGAGGCCGACCGCGAACGCCACGGCGTACACGGCGAGGATGCCACCCGAGCGCAGCATGACGAGGACGGCCAGCGCGCCGATCAGGAGGGCCTGGGCGAGCTGCACGAACGACAGCGTCCGGCGGGCGTCCAGCCGATCGGCCAAGGCTCCGGCCGGGAGCGCGGCGAGGAGCCAGGGCAGCGTGCCCCAGGCGGTCACCCCGGCGATGAGCTGCGGATCTGTGGTCATCGTCGACGCGAGCAGCGGAAGCGCGGCGAGGAAGGCGCCGTCGCCCAGGCTGGAGATCGCGCCTGCGCTCCACAGCAGGCGCCAGTCGCGTCGCGAGCGCCGGACCGGGGTTCCGAGAAGAGCCGTCATGCCGGGGATGCTGCGGCGGGCCCGCCGGAGGCCGCCACGATTTAGTGAGCGCTAAATTGGGTCCATGTCGCTGCGGATCCCGATGGACGGGCTCGAACTGGCCCGCGTGCGCTTCGGCGTCTCGCCCGCGTACGAGACGGTCTTCGCGCTCGCGGCGCTCCAACGCCCCGGCGTGCACGCCGTCCACCTGCCGTGGACCCGGTGGGCGCGGCCGCGGCTACCCGCCGGGCCCGGCGTGGACCTGCTGCTGGACCTGGTCGCGAACGACCGGTTCAAGCCCGGGTTCCTGCTGCCCGCGCCGGATGTCCGGCTGCCCGCGCTCAGCGACGAGCTGCGTCGGATCAAGGCCGTTTCGGCCTCCCGGGTACGCGAAGAGCTGCGGACGCTCCACGTCGACACTCCGAGGACCCGGCGCTTGGCGGAGCGCCCCCGGGAGGGCGTACGCCTCGCGGCGGACGCTCTCGAGGCCTGCTACGAGGCGTTGATCGCACCACATTGGACGCGTATGCGCCGGGTGCTGGAGGCCGACATCGCGTACCGGGCCGGGCTGCTGGCCCAGGGCGGCATCGAAGGACTCTTCGCCGGGCTGCACGACGAGGTCCGCTTCCTCGACGGCGTACTGCACATCCATCCCCGGCGTCCGCCGCACGACAAGAAGCCGGTGCAGCTCAACGGCAACGGGCTGATCCTGTGCCCGAGCGTGTTCTGCTGGCCGCGCGTCACCGCGTCGGTACGCCCGGTCGCGGCCGGCACGTTGCGCTACCCCGCTCGCGGGGTCGCCACCCTCTGGGAGCAGCCCGAACCCGTCTCCGACGCACTGGCCGCGCTCTTCGGGCGTACCAGAGCGGAGATCTTGACGAGCCTCGCGCAGCCCGCGACGACGACGGACCTGGCCACCCGGCTGGGCGTCACGGCCGGGGCGATCTCCCAGCACCTGGGCGTGCTGCGCGGAGCCGGGCTGGTGTCGACCAGCCGCGATGGCCGCACGGTGTTGCACCTGCGGACCGACCGGGCCGAAGCCCTGCTGGCCTAAGCCTTTCCGCCGCAGGCGGTCCCGCCGCCCGCTCGATACATCATGTCCTGGTGGACGACCTTGGCCTTGATCGGCACCTTGCTCTGCAGGGCTTGGACGATCTTGCCGCCCCGCTGCAGCTCGAACGAGGGTGTGGTGCCGGGCACCATCGCGACCGTGAACGAGACCATCCCGGCGGCCGCGACGTCCTTGGTAGACACGGTGCCACCCTGCTTGATCACGAGCTTGCCGGGCGCGCTGAGGAAGGCGAGCAGTTCGACCTTGTTCGAGGCCCCGTCGCCGTTCGGGATGTGCATCGCGATCTGTTGCTTGCTCGTGTCGTAAGGCGCGTCGGTGCGGTGACTGCGGTGGAAGTAGTAGAGCGCGTCGCGAACCAGCCCGGGCTTCTTGCCGGTCTTGAACCACGTCGTGTAGTACGCGACCGTGTCGGCGACGGCGTATCCGCGCCCCTTCGAGGGGGCCATCCACGATTCGGTGTAGTCGTTCCAGGTGATCAGGGCGAGCCAGTCGGCGTCACCGGCGATCGCCTTCTCCATCATGGCCCGCAGCGCGCCACTGTTCGACGCCTCCCAATAGCGGCCGTCGTAGATCCGGGTGTCCTCGAACGCGATCGGCGCCATGTATTTGCGCCCGTTGGCGTGCGCCTCGACCGCACCCTTGCGGACCGAGTCCGCGCCGCCGACCCATCGGTTGCCCCACAGGGAGTAGCCGTAGACGCTGTTGTTCCAGGCGGCCGCCCGCACGTTCGGCGAGCCCGAGAGGAAGATCGGCACCAGCACACTCGGTACGCCGCTACCCGCCAGCGTCGTGCGGATGCCGTCCCAGAACGAGGCGGCGACGCGCTCCGGGTAGAACGGGGCGAGCACGATCTTCCCGTCGACCTTGTAGATCGCCGACTCGCCCTTCACCTTGAGCACGTCGGCGACGATCGACGCCTGAGTCGTGTTGGCGCCCTGCTGCAGATCGGGGCTGAGCATGATGCGGAAGCCGGGATCCACCGCCTTCGCCGCCGCCAGCATCACGGGCAGCTGCGTCCACCGGGCGTCCGAGCTGACGCTGTGATACTCCCAGATGAACCCGTCGAGCCCCATGTCGATCGCCTGGCGGATCTCGGTCTCGAAGTCCTTCTGCCGCCAGTCGCCGGCCAAGGGGGCTCGGGTCAGCGGCCGGTCCAGCATCTCCTCGCCCTGCTTCGTGCCGCTGGCGAGGCGGTCCGCCTCGGTCGTCCACTTGGCCCAGTAGTCACCTCCCGGGTCCTTGTTGTCGATCGAGATCGGATAGGGCGGGAAGTAGAAGGCGAACGCCTTCTTCTTCGACGCACGCAGCGTGCTGGTGGACGGTTTCGGGAAGGCGTACCGGCCGCAGTTGGTCGCGGGGACGACGCTGGGACTGGCCGTGGCGGTGGCGCTCGCACTCCCGCTGGGATCCGCCGACGCGTCGACCCCGGCCTCGGTGCCCTCGGCGCCCGTCCCCTGAGCGGTCGAGGCGGTGTCTCGCGTCGCGACCGAGCAGGCCGCCACCCCGGCTCCGGTCAGGAGCAGGACACCCACCAGGGCGGTTCCGGCGCTGATCAGCAAACGTTTACGCATGGCTCCGGGGGCCGCCTCTCTGTCCACTGAGGTCAGAAGTCTTCTCCCTGGACAGGTTCGCGTCAATGCCCGTCACGCGGCATCATCGCGGTATGACACCCCGCTACGGACCGGTACGCCGAGTCGCCGTCCTCGCCGACGTCCACGGCAACGTCCCCGCCCTCCGGGCAGTGCTGGCGGAACCGGACGTTCAGGCGGCCGACCTGGTCGTCTTCCCCGGCGACGTCACCTGGGGACCGGAACCGCAGCTGACGGTCGACCTCATCCGGGCGCTCGGCGACCGGGCGGTGTGCGTACGCGGAAACGCCGACCGGGCCGTCTACGAACTGGCCCGCCAAGGCCGCGAGCCGTCCGGCGAGCGCGACGTCTGGATGCCGCGGCAGCATTCGGCCGAAGCGATCGACTTCCTGGAGACCTTTCCCTTCACCGTCGTCGTCGCCGTCGAAGGACTGGGCGACGTCCGGTTCTGCCACGGATCGCCACGCAAGGACACCGAGTGCGTGACGCCGGAGACTCCCGAGGACCGGTACGCCGACCTGTCCGCCGGCGTACCCGAGCAGGTCATCGTCACCGGCCACACCCACCTCCAGTTCGATCGGGCGGTCGCCGGGCGGCGCAGCGTGAACTCCGGCAGCGTCGGCCTGCCTTACCACCTCCGCGAGCCGGGGACGGCGTACTGGGCGCTGCTCGGGCCGGACGTCGAGCTGCGCTCCACGCGGTACGACGTCCAGGCGGCGATTCGGGCGTGTGTGGACAGTGGCGACCCCCGGGCCGAAGTGATCACCGGATATCTGCTGACCCCACCGACCCCGGCCGAGGTCACCGCGCACGCCGAAGGGCTCGTCTTCAGCGACTGACAACCATTTTGCCGGGCCAATGGGTTTCCTTGGCGGCGGGCACGGGGTCCGCCGTCCAAGGAGGACTATCCATGCGCAGAAGGACGATGGTGACCGCGCTCGCGGCCGCCCCGCTGGCCGGGCTGCTCGGCGGGACACCCGCCCAGGCCGCCGGCGGATCCGCCGCCCTGCCGGAGGTCATCGACCTGCCCGACGGCTGGAATCCCGAAGGGATCGCGGTCTCGGGCACTCACTTCTACGTCGGCTCCATCGCGACCGGCTCGATCTACCGCGGCAGCCTGCTGACCGGACGGGGTGGCGTGTTCATCCCGGGACCGGCCGACGGCCACCTGATCGGCCTGGAGATCGACCGCCACCACCGGATCTGGGCCTGCACGGGCCCGAACGGCGGGGCGATCGTCTACGACGCGATCACCGGCGCTCAGCTCGCCGAATACCAGTTCGGCGGCGGCTTCGTGAACGACGCGATCGTGACCGAGGACGCCGTCTACTTCACCGATTCCCCCAGCGACCAGCTCTTCGTCGTGCCGCTCGGTCCCGGCGGCCGGCTGCCCGACCCGTCGGCGGCGTACGCGATCACGCTGCCGGGCGGGCTCGGCGAGACGGACGCCTTCAACAACGGCATCGAGACGACCCCGGACGGGCGGCAGCTGCTCATCGTGCAGATGGTCGCCGGGCGGCTGTTCGCCTTCGACCCCCGCCGGGGCACGGCCACCCAGGTCGACCTCGGCGGAGCCAGCGTCCTCAACGGGGACGGGATGATCCGGCGTGGCCGGACGCTCTACATCTGCCGCAACTCCGACAACATCATCGCGAAGTTCGCGCTCGGCCGGGGCCGGGCGGAGCTGATCGACGAGATCACCGATCCGCGCCTGCAGGTCCCGGCGACCATCGCGCTCTTCGGCCCGTACGTGTACGCCGTGAACGCGCGGTTCGACGTCGACCCGGCGCCGGACGTGACCTACAACGTCGTACGCCTTCCCGCCTAGCGTGGCTCCCGCTGGATCAGGGTTCCGGGTCGAATCTTGCCCCAAGATTCAACCCGGAACCCTGATCCAGCCCAGAAGTAACGGCGCGGAGGAAGGTACGGATGGAGGAGGCGGGGTCGAAGGTGGGGGTCGGGCTGGCGAGCTGATTCAGCAGCAGCCCGTCGACGAGGTCCAGCAGCATCCGGTAATGCCGCTCCGGTTCGGCCGAGCCGAGCGCCGCCACCAGCGGTACGCCCCACACTGCCAGCCGGTCTCGATTCGAGGCGATCCGTCGCTGCAGGTCAGGGTTGAACGCCGCCTCGTGGAAGATGGCGTACCGGGCGAGCGTGACGGCTCGGCCCGGGCCGGCCAGCTCTGTGATCATCGCCCCCGCCGCGGTCGCCAGGCCCTCCGCGTCCAGTGGCCGCGCGCCGCCAAGCCGGCCCCATAGTTCGGTCTCCCGGTCGACGAGCCGGTCGAGCACCCCGCTGATCAGGGCTTCCCGCGTACGGAAGTGGTTGGACGCCGAGCCCTCCGGCAGTCCGGCCTCCGCATCGACCGTCCGGTGCGTCAACTGCCGGAGTCCCCGGGTGCCCAGTACTTGAATCGCGGCGTCGAGCAGCTGCGTACGGCGATCACTCACAACCGCACACTACACCTGTAGTCAGCAGCACTACAGGTGTAGTACGGTCGGGGCATGACCAGAACTGCAGCGATCGTCGGCGGCGGCATCGGCGGCCTCGCGACCGCGATCGGCTTGATCGGCGAAGGATGGCAGGTCACCGTCTTCGAACGGGCCGACGACCTGCCCAAGACGGGCACCGGTCTGGGCATGTGGCCGTCGGCGATGCGTGCGCTCGACCGGCTCGGCGTCGGCGCGGCCGCCCGGGCGGCCGGCCGTCCGCAGGCCAACGGCCACCTCCGGCGGGACGACGGCTCGCTGATCGCCACCCTCGACGTCGAACGGCTAGCCCGCAAGCAGGGCGAACCCGTCTATCTGTTGTCCCGGCCGGCGCTGCTGCGCGTACTGGCCGAGGCGGTGCCCGACGGCGTCGTGCGCTTCGGCGAGCCCGTCACCGATGTCGACGCGCTGCGTCAGGCGTATCCCTTGGTGGTGGTCGCGGACGGCGCGAACAGCAGGGCCCGCGCGGCCCTCTTCCCGGACCACCGGTTGCGCTACGCGGGGGCCACGGTCTGGCGCGGCGTCACGGACCTCGACCTGGTCGCGGGCGGCGAATTCTGGGGCCGCGGCGTCAAGTTCGGCGTCACGCCGCAGGAACCCGGCAAGACCAACTGGTACGCCGTGCTGACGGTGCCCCAAGGCTACCGGCCGGCGGACGACCTGGCCGAGCTGCGGCACGTCTTCGGTGACTGGCCCGAGCCGATCCCCACCATCCTGAGCCGGTACGCGGAGACCGAGGTGCTGCACCACGACCTCAGCCACCTCGACCCGCCGCTGCCGTCCTATGTGGTCGGCAACACGGTGCTGATCGGCGACGCCGCCCACGCGATGACCCCGGACCTCGGGCAGGGCGCGTGCCAGACGCTGATCGACGCGGCGGCGCTGGCCGACTGTCTGCGGACGGAGGACGTCGCCGCCGGGCTGGCTCGATTCGACGCGCTGCGCCGCAGGCCGACGCAGAAGATCGCGGCCATGGCCGGGCGGGTCAGCCGCCTGACCCAATGGCGACGGGGATTGTGGCTGCGGGACCTGATCACCCGCGCGGCCCTGATCCCGGGCCCGCCCGCGTGACCGATCGGCGAAAGTACGCCGGAAAGGGTGCGACCCCCAGGGTTCCGCCTGATGCGGACCGGCTGGACTGAGCCGGAAAGCCCTGGGGGTCGGGTAGCTGCCTGGTATTCGCCACACCGTTGTCACACGGCCCTGACGAAGCAGTCAAGGACAGCGGCTAGCGGACAGCCACCTCACGAGTCCCATTGCTATACAGCTGGACCACCTCCTTTCCCGTGTACGTGCGAATCTACCCACGCGATCTTCACCCCCGCAACGTTGTTTTCCGGCTCTTAAGATCACGGGATGCCGCACCCCCCGGTGGAGTACGCCGAACCCGCCCCGTTCCTGGCCGCCCTCGACGATCTGGCCGAGGTCTACAGCGCCGCGTTCGCCGGTCCACCCTGGGACGAATCCGACGACCAGGTGCGTACCTTCGTAGCGTCGGTGCCCGACTGGACCGCCCGCGACGGATTCCTCGCGGCCTGGGCGCGGGACGGTTCCGGGATCGCCGGTTTCGCTTTCCGCGTACGCACCCCGGCCCCGGTGCCGTCGAACGGCTTCTACGGGATGCTTCGCGACCGGTTCGGGACGGTCGTCGACGACCTGGCCGGCACCGTCGAGGTCGTCGAGCTCGCCGTACGCCCCGACGCCCGGGGCGGCGGACTCGGCCGCACCCTGCTCACCACGATCGTCGACGGTTCGCCCGCGTGGCTCGTCACCCGGACGGCCGCCACCGCGACCATGGCGTTCTACGCCCGCCTGGGCTGGCAGGTCCGCGCCGAAGACGACGGCCTCGCCCTCCTCACCCACCCCGCCCTTTCTGCGCGATCATGAACTGTCGGTCGTGATCAGGCTGGAATCGTGTGGGTGGGTGGGCGGTGGCGTCGTGTCCGTAGCACCCTGATCGACTCCGCGAACAGCTGATCAACTACGGATGGTCAGCGGCGGCCCGGCCGCCGGAGGCAGTCCTGGGCGGCGATCCGGGCCTGCTGCGCCTCCCCGGCCGCCTCGGCCGCCTCGTCGGTCAGCGCCCGGGCGGCGACCTGCGCGATCTCGTACGCCTGCCGCGCCGAGCGCTCCAGCAGGGCGGCGGCGTCGTACCGGCGTCGGGCCTCGACGTCGTCCGCCCGAAGCCGGGTGAGTTCGTGCGACTGCTCCTCGTGGGTCGCGTCCCAGCCGTCGATCTGCTGCCAGAGGGTCTGCAGTTGCTCCACGGAGATGACCCCTTGCCGGTACGCGACCATCGCCGCGCGGGACGCCTCGCCGACCGGTTCACGGGCGGACACGGTTCCGTCGTCAAGGGACAGCCGTTGGAGGGCGTCGGCCAGCGCGTGCGCCGCCGTGACCTGGAGCCGATCGCAGTCGTCGCGGTGGTTCTCCGCGTTTTCCAGTTCGACGCTCGTCCGGGCGGCCGTGTCCGCCGCCTCCAGCGCCTTGGTGAACGCCGCCGCGGCGATCTCCTCCAGCTCGCGGGCCTCCTGGACCAGCGCCCGGCAGTCGGGGGACGGCTTGCGTACGGCGGCACCGCTCGACAGGAGCAGGGCGAGCGCGGCGACCGCGAGCAGGGCGGCGGCGAAGATTCCACCCCAGACGGTGAACGCCGACTCCGACACTCGGTGAGCGTATCGGGGGTGTGGCGAAAGTTCGACCGTTAACTATGTCTGCCGGACGAGCGCCGCCGGCCGGGTCCGGGGACGAGTAGCCTTCGGATCATGGCGCTCACTCCGGGTCGGGAAGTCATGGTTCGGTTGGTCAAATACGGCCGCGAGAAGCTGTCGTACGCCGCGACGGTGGTCGGCGACGACGGCACCCACCTCGCCGTCCGCGCCGAGTTCGCCGGCGACGACCCGAAGGATCTGGGATACGTCTGGTTCGAGCCCGGAGACGTCTTCACCGAGCATTACTGGCGCGACCGGTGGTACTCGGTGAAGGAGGTCGTCGCGGCCGACGGCGTACGCAAGGGCTGGTATTGCGACGTCTGCCGGCCGGCGGTCGTGGACGGCGACTCGGTGGTGGCCGAGGATCTCGACCTCGACCTGTGGCGGTCGGCCGACGGGACGAAGATCCTGCGGCTCGACGAGGACGAGTACGCCGCCAGCGGCTTGGCCGAGCGCGATCCGGACGCGGCCGCCCAGGCCGAACTGGCCCTCGACACGCTGGAGAAGCTCGCCCAGGACGGCTTCGACGACCTCCTGGCCTTCTGATGTGCACCGTCATCGTCAGCTTCGACCCTGACTCGACGGTTCCACTGCTCCTCGTCGGCGTACGCGACGAATTTCTCCAGCGACCGTGGCGGTTTCCCGGGGCGTACTGGCCGGATCGGCCGGGCGTCCTCGGCGGGCAGGATCTGCGGGCCGGCGGGACCTGGCTGGCCGTCGACCCGGCCCAGCCGTCGGTGTCCTGCGTGCTCAACGGCTTCGGGCCGATGGCCGGCGCGGACGGCCGCCGCTCCCGCGGCGACCTCCCGCTCGGGGCGCCCCTGACCGATCCGGTGCACTACGACCCGTTCCATCTCGTCCGGGCCACTGCTCTCGGCGTACACCTGTGGTCGTGGGACGGCCGTGACCTCGACGATCAGGAACTGTCCGCGGGCCTGCACGTCGTCACGAACATGGGCCTGGACGGGACGCGCGAGCGGGACGCGCCCGAGCTGGCCGTCACCGACATCCGGCAGCGGCTGGAGTTCTTCCGCCCGCGCCTGGCGGCGACGCGGCCGGAACCGGGCGACGGGCCGGTGGACGCGGCGTGGGCCGAGTGGTTGCCGCTGCTCACCGGGGCCGGGCTGGCTCGCGAGGACGCACGGGCGCTGCTCGTACGGCGGGAGTTCGGCGAGAACGAGATCTGGGGCAGCAGCTCGGTCTCCCTGGTCGCACTGCGGCGAGACGGCGTTCGGTACGACTTCGCCGCGGTTCCGGCGGCTGAGGACCGGTTCGAGTGGGTACGTGTGGCGTAGCTCACATGTGACCGACCGCGTGGGAATAGTTGACGATTCAAACACCTTCGGTAAGCTGTACCCGTTGGTTGAGAGTTCAACTATCAAGGAGATGCAATGACCACCGCTACCGCTTCCCTCGCCGAGCTGACCGGACAGTACGCCCTCGACCCGTCCCACTCGCGCATCGGCTTCACCGCTCGCCACGCGATGGTGACCAAGGTGCGCGGCGCGTTCAACGAGTTCGAGGGCACCGGCTACCTGGACGGGACGAACCCCGAGAAGTCCCAGGTCGCCGTCACGATCCAGGCGAAGAGCATCGACACGCGCAACGAGCAGCGCGACGGCCACCTGCGCAGCAACGACTTCTTCGACATGGAGACCTACCCGGAGATCAAGTTCGTCTCGACCTCCGCGCGCCAGGTGGACGACACCACGTTCGAGCTGACCGGCGACCTCACGATCAAGGACGTGACCAAGCCCGTCACCGTCCCGTTCTCGTTCGAGGGCGCGGTCAAGGACCCGTGGGGCAACACCCGGGTCGGCTTCGAGGGCTCCGTCACGGTCAACCGCAAGGACTGGAACGTGAACTGGAACGCCGCGCTGGAGGCCGGTGGCGTCCTCGTCAGCGAGAAGGTCACGCTGGAGTTCGAGCTGTCGGCGATCAAGACCGCCTGACGGTTCCCCTTCGCTCGCGATATCCGGGATAACGCGGCCTTCCAGCACCAGGGAGGCCGCGTTATCCCGGATATCGCGCATTCCGCAGCGGCCGGGGCGGCGCCGGTCAGAAGGTGAAGCCGCCGGGGCGGCCGTTCCGGTCGGCGATGAGTCCGGCCAGCGTCGAGATCGCGATCTCGGCCGGCGTCTTCGAGCCGATGTTGAGCCCGATCGGGCGGCGTACGCGGGCGATCCGCTCCGGCTCGACGCCGAGTCCGGTCAGCGCGGGAATGTGCTGAGCGGCATGATGGACGCTGCCCATCACCCCGATCCACCGGGCCGGGGTGTCCAGCGCCGCCCGGAGGATCTCGCCCAACTCCGGGCGATCGTGATCGGTCACCACGACGTCGGCCGTCGCGTCGGCGAACGACGGGTCGACGCTGCTCGCCAGCTGATGAGTACCGCCGATCCGGGCCAGATCGGGTTCGACGAGCACGGTCCGGTACCCCAGATCCCGGCCGAAGTGCAGGAGGAACTCCGCGACCGGCGAGGCGAAGACGGCGACGAGCGTACGGCCGTCCGGCTCGGCGGGGATCACACCCTGCGCCAGGTCACATGCGAGCGAGGTCATGCGGCCAGCGTAAGCGCCGTCACTTGCGGGGAAGGCGTACGCGTGTGGGATTCTTGGTGACGTGACCTTGCGGCTCGGCCCCTATCCGGTGGATCCGCCCGTGGTGCTCGCCCCGATGGCGGGAATCACCAACGTGGCGTTCCGCCAGCTCTGCCGTGAGCAGGGCGGGGGGATCTACGTCTGCGAGATGATCACCACGGTCGCGCTCGCGGTGCGCAACCCGAAGACCGAGAAGATGATCGAGTTCGCGCCGGACGAGAGCCCGCGCAGCATGCAGCTCTACGGGGTCGACCCGGAGATCACCGCCAAGGCCGTCCGCCGGGTGGTCGACGAGAACCTGGCCGACCACATCGACCTCAACTTCGGCTGCTCGGTCAAGAAGATCACCTCCAAGGGCGGCGGCTCGGCCATCCCCTGGAAGCGTCGCCTCTTCGGGTCGATCGTCAAGGCCGCGGTGGACGCCGCCGCTCCGGCCGGCATACCGGTCACGGTGAAGATGCGTAAGGGCATCGACGACGACCACCTGACCTACGTCGAGGCGGGACTCATCGCCCAGGACGCCGGGGCGAAGTGGGTGGCGCTGCACGCGCGTACCGCTGCTCAGCGCTACTCCGGTCAGGCCGACTGGGAGGCGATCGCCACCCTCAAGGAGGCGCTCGACGTCCCGGTGCTCGGCAACGGCGACATCTGGGAAGGCGACGACGCGCTGCGGATGGTCCGCGAGACCGGCTGTGACGGAGTCGTCGTCGGCCGCGGCTGCCTCGGCCGCCCCTGGTTGTTCGCCGATCTGGAAGCCGCCTTCCGGGCGCACGCCGCCGGTGTGCCGGCGCCGCCACGGGTGATGCCCACCCTCGGCGAGGTCGCGAACGTGATGCGCCGCCACGCGGAACTGCTCGTCCACTGGTGGGGCGCCGAGCGGGAGGCGGTCACCGACTTCCGCAAGCACGTCGCCTGGTACCTCAAGGGCTTCCCGGTGGGACCGCAGCTGCGGCAGGCGATGGCGATGTCGTCGTCGCTCATGGAGCTCGACGACCTCCTCGGCAAGCTCGACTTCGCCGCGCCCTTCCCGGAGGCCAACCTCGGGCAGCCGCGCGGCCGCACGAACTCGCCCGCCAAGGTCGTGCTCCCCTACGGCTGGCTCGACGACCGCGACTCCGACGCCGTACCGGAGGACGCGGAGCACGACGACTCCGGCGGCTGAGCCGCCTCGACTCCGGGCGGCCTCGCGGTGTCCTACTGCGACGCTGGATCAGGGATCCGGGTCGAATCTTGGGTCAAGATTCGACCGAGAACCCTGATCCAGCGCCTAAAAGGGCAGCGCCCGAAAGCGCGAAAAGCGTGACGGGTCAGGCGGGTGGGATGTTCTGGTTGCGCCGGAACAGGTTCTCCGGGTCGTACTGACGCTTGGCGGCCACGAGACGGTCGAAGGTCGCCCCCGGGTACGCGGCCCGCACCCGGTCCGGGTTGTCCTCGTCACTCACGAACCCGACGTACGCCCGGGGCGTACCGGTTTCGAGCTGGTCCCGGAACGCCGTGACCCACTCCTGCTTGGCGATCCGGTCGGCCGGGCTGGTGTACAAGGCCGCCAGGTTGACCATGTATGCCGCGTCCCGGTGGGCGAACGCGGTCGCGTCGGCCGGAACGCGGGCCACCGCCCCGCCGAGCGGCCGGATCTGGGTGACCCGCATCGGCGCGTCGCACTCCGTGAGCTGCTTGAGGATCGTGTCGACGGCCGCGCCGTCCAGCGAGTCGACGAACATGTTCTCACCGACCGCGGTCGGGCGAAAGGACGCTTCCTCCGGCGGGAACATCTCGGCGTATGCCATCGGCCGCACGGAGTCCATGATCGGGGTGGCCAGCGCCCGCAGCTGGCCGAGGATCTGCTCCGCCCCGTCGGCTGGGCCGGCCCACCCGAGCAGGGTCATCACCACGAGTCGGCCACGCACTTCTTCCGGGATGAACGGCGCGGGCGGCGCGGTCATCACGTTGATGATGGCCGACAGCTCCTCCGGCGCGGCCGAGGTGATCGCGATCGCGCCCGTGATCACCTCGGGCGTCGCGGGCTGCATGAGCATGCCGCCGACGAAGTCGCCGAGCTCGTGCAGGCGGTAGTGGAACTTCGTGACGACGCCGAAGTTGCCGCCGCCGCCCCGGATCGCCCAGAACAGCTCCGGATGGTTCTCGGCGTCCACCCGCAGGATCCGGCCGTCGGCGGTGACCACCTCGGCCGCGAGCAGGTTGTCGATGGTCAGGCCGAATTTGCGCGCCAGGAAGCCGATCCCGCCGCCGACGGTGATGCCGCCGATCCCGACGGAGCCCGTGTCGCCGAACCCGGTGGCGAATCCGTGCTGACCGACCGCCTCGGTGTATTCCCCAGCGGTCAGGCCCGAGCCGGCCCACGCCGTCTTGCCGTCCGCGTCGATCTCCAAGGACTTCAGTGTGCGTACGTCGAGGACGATGCCGTCGTCGACCGCGCTGTGCCCGGCACCGCTGTGCCCGCCGCACCGCACCGCCAGTGGCAGCCCCGACTCGCGGGCCACGGCGAGGGCGGTCGCCACGTCGTCGGCGTCGACCGGTCGCAGGATGACCGCGGGCCGCCGGTCGACATCCCCCGCGACGACCTGCCGCAGCTCGTCGTATGCGGAGTCGGCCGGCCGAACCACTTCGCCACGGAATGTGTCTGGAATCGAAAGCTCCATGTGACGGGATTCTGCCGAGGCCCCCCGACATTCGGAGCCGAACCGCCGCATCAGTCAGGCATTTACATTCTCAGTAAGGTTTACTAATAATTATCGGATGAAGAAGCTTCGATCTATCGCGGTTGCGGGGGTCCTCGCCGTTCTGGGGGCGACGGTGTCGGTCAGCACCCCGGCGTACGCGGCGAACCTGCTCGCCAATCCGGGCTTCGAAAGCGGAGCCCTGAGCCCCTGGAGCTGCGGCTCGGGCTCGGTGGTGAGCACACCCGTCCACAGTGGCGCCAAGGCGCTCGCCGGCGCGGCCTCGGCGTCGGACAACGCGCAGTGCACGCAGACCGTCGCCGTGCTGCCCAACACGGCGTACTCGCTCACCGGGTGGGTGCGCGGAAACTACGTCTACCTCGGCATCGTCGGCGGCGCGTCGACGTGGACGCCGTCCGCCGCGGCGTACACGCAGCTCACGGTGGCCTTCACGACGACGGCGTCGCAGACGAGCGTGCAGGTGTTCACGCACGGCTGGTACGGCCAGGGCACCTACTACGCCGACGACATCTCCCTCGACGGTCCGGGCGGCTCCAGCGTCCCCGGTACGCCCGGCGCCCCCTCCGCCGGCACGGTCACCGACACCTCGATCGCCCTGTCCTGGGGCGCGGCCTCGGGCACGGTCACCGGGTACCGGGTCTACGAAGGCAGCACCCTGGTCGCGACGGTCACCGGGACCAGCGCCACGATCAGCGGGCTGACCAAGTGCACGAGCCACACCTACACCGTCGCGGCGTACAACTCGGTCGGCGAGAGCGCCAAGAGCGGCGGCACGAGCGCCACGACCACGGGCTGCACCACGGTTCCGCCTGTCCCCAGTGGACTGTCTATCACCGGTTCCACCACGAACTCCCTCTCCCTGGGCTGGACGGCATCGGCCGGCGCGACCGGGTACCGGGTCTACGAGGGCACCACGCTCGTCACCACCGTCAGCGGCACGACGGCGACCGTGGGGAGCCTGAGCGCTTGCAGCAGTCACAGTTACAGCGTTTCGGCGTACAACTCGAACGGCGAGAGCGCGAAGAGCGCGACCGTGAGCGGCACGACCACCGGATGCTCCACCGGTCTGCCGCGACACGCGCTGATCGGCTATCTCCACGCGAGCTTCGCGAACGGGTCCGGGTACATGAAGATGGCCGACGTGCCGGACGCCTGGGACATCATCAATTTGGCCTTCGGCGAGCCGACCTCGGTGACCTCGGGTGACATCCGCTTCCAGCTGTGCCCGGTCAGCGAATGCCCGGGCGTCGAGACCGAGGCGCAGTTCATCGCGGCCATCCGGGCCAAGCAGGCCGCGGGCAAGAAGGTGCTGCTGTCCATCGGCGGGCAGAACGGCCAGGTCCAGCTCACCACGACCGGCGCCCGGGACACCTTCGTCAGCTCCGTGAGCGCCATCATCGACCGATACGGACTCGACGGGCTCGACGTCGACTTCGAAGGCCATTCGCTCACCCTCAACGCGGGTGACAACAACGTGGCCAGCCCGACCACGCCGGTCATCGTCAACCTGATCTCGGCGCTGCGCACACTGAAGAGCCGCTACGGTTCCGGATTCGTGCTGACCATGGCGCCCGAGACCTTCTTCGTGCAGCTCGGCTACCAGTTCTACGGCGGCAACTGCGCGGGCTGCGACCGCCGCGCGGGCGCCTACCTGCCGGTGATCTACGCGCTGCGCAACGACATCACGGTCCTGCACGTGCAGGACTACAACTCCGGCCCGATCATGGGCCTGGACAACCAGTACCACACCATGGGCGGCGCGGACTTCCACATCGCGATGACCGACATGCTCGCCGCCGGATTCCCGGTCGCGGGCACCGGCTTCACCTTCCCCGCGCTGCGCGAGGACCAGATCGCCTTCGGCACCCCGGCCGCGGTCAGCGCGGGCAACGGGTTCATCTCACCTGCCGCGATCCACCAGGCCTTGGACTGTCTGGTACGCGGAACGAACTGCGGCGGTTACACCCTGCGAGGCGGAACCTCGCCGGCGTTGCGGGGTCTCATGACCTGGTCGATCAACTGGGACCGCTACTACGGCTGGGAGTTCATGAACAGCCACGAGCCCTACCTGAACGCCCTCCCCTGACGCTGGACGGCTGCAGATCACGGTTGTACATGCTTCCCCGAGCGGATTGGCCGGCGCAACCGTGATCTGCAGGGTCGGCAGCCAGCCCCTACGCTGTCGGCCATGCGTGCGTTGCGACTGGCCCCGGCGGTGGTCGCCCTGCTGCTGGTGCGTACGGGGTGGCATGTGCTCGCCGACGCCGACGCCCGGGTGGCCGACGGTGTGCTGACCTTCGGCCGGGACGACTGGTTCATCACGATCGTCCTCGGGCTCGGCTGGACGATCACGGTGCTGACCGGAGTGGCCTTGCTCGACGGCGGCCCCCGGCCGCTGCGCCGGGCGCTGCACGCGCTGCCGGTCGCCTTGACCGGGGTGGCGGCGTACGTGGTGCCGCTGATCATCTGCGGAGTGTTGACCGGCCTGCTCCTCCCCGGCGAACCCCTGGTCGTGGTGTTCGTCGTGACCGTCGTCGCGATCATCCTCATCGGAGTCGCGACCAACTTCGCCCTCTCCGCCACCGTCGCGGTCGTCGAACAGGCCGGCTTCGCCGCCTTGGCCACCTACGCCGAGCTGCGCGGCAAACGCTGGGACATGGGCGTCCTGTTCGCCTTCGGGGTCGTCGCGCCCGTCGCCGCGGTGATCCTGCCGAATCGGTTCCTCCACCCGGCGTCCGTGCCGACGGGGTTGGCCGTGGACCTGCTGCTCACCCTGGTCGCGGCGACGGCGGTGATGCTTCCGGCGATCACGCTGCTGGAGATCTATCGGCGTACGCGCCCGATCCCGGAGCTCGCCCCGCGCGCGACGGCTGGGCCGAGCCGGGCCGCCCTGATCACGGCGGTCGCCATCCTTCTGCTGCCCACCGCGGTCAGCGGTGCGATCGTGGCCGGCCACGTGCTCACCCGGGTGCACCACGAACTCCGCGACGGCGGCTCGGTGCTCGCCGTCGAGTGGCCGGCGGGTCGCCCTCCGGTGCTCGTGACCTCGGATGGAATCGAAGACTGCCTCGACGACCACTGTTCGGCGACCCGGCTCACCGAGGTTCCGGTCATGACCTCGCCGGCCGGCGTCGCCACGCGTCGTGACGCCACGGTGGCCGTCCTGTCACAGGGGCTGCTGACCGTCTGCGATCCCGCCCGGCACTGCACCGGCGGCCGTGCGGCCGGTCGGATCGAACTGCTGAACGACGCCACGGTGACCGCCGTCGTCGCGCCTGAGTCGGGTGGGATCGTGCTGGCCAAGGCCACCCCGCACGGAACCTCCGGCGATCGGCGACTGACGCTGATCCGATGTGCGGACGATTCGTGTCGCGCGGGCACGAGCGTGGACCTGGGAACGGTCGCTCCCGCCCCGGCCGACGGCGACGTTCGAGAAGCCCTAGCCGCTGGAGTCGACGGGCGCGGACGGCTCTTCGTCGTCTACCGCGCCACCGGGGGTCAGGGCTTCCTCGGCTGGTGCGTACGCCCGGACTGTGCCCAGACCAAGGTCATCCGGCAAGGCGAGACCGACGCGGACGCGCCCACCCTCGACGACCTCCTCCGCGTACGCCAAGTCGGCGGCGTACGCCTGTGTTCCTTCACGACCTGTCATGGGCTCATGCCGGCGGTGGTCGCGGCACGGCCCGGCGGCGGGTACTACGCCGTCCTCGCCGACCCCGCCGGACCCGACGACCTCCGCCTCATCCGCTGCCCTGACCCGTCGTGCGACCGCTACGTCCACGTCGCGCCGCTGACGCGGGACCACGGCCAGGCCGAGCGCTGGATGATCACCGTCAGCCCCGAGGGTCGGGTCCTGGTGACCAAGCCGGGCGAGTCGCCGTCCGTGATCATCACCGTCGACCCGGCGTGATCCGGCCGTGCGTTTGCGCTGGATCAGGGATCCGGGTCGAATCTTGGGCCAAGATTCGACCGAGAACCCTGATCCAGCGCGAAGGCGCGGCGCGGCGCGGCGCGCGGCGCGCGGCGCGAAAGGCAGCGAAAGCGGAAGGTGAGGGCAGAGGCAACGGGTGACTGGGGTCACACGCGGGTATGTCACTTTTCAGGAGGCTGCCCTGTCCCGTGGGCATGACCGAGATGAAGAACCAGACCGTGATCGTGGCCGGAGCCAGCGGTGTCTTCGGCCGCCACATCCGCCACGCCCTCGCCGACGCCGGGCACACCGTGCTGGGGCTCGGCCGGGGCGAGCACAACGAGATCCGGGGCGACCTGCTCGATCGGGAGGGTCTGCTCCGGGCGTTCGCGGGGGTCCAAGCCGACACCGTGGTGCATGCGGCGACTGCGTTGAAGAAGCCGCCGATGACCCACAAGGGCATGTACGGCACGGACGATCTGCGAATCGCGGGGACCGCGAATCTGCTCGAAGCCGCCAAGCTTGCGGGCGTACGCCGGTTCGTCGGCGAGAACATCGTCTTCGGCTACGGCTACCGCGACTTCGGTGACCGGGTGTTGACCGAGGCCGACGAGTTCGGGGTGACCGACCCGGACGCCGGGTTCAATCGTCACCTGGAGGGCATGCGAGAGAAGGAGAACTTGGCGCTGGCGTCGGGGCTGGAAGCCGTCTCGCTCCGGTTCGGCCTGTTCTACGGGCCGGGCGCGACCGAAACGATGGTGCAGATGCTGCGCAAACGACAGATGCCGACGTTCAACGACCACGGCCGCGTGCTGCCGTGGACGCACCTGGACAGCGCGGCGAACGCCGTCGTCGCGGCGATCGAAGCGGACCGGCCGAGCGCGGCGTACAACGTCGTGGACGCCGAGAAGGGCTTCGGCGGCATGATCAGGGCGATCGCCCACGCGTTCGACGCGCCGAAGCCGTTCACCGCGCCGACCTGGATGATGGCGGTCGCGCCTTACATGTACCGCGCGCTGCACATCAACCTGCGCGTGTCGAGCGACAAGGCTCGCGCGGAACTCGGCTGGCGGCCGGAGTACACCACCGTCGAGGAGGGTCTCCGGGCGCAGACCCTGCTGCGGGTCTAGCCTCACGACATGATCGACACGCAGGTCTTCGCCGAGCATCGGCGGCTGCTCTTCGACGTCGCGTACCGGATGACGGGGAGCGTCGCCGATGCCGAGGACATCGTGCAGGAGGCCTGGCTGCGGTGCCGTGAGGTGGACGCGGACCAGGTCGCCAATCCGCGGGCGTACCTGGTCAAGACGATCACCAATCTTTCCCTCAACCAGCTCACCTCCGCCCGTGCCCGGCGCGAGACCTACGTCGGGCCGTGGCTGCCCGAGCCGGTTCTCACCACGCCCGACGCGGGACAGGAGGTGGAGATGGCCGAGTCGATCTCCCTGGCCATGCTGGTCGTCCTCGAGACGCTCGGCCCGGCCGAGCGCGCGATCTTCCTGCTCCACGACGTCTTCGGCTACAGCCACGCCGAGATCGCGTCCATTCTGGACAAGTCCGAGCCCGCGGTGCGCCAGACCGCGACTCGGGCTCGCGCGCATGTCGCCGCCCGCCGGCCGCGCTTCGACGTCGACCAAGGGGTACGCGATCAAGCAGTGGACCGCTTCCGCCAGGCCTGTGTCGGGGGCGACCTGAACGCGATGATGGAGCTGCTGGCCCCGGACGTCGTCTGCTGGTCCGACGGCGGCGGCAAGGTCACCGCGGCCCGCCGGCCGCTGCTCGGCGCCGACAGTGTCGCGCGCTGGCTCCTCGGCGTCTTCGCCAAGCCGGAGTCGCGCGGGGCCGAGCTGAGGCTCGCCGAGATCAACGGCGAGCTGGGCATTCTCGGCACGGTGAACGGCCAGCCCGTCGGGGTGGTCTGCTTCGACTTCGCCGACGACCGGATCACCGGCGTACGCATGCAGGTGAACCCGGACAAGCTGCGGGGGCTCAGTCGCTGAGCCGCTCCCGTCGCAGGTCCACGAAGGCGATGGCGTGCCCGTCGAGGAGGTAACGGTCGGTCTCGGCGAAGCCGCGGCGCAGCGCGAACCGCAGTCCGTCCGCATTGGACTCCAGCACGACCGTCTCGACGGCGGTCGCCCCCAGGTCGGCGGCGACCGTCAGCGCGTGCCGGTAGATCTGCTCGCCGAATCCCTGCCGCCGATGCTCGGGCAGGACGCGGGCGATCACGGTCGCCGCGGTGGGATCGTCGGCTGGCGGGCGCACGGTGTAGTTGCCGACGAGGGTGTCCCCCGCGTACGCCACCGCCAGCCGGTTCCGCTGAGCGCGTACCCGGATGTCCTCGACCGACAGCGAGTCGGTGGGGATGATCAGGTTGTGGACGTGCTGCCAGTCGAGCAGCACGCGCTCGGACTCGACGGATTCCTCGACGGATTCCTCGACGGCTTCGAAGCGAAGGTCGGACACGGCTCAAACCTAAGGGGTGCGCACATGCTGCGACGGCTCGACCTCGGGCACATCATCCGGCCCGCCTCCGAAGCGGGCACCGAGCATCCGCGAGTGGAGTCGATCCTGGCGTACGTGGTGCGGCGGCCGGAGGGTGTGCTGCTGTTCGACACCGGCATCGGCTCGGATCCCGAGGTCGACGACCATTACCGGCCGCATCGGCGGGAGCTGCGAGCGGCGCTGGCCGACGCGGGCGTACGCCTCGACGAGGTCTCCCTCGTGGTCAACTGCCACCTGCACTTCGACCACTGCGGCGGCAACCCGCTGTTCCCCGGTACGCCGATCCTGGCCCAGCGGACCGAGCTGACCACCGCGCGTACCACCGAGTACACCCTGCCCGAGTTGGTCGACTTCACCGGTGCCCGCTACGACGAGCTGGACGGCGAGACCGAGATCTGGCCAGGGGTGTGGATCATTCCGACCCCCGGGCACACCGACGGCCACCAGTCCCTCGTCGTACGCCGAGACGACGGCACGGTCGTGCTGGCCGGGCAGGCGCACGACTTCGCCTCGGAGTTCTCCCACGACCACCTCGCGTACGCCGTCGGCGCCGCGCCGCACAGTCCGTGGCTGGAGCGGCTGCTGCAGTTCGATCCGAAGCGGGTGCTGTTCGCCCACGATTCCGCCGTCTGGGAGCCGCCGCGCTAGACCGTGAAGCGCCAGATCGTGGTCGGCTTGACCTTGGTGTCCTCCAGCGCCGGGCGTACCGGGACGTCGTAGCGCGCGACCTCGGCGAGAAGGTGCCGGGGCAGGAAACCGCGTCCGGGATCGCCGACGAGGACTTCGACGCCCCGGCGAGCAGCCGCGCTGAGCAGCTTCGTCATGGCCGCCGCGACCGCGGCGGTGTAGAAGGCGTCGCCGACCAGGATCACTTCCGCGTCGGCGATCCGCACCGGGTCCGCCTCGCCGAGCACCGCCTCGACCTGGGCTCCATTGGCGTCGGCGTTGCGCTCGATCGCCGTGACCGCGGCCGGGTCGGCGTCCACTGCGCGTACCCCTTGGGCTTGGGCGAGAAAGGCCGCGATCGCGACCACCCCCGAGCCGGAGCCGAGGTCGACCACCCGGCGGCCGCGCACGGTCTCGGGCCGGTCGAGCAGGTGGCGGGCCAGGGCGACGCCGCCGGGCCAGGCGAACGCCCAGAACGGCGGCGACCGGTCGCTGGAGTAGCCGCTGTCGAAGAGGCCGGCCTGCTCGGCGGCCTGGTAGAGCCGGATCTCGGGGAGCAGCGGCACCTCGGCGAGCCGGGTGGCGGTCACCCTTGCTTCTTCGCGTCGTACGCGGCCTGGGCGGCGAGCACGGTCGGCAGGTGACCTTCGAGGAGGTCGATCAGGCCGCGCAGCCGGTCGGCGACCTGCTTGCCGAGCGGGGTGAGGCTGTACTCGACGCGGGGCGGGATCGTCGCCTGCACGTCGCGGCTGACCATGCCGTCGCGTTCGAGCGTCTGCAGCGTCTGCGCCAGCATCTTCTCGCTGACTCCGTCGACGCGGCGGCGCAGCGCGTTGAACCGGTACGCCCCCTCGTCCAGCGCGACCAGCGCGAGGATCCCCCACTTGCCGGCGATGTCCTCCAGCGCGTTGCGCGAGTCGCAGCCGCGCGCGAACACGTCGGCGATCAGCTCGTCGCTCGGCTCGATCTCAAGGCGCTCGGTCATGCCTCCACGGTACGCGCCCACGCAGCACTACCTAGTATGTCGGTGCTCACTATCAGTTGGCACTTTCGAAAAGTTAGTGCAGGATGGCCGGAGAGCTTCATTACCGCTATCAGGGAGAACGCATCATGATCGTCGTCACCGGAGCCACCGGGCACCTCGGCCGCCTCGTCGTCGCGGACCTGCTGGAGCGGGGCATACCCGCGTCGCAGATCGTCGCCGCCGTCCGGGACACCGGGAAGGCCGCCGACCTGGCTGCCCAGGGCGTCGAGGTACGCCGCGCCGACTACGACGACCCCCAGTCGCTCAAGGAGGCGTTCGCCGGAGCGCAGAAGGTGCTGCTGATCTCCGCCTCCGTCGTCGGGCAGCGGGTGCCGCAGCACAAGAACGCCATCGACGCCGCCGTCGCCGTGGGCGTGCCGTTCCTGGCGTACACGAGCATCTTGAAGGCCGACACGACCGGCGTCGCGCTGGCCGGGGAGCACAAGGAGACCGAGGCCTACCTGGCCGCCTCCGGTCTGGCGTACGCGCTCCTGCGCAACAGCTGGTACACCGAGAACTACACCGGCTCGGCCGCCGCCGCGATCGCCGCCGGGACGGTGCTGGGCAGCGCCGGAACGGGCCGGGTCGGCGCGGTGCCGCGGGCCGACTACGCCGCCGCGGCCGCCGCCGTCCTCACCAGCGACGGGCACGCGGGTCAGGCCTACGAGCTGGCCGGTGACGAGCCCTTCACCATGGCCGAGTACGCCGCCGAACTCGCTCGCGTCTCCGGCAAGTCGGTCACCTACTCCGATCTTCCGGCTGACGCGTACGCCGAGGCGCTGACCGGCTTCGGGCTCGACGCCGGCTACGCCGCCGCCCTCGCCGACGCCGACCTCGGCATCGCGCGCGGGGACCTCGCCTCGGACAGCGGCGACCTCGCCCGGCTCATCGGCCGCCCGACGACGTCGCTCGCCGACGCCGTCCGCTACGCACTCTGAGCGCCCTATTTGCGGGGCGCTGGATCAGGGTTCCCGGTCGAATCATGAACGAAGATTCGACCGGGAACCCTGATCCAGCAGGAGAGAAGCGGGCTACGGGCTGGTGCAGCTCACCGTGGGGACGGCGTTCGTGCCGGACTGCGAGGCGAGGAAGCCGACGCTGACCGACCCGTTGGCCGGTATCGAGGTGTTCCAGCTCACCGGTTTGACGGTGACGCTGGCCCCAGAGGCCGTCAGGGTGCCGTTCCAGAGTTGGCTGATGGTCTGGCCGTTGGCGAAGGTCCACTTCAGCGTCCAGCCGTTCACGGCCGCTGAACCGGCCTTGACCACCACCTCGCCCTGGAAGCCGCCGCCCCAGGAGTTCACGATCGAGTAGGTGGCCGAGCATGCTCCGCTGGGCGCCGGGGTGGACGCGGTCGGGCTGACGCTGGCGCTGGCACTCGGCGAGGCCGAGGGCGACGAACTCGTCGTCACCGACGGCGACGGCGACGGGTTGGTCCCGCCACCGATGCCGGTGACCTCGCCGTTCCCGCCGTCGAAGACGACGTCGGAGCAGCCGTAGAAGGTCTCGGTGCTGTCCGACCGCTTCCAGACCGAGTAGATGACGTGCCGGCCGGTCTTGTTCGGCAGGTTGCCCGACCAGTAGTAGTTGCCGGTCGGGGCGGAGCCGTTCAGCGGCGGGTGGTCCACCGACAGGAACGGCGTCGACTCCATGTCCGCCCAGGTCAACGCCTGGTTGGGGTTGTAGCCGTCCTTCGTGACGTACAGGTAGAACCAACCGGGGTGGGCGGCCCAGGCGGCGTACGTCCAGTTGAAGGGCGCACCCGAGGTCAGGTGGGTGAGCGGCCAGTCGTTGCGTGGGGCGTCGAAGCCGGCGTACTTCGTGAAGCCGCCGCTGCAGAGCGAGCCGTCGGGGATGAACCCGGTGGTTCGCCCGGCGCCGTCGGACCTCAGGACGCCGTACCAGTCGTAGAACGGCTGGGCGCCGCCGACCGCGAGGGCGTTCTGACAGGCGGGATTGGTCGGTTTGATCTCGCCCGTGGAAGTGAGACCGTCCTTGTAGCACAGGTAGGTGCGGCTGCCCGGGGTCAGCAGCGCACCGTGTGCCCAGGTAGTGGCCGGAATGAGCGCGGCGACGACCGCCGCGACCAGTCCCACCACAATGGAGTGTCCCACCGTCGCGCGTCTGATCTTCACCTTGTTCTCCCTTCGGAGGTGATCAGCACGGGGACGTCAGGGCCGTGGGAGAAGCCCAGTGCGGCAAGCGCATCACGCGATCAGGAATCCAGCAATGCAGATGTCACAGTATGGGAACGCTCCCAGGGCTGGGCGGCGTTATCGTGTCCCGATGCCGGAAGTGATCGTTCTGGGGTTGGGCAGCATGGGGTCGGCTGCGGCGTACACGCTGGCCGCGCGCGGTCTCGACGTCGTCGGCGTCGACCGGTTCACCCCGCCGCACGATCGGGGGGCGCACGCGGGCGGCACCCGGATCATCCGCATGACCTACGCCGAGGGCGCGGCCTACGTGCCGCTGCTGCACCGGACCTACCAGCTCTGGTGGGAGCTGGAGCAGGAGAGCGAGGTTCGGCTGGTGACGCCCACCGGCGGGCTGAACCTCGGCCGGCCCGAGAGTGCGACCGTGAGCGGGGCGCTGACCAGCGCCCGCGCACACGGGCTGGCGCACGAGCTGCTCGACGCGGATGCGATCCGGCGCCGCTTCCCCCAGTTCCACCCAGCCGAGGACGAGGTCGCGGTGCTCGACACGGCCGCCGGTTTCCTCACGCCCGAGATCGCGATCTCGACGATTCTCGGCCTCGCCGAGCGTGCGGGCGCGAAGCTGAGGTTTGGCACAGCCGCCGTCTCATATCGTGAGACATCGTCCGGAGTGTCCGTTTCGCTGGCCGACGGCGACGAACTGCACGCCGAACGCCTGATCATCGCCCCCGGCTGCTGGGCGCCCAGCCTCCTCGGCGACCTGCCGCTGCGAGTGGAACGCCGGGTGCAGCACTTCTGGCGGCCCGGCCCCGGCTTCACGCCCACGGAGTTCCCGGCCTGGATCTGGGAAGCGGGCGGGCTCACCGCGTACGGGGTGCCCGAGCACGAGGGGCAGGTCAAGGCTGCTTTCCACGCCCCGCCGACGCCCGAACAGATCGATGCCGACGCGGGCGCGGCGCCTCCGCGTCCCGACGAGGAGCAGCCGGTACGCGATTGGCTGCGACCGCGTCTCCCCACTCTGGCCGGCGCGGCCTACGCCGGTGGCAAGCAGTGCACCTACACCCTGACCCCGGACGAGAACTTCCTCCTCGGCGCGATCTCCGACCGGGTGGTCGTGGCGGCGGGCTTTTCCGGGCACGGCTTCAAGTTCGTGCCGGTCGTCGGGGAGATCCTGGCCGGCCTCGCCACCGACGTCGTCCTGCCCTACGACCTCGCGCTCTTTTCCCCCGCCCGATTCCGCTAGAGGGCGTCGATCGCGCGGAAGATCCGCACGTCCGAGATCGGGTACGCCGTCCCCATGCTCTGCGCGAAGTAGCTGACCCGCAGCTCCTCGATCATCCACGGGATCTGGGTGACGGCGTCGGCCGCCCGGCGGGCGGGCGGGAGCTGGGCCACGACGTCGGCGTACTCCTGCTGGATCTCGTGGATCAGATCCGTGTAGGAGCGATCCCGCTGCAGGTTGCCGGGCAGCTTCTCCAGCCGGATGTCGATCGCCTTCAGATAGCGCTGCAGATGCGGGAGCAGCCACCAGCCCGTCTCGGCCACGAAGCCGGCCCGGATCAACCCCGTGAGCTGCTGACGGATGTCGTTCACGGCGGCCACGTACGCGATGTTCGACACCGCCTTGAGCCGTCGCTCGATCTCGTACGACGCCTTGAGAATCAGCTCCACTTTGGAGACGACCTCCTCGAACGCGTCGAACAGCCGCTCCCGGACGGTCTCCTGCAACTTCGCGAAAGCGGTGGGGTCCCAGGCCGGGCCGCCGCTCTCGGCGATGATCCGGTCGACGGCACAGGCGACGCAGTCGTCGAGCAGCGCCGCCACACTGCCGTGCGGACCCCGGCTCAGGGCCAGCTTCGCGGCGTTGTCGAGCCGGCTCGACAGGTAACGCACCGGCGAGAACGGCAGGTTCAGCATCAGCACCCGGCGAGTGCCTCGCCACATCGCCTTCTGCTGCTCCGCCTCGCTCTCGTAGAGGCGTACGCCGACCGAGTCGCCCTCGTCGTGCAGCGCCGGGTACGCCTTGACGGTGTATCCCATGCGTTTGCGCTCGACCGATCGCGGGATCTCCGTGTCGGGGAACTCGCGCAGCCCGGACTGCTCCACATCGGAGACCGCCTCGTGGAAGACCTCCTTGGTCTTCGGCCGCAGCTGTTCCTGGATCGCGGCCAGATCCTTGCCCGTCGCGAGCACCTTGCCGCCGTCCTCGACGGAGAACGTCATCCGCAAGTAGTCCGGGATACGCGACAAGTCCCAGGCGTCGTACGGAATCTCGACGGCGGCCAGCCGGTGCAGGTGCCGCCCGAGCGCCTCCAGCAGCGTCCCGTCGTACGGCTTGAGCTGCGTCAGGGCGTACTTGGCGTGATCGGGGACCGGCACGAAGTGCCGTCGCAGCACCTTCGGCAGCCCGCGCAGCAGCGAGGTGACCAGCTCCTCCCGCAGCCCCGGGATCTGCCAGTCGAAACCTTCCGTCGTGAGCCCGGCGAGCGCGGGGAGCGGGATGTGCACGGTCACGCCGTCGGCCGCCGTGCCCGGCTCGAACTGATACGTCAGCGGGAACTCGTGATCCCCCGTACGCCACACGTCCGGGAAGTCAGCCTCGGCGACCCCGCCAGCCCCGGCGTTGACCAGCATGGCCGGATCGAAGGTGAGCAGCTCGGGCTGCTGCCGGCGGGCGGTCTTCCACCAGCTGTCGAAGTGCCGGCCGGAGACGACGTCGGCCGGGATGCGGGCGTCGTAGAAGTCGAACAAGGTCTGGTCGTCGACGAGGATGTCCCGGCGGCGCGCCCGGCTCTCCAGCTCCTCGACCTCGCCGAGCAGTTCCTTGTTCTTGGCGTAGAACTCGTGCCGGGTGTCCCAGTCGCCCTCGACCAGCGCATGCCGGATGAACAGCTCCCGGGACAGCGGCGGGTCGATCTGCCCGAAATTCACCCGGCGCTGCACCACCAGCGGTACGCCGTACAAGGTGACCCGCTCGTAGGCGAGCACGGCGGCGGCCTTCCGCGACCAGTGCGGCTCGCTGTAGGACCGCTTGACCAGGTGGTCGGCCAGCTTCTCGACCCACTCGGGTTCGATCTTCGCGACCGTCCGCGCCCACAGCCGGGAGGTCTCCACCAGCTCGGCCGCCATCACGAACCGGGGCGACCGCTTGAAGAGCACCGATCCCGGGAAGATCGCGAACTTGGCGCCGCGGGCTCCGGCGTACTCGCGCTTCTCCTGCTCGTAGAGGCCGATGTGGCTCAGCAGACCCGCCAGCAACGCCTGGTGGATCGCGTCGCCGTCGATCGAGGAGTCCGGGTCGGGCGCCGCGCTCACCGCCACACGCTGGTCGCCGTTGTCCCCCACCGCCCGGCGCAGCTGGCCGAACAGGTCCTGCCATTCGCGTACGCGGAGGTAGTGCAGGTATTCGGACTTGCACAGGCGGCGGAACTGGTTGCCCGACAGCTCCTGCTGCTGCTCGTGCAGATAGTTCCAGAGATTGAGGTACGCGAGGAAGTCCGACTCCTTGTCGGCGAACCGGGCGTGCGACTGACTCGCCTGCTGTTGCTTGTCCTGCGGCCGTTCCCGGGGGTCCTGAATGGACAGCGCCGCCGCGATCACCAGGACCTCGCGCAGACAGCCCGTGCGCTCGGCCGCCAGGATCATCCGGCCCAGGCGGGGGTCGGCGGGGATCCGGGCCAGCCGCCGTCCGACCGGGGTCAGCGTGCCCTCGGCGGTCAACGCGCCCAGTTCGTGGAGCAGGTCGTAGCCGTCGCGGATGTTGCGCCGGTCCGGCGGGTCGATGAACGGGAAGTCCTCGACCTCGCCCAGCCGCAGCGCCACCATCTGCAGGATGACCGAGGCGAGGTTCGTCCGCAGGATCTCCGGATCGGTGAACTCCGGCCGCGACTGGTACTCCTCCTCGGAGTAGAGCCGGACAGCGATGCCGTCGCTCGTCCGGCCACAGCGGCCGGCCCGCTGATTGGCGCTCGCCTGCGACACCGGTTCGATGGGGAGCCGCTGCACCTTCAACCGCTGGCTGTACCGGGAGATCCGGGCAGTGCCGGGGTCGATGACGTATTTGATCCCGGGCACCGTCAGCGACGTCTCCGCGACGTTCGTGGCGAGCACGATCCGCCGCCCCGTATGCGGCGCGAAGACTCGATGCTGCTCCGCGGTGGAGAGTCTGGCGTACAAGGGGATGATCTCGGTGAAGCGGAGCTGGCGGCGCGTCAGGGCGTCGGCGGTGTCGCGGATCTCGCGCTCGCCCGAGAGGAAGACCAGGATGTCGCCGGGGCCTTCGGCGGCCAGCTCGTCCACCGCGTCGGAGATCGCGGTGACCTGGTCGCGGACCTCGTCGGTGTCCTCCTCATCCCCTTCGACGACGAGCGGACGGTAGCGCAGCTCGACCGGGTAGGTCCGGCCGGAGACCTCGATGATCGGGGCGGGCTTGCCGTCGGCGTCGGCGAAGTGCTGGGCGAACCGCTCGGTCTCGATCGTCGCCGAGGTGATGATCACCTTGAGATCGGGCCGGCTGGGCAGCAGCTGTTTGAGGTAGCCGAGGATGAAGTCGATGTTGAGGCTGCGCTCGTGCGCCTCGTCGATGATGAGCGTGTCGTACGCCGTGAGCCGCCGGTCGTGCGCCAACTCAGCCAGCAGGATGCCGTCGGTCATGAGCTTGACCATGGTCTGCTCGCCGACGCTGCTGCCGAACCGGACCTGGAATCCGACCTGCTGCCCCAGCTCGACGCCGAGCTCCTCGGCGATCCGGTCGGCCACCGTACGCGCGGCGAGCCGACGGGGTTGAGTGTGCCCGATCATGCCCTCGACGCCCCGGCCCAGCTCCAGACAGATCTTGGGCAACTGCGTCGTCTTGCCGGATCCCGTCTCGCCCGCGACGATCACGACCTGGTTGTCGCGGATGGCCGCCAGGATCTCGTCCTTGCGTTGGCTGACCGGCAGTTCCTCGGGATACCGGATCTTGGGTACGCTCTCCCGCCGCCGCTGGATCTGCTCCGGCGTCCACCCTCGGCGCTCCCGCCGCTCCGGCCTCCGCTCCCGCTTCTCCGGCCGGCGCTCCCGACGCTCTGGGCCGGCGGACCGGCCGCCTTCGGGGGCTTCGGGGCTGCCGTCCGCGGCGGTTTCCGGGAGGGCTGACCGGATCTCGGGTCGGCGCGGCCTGCGGCGGCGATTGGCGGCTTTTCGCGGCGTCTGTCCGTCTGCGGGGCGCTGCGTCGGGCGCTCGGGCCGGCTCTCCTCGGGTGTGCTCATGTCACCCGCCAGGGTATCCGCTGCCCTCGCCCGCCCTCACCTGGATTTCGGCGTGATCGTTGCGCCAGCCATGCTGTTTACTCGGGCATTTCGCCGCCCGAACCAGCATGGCTGGCGCAATGATCAGGAAACTCAGCAGCCGGGCAGGCGCTCGGTGAGGTAGGAGACGAGCCCGTCGAGGGGGACGCGCTCCTGCGTCATCGTGTCCCGGTCGCGAACCGTCACCGCGTCGTCCTCAAGGGTGTCGAAGTCGACGGTGACGCAGTAGGGCGTACCGATCTCGTCCTGGCGGCGGTAGCGACGGCCGATCGCCTGGGCGTCGTCGAAGTCGACGTTCCAGCGCTGCCGGAGCGTGGCGGCCAGCTCCCGGGCCTTCGGCGACAGCTTCTCGTTACGCGACAGCGGCAGCACCGCCACCTTGACCGGCGCCAGGCGCTTGTCGAAGCGCATGACGGTGCGGACGTCGACGCCGCCCTTGGTGTTGGGCGCCTCGTCCTCGTCGTACGCGTCGAGCAGGAACGCCAGCACCGCGCGGGTCAGGCCGGCCGCCGGCTCGATGACGTAGGGGAACCAGCGCTCGCCCTTGTCCTGATCGAAGTAGGACAGGTCGACGCCGGACTCCCGCGAGTGCGTCGAGAGGTCGAAGTCGGTCCGGTTGGCGATGCCCTCCAGCTCGGAGAACTCGGTGCCGCCGAACTGGAAGCGGTACTCGATGTCCACCGTGCGCTTGGCGTAGTGGGAGAGCTTCTCCTTCGGGTGCTCGTAGAAGCGCAGGTTCTCGGGGTCGATGCCGAGGTTGACGTACCAGTTCCAGCGCTCTTCGAGCCAGTACTCGTGCCACTTCTCGTCGGTGCCGGGCTCGACGAAGTACTCCATCTCCATCTGCTCGAACTCACGGGTCCGGAAGATGAAGTTGCCGGGGGTGATCTCGTTGCGGAAGCTCTTGCCGACCTGGGCGATGCCGAACGGCGGCTTCTTGCGGGCGGAGTTCGCGACGTTGTTGTAGTTCACGAAGATGCCCTGAGCCGTCTCGGGCCGCAGGTAGTGCAGGCCCTCTTCGCTGTCGACGGCGCCGAGGAAGGTCTTCATCATGCCGTTGAACATGCGCGGCTCGGTGAAGGTGCCCTTGTTGCCGCAGTTGGGGCAGTTCAGCTCGGCCAGGTCGAAGATCGCGTCCGGCTTCTTCGCCAGGAACGCCTCTTCGAGGTGATCCGCCCGGAACCGCTTGTGGCACTTGGTGCACTCGGTCAGCGGGTCGGTGAACTCCCGGACGTGGCCGGAGGCCTCCCAGACCTGGCGGGCCAGGATGACGGCCGAGTCGAGGCCGACGATGTCGTCGCGAAGCTGAACCATCGAACGCCACCACTGGCGGCGGACGTTCTCCTTCAGCTCGATGCCCAGCGGACCGTAGTCCCAGGCCGATCGAGTGCCGCCGTAAATCTCGCTGGACGGAAAGACGAAGCCTCGCTTCTTGGCGAGATTGACGACCTTGTCGATGCGATCCGCGGGCATGAGTGTGCTCCTTCCATGGAGGCTGCCACCGGCTGGATGTCGGCGGGGTTGCCGCTGGGGTCTCCCCAGACGACCATATGGGCCGGTCCGGCGACCGGCACTCGAATAACGCTACTGGAGGCGCGAAGACACCCGCTCAGGCGGTGCCGCAGATCTCGATGTGCCCGGTCGAGCTGTTCTGGGTCAGCTGATACGTCACGCTCCGGTCCGGACCGGACGCGTACTCCAGCTGAACGGGCATCTGGAGGGTGTTGAGATCCACCTCACCGAGGGTGTAGCCGGTGCTGGTGGTGACATCCCGCTCCAGCGCCTGGAACTCGTCCAGGTCGTAGCGCTTGCGCATCTCTTCGCACACCAGGTCGTACGCCTCGGCGGGCTTGCCCCGCTCCAGGGCGTCGAGATAGCGGGTGACGGTCTGATTCGCCTGATCCTCCACCGCGCGTACGCCGGTGATGGCGAGCCCGACCAGCAGGGCGATGCCGCCGCCGCAGAACAGCAGCAGCGCGGCCGCTCCGGTGCCGAGCCCCCACCAGAGGCGCGTGGTCGACCCCTCGGTCGGGGCCGCGACGAAGGGCGGCCGGGCGCCGGGGCCGGGCGGGACGCCCTCAAGCGTGGGCTGCGTCACGGTCACCGACTCTATACAACGCGATCGCTCGTCCGCGGCTCGACGGGTCCGCCGGGCGGGGCGCTGGCGAGCGACTCGTACGCGACCGGCTCGTAGAGCGACTCGGCGAGCAGCGGCGTGGCGGTCATCTTCACCTCGAAGGCGCCCAGCGCCCGCCGGTACGCTCCGACGTTGGCCCATTCCGTGACGAGGCACCAGGACGCGGGCTCGTCCAGCGACCGGGTCAGCTCCCCGCGCAGGTAGCCGGGCCGGGCGGCCAACGCCGCCAGTGCCGCGTGGGCGCGCTCGACGAAAGCCTCGACCCCGTCGCCGGACTCGGGGCTGACCACGAACCTGTTGAAGACCAGCATCCTGATCGTCCTCCTCCGGTTGTACAGCGTAATGGGTCCCAACATGAAAACGCTTTTGACAATCATTCTCATTTAGGGGAAAGTGGTGACCATGAGACTTCGCCACCTCCTCACGGTCGCGACGGCGGGCGTTCTGGTCGCCGGCGGCCTGGCTGCGTGCGGGACGGACGACCCGAGCGCCGACGGCAAGCTGTCCGTGGTCGCCGCCTTCTACCCCCTCCAGTTCGTCGCCCAGCGCCTCGGCGGCGACGCCGTCCAGGTCACCAACCTGACCGCGCCGGGCGCGGAGCCGCACGACCTCGAGCTCAGCCCGAAGCAGCTCGCGCAGATCGCCGAGGCGAAGGTGGTCGTCTACCTCAAGGGGCTGCAGCCCGAGGTGGACAAGGCGATCGATGCGCAGGCGAAGGACAAGGCGATCGACGTGCTCTCGCTGGTTCCGACGCTGACCGCGACCGGCGAGGAGGCGGCCGAAGCGCCGGAGCTGCAGGGCAAGGACCCCCACGTCTGGCTCGACCCGACCCGGCTGTCGACCGTCGCCGCGTCCGTCGCGGCCAAGTTCGCCGCCGCCGACCCGGCCCACCAGGCGCAGTTCACCGACAATTCCGCGAAGCTCGCGGCCGACCTGGCCGAACTGGACATGGAGTTCGCGACCGGCCTGAAGACCTGCCAGCGCAAGGAGATCTTCACCAGCCACGCCGCCTTCGGCTACCTCGCCGACCGCTACCACCTGACGCAGATCGCGCTGACCGGGCTGGACCCCGAGCAGGAGCCGACCGCGCAGGCGCTGGCGCACATCGCGGCGGACGCGAAGAAGTACGGCGCGACTACGATCTTCTCCGAGACGCTGGTCAGCCCGAAGATCTCCGAGACGATCGCCAAGGAGGTCGGGGCGAAGACGGCGGTCCTCGATCCGCTCGAGGGGCTGCCCGCCGGATCCACCGGCGACTACCTCTCGGTGATGCGGCAGAACTTGACGGCGTTGCAGAGCGCACTGGGGTGTTCGTGACGGAGGTCCTGCAAGTCCGGCACGGGGTGGTCGCGTACAGCGATCGCCCGGTGCTGCGTGGCGTCGAACTGACGGTGCACGGCGGCGAGGTCGTCGCCCTGCTGGGCGCGAACGGGTCCGGCAAGTCCACACTGATCAAGGCGGCGCTGGGACTCGTGCCGCTGGCCGCCGGCGAGGTCCGCCTCTTCGGCACGCCGCTGCGCCGGTTCCGGCAGTGGTCCCGGATCGGCTACGTCCCCCAGCGGCTCGGGGCCGGCGGAGGCGTACCGGCGACGGTCGGCGAGGTCGTGGCGGCCGGGCGGCTCGCCCGCCGAGGGTGGCGTCCGGCGTCCGCGGCGGACAAGGCGGCGGTGACGTCGGCCATCGAGGCGGTCGGTCTCGCCGATCGGGTACGCGATCCCGTCGCGACCCTGTCCGGCGGTCAGCAGCAGCGTACGCTGATCGCTCGCGCGCTGGCCGGTGAGCCGGAGCTGCTGATCCTCGACGAACCGACGGCCGGGGTGGACGCGGCCAGCCAGGAGACCTTCGCCGGGGCGCTCGGCGACTTCGTGGCCAAGGGCGGCTCGGTGGCCCTCGTGGCGCACGAGCTGGGACCGTTGACGCCGCTGATCGACCGCGCGGTCGTCCTGCACGACGGACTCGTGGCGCACGACGGAGCGGTGCCCGAACCGGCGGGGCACCACGCCCATCCGGAGCACGACCACGTCCACCCGCACGCGCCGCACAACCCGCCGAGTCTCTGGGAAGCCCCATGAGCGACCGCAGGTCGATCATCGGCAAACACAGTCTCACTCATGCGGTCGCCGGCCGCAGGACGGTGATCGCATGAGCGACCGCAGGTCGATCATCAGCCAGCACAATCTCACTCATGCGGTCGCCGGCCGCAGGACGGTGATCGCATGAGCGACCGCAGGTCGATCATCAGCCAGCACAGTCTCACTCATGCGGTCGCCGGCCGCAGGACGGTGATCGCATGAGCATCTTTGCTTATCAATTCATGCAGTATGCGCTGCTGGGCACCGCGATCACCGGGCTCACCGCGCCCGCTCTCGGCGTCTACCTCGTGCAGCGGCGGCTGTCGCTGATCGGCGACGGCATCGGCCACGTCGCGCTGACCGGCGTGGGCATCGGCGTCCTGATGCACAAGTCGCCCGTGCTCGTCGCGACGGTGGTGGCGATCATCGGCGCGGTCGCGGTCGAGATCATCCGCGAACGCAGCAAGACCTCGGGCGACATCGCGCTGGCCATCCTCTTCTACGGCGGCATCTCCGGCGGCGTGTTCCTCATCGGACTGAGCGGCGCCAGTCAGGGCCTCAACGCGTTCCTCTTCGGTTCTCCGCTGACCATCACGAACGCCGACATGGTCACCATCGTCGTGCTCGGGGTGGCCGTCCTGGTCGTCTCGATCGGGTTGCGTCCTTGGCTGTTCGCGGTCTGCCAGGACGAGGAGTACGCCAAAGTCGCCGGCCTGCCGGTACGTACGCTCAATGTGATCGTCGCCGTGACCACGGCCGTGACCGTGACCACCGCCATGCGCTCGATCGGCTTGTTGCTCGTGAGCGCGTTGATGGTCGTGCCCGTGGCGACCGCGCAGCTGGTGACCCGCGGCTTCCGCAGCACGATGGCCTTGTCGATGGCGCTGGGACTGACCAGCGCGGTCCTCGGCGTGGTGATCGCCGGGCCGTCGGACACCGCCGTCGGCGCGACCGTCGTCCTCTTCGCGATCGCGTTGTTCCTGGTCGTGGCGGTAGGATCGGCGGGCCTGCGGGCCTGGCGGCGGCGGTCGATCCCGGCCGGCCACCCGGCCTGCGACCCACCCGATGTGCTCCTGAAAGTGGATCGCTGATGACCGCTCCGCGCAACACCCGTCAGCGCACCGCCGTCGCGGCTCTGCTCGCCGAGGTCGACGGCTTTCACAGTGCCCAGGAACTGCACGCGATGCTGCGCGATCGCGGCGACACGATCGGGCTGACCACGGTCTACCGGACGCTGCAGGCGCTCGCCGAAGCCGAGGAGATCGACGTCATGCGGCCGCCCGGCGGCGACCACCTCTACCGGCGGTGCAGCGACACCCATCACCACCACCTGGTCTGCCGCTCGTGCGGGGCGACCGTGGAGGTCGAGGGGCCGGCCGTGGAGAGCTGGACGTCCAAGGTGGCGGCCGAACACGGCTACTCCGACGTCAGCCACACGCTGGAGCTGCTCGGCACATGCTCGGCCTGCGCCGCCTCCCCCTCCGCCTGATCACTGCGCCCAGCCACCCGCCCCCGCTCGCGTGATCATTGCGTCAGCCATGTCGTTTCGGGCGGCGATTTGTCCGCCGAAACAGCATGCCTGACGCAACGATCATGCTTGGGGACGCAGCATGCCACCCTCGGGGCGTAAGGCCTATTCGCGGCGGCGAATGGGCACTATGGACGTATGCCGAAGCTCTACGCGGAAAAGCCCTTCCGGTTCGCCCGCCAGCTCTTCGCCGACGTCTTCGTCGTAGCCTGGACGGCCGCCTGGATCTGGCTCGGCCATCGGGTGTTCGAGCTGATCATGAAGCTGGCCGCACCGGGCCGCAAGATGGAGGACGCCGGCACCGGGCTGGCCGACAACCTCGCCGACGCACAGTCCAAAGCGGACGGCATCCCTCTGGTCGGCGACAAGCTCGGCGTACCGTTCGGCAAGGCGGCCGAGGCCGCCCGGTCGCTGGCCGAAGCCGGGCAGGGTCAGCAGGACGTCGTCCACGATCTCGCCCTCATCCTGGGCTGGGCCATCGGCGGTCTGCCCGTCCTGCTGGCGCTCGTGCTGTGGCTGCCGTTGCGGGTGCGGTGGGTGCGGGCGGCCAGCGCGGCGAGCCGGTTGCGGCGCCGTCGGGGCGGTGTCGAACTACTCGCGTTGCGAGCACTCACGAGCGCTCCGTTACGCCGGCTCGCCACCCTCCCTGACGACACGGCCAGCCAGTGGCGCGCCGGTGACCCCGGCACCATGGACAGCCTGGCCGCCTTGGAACTACGCCGCCTCGGCCTGCGTACGCGGCTCGCGCCGCGCTAGCCGACAGCGCTGGATCAGGGTTCTGGCTCGAATCTTGGGGCAAGATTCGACCTGGAACCCTGATCCAGCGGCCCGAGTAGGGCGGTGCGAGAGGGTCAGCGCTGGACGTGCGGGAGGCGACGGCGTACGTCGGTTTCAGTGGACGGGCCGGGCTCCCAGGTCGCTACCCACTCCCCCGACTCCGGCGGCGGCAGGATGCCGTCTTCGAGGAAGGCGTACCGGCCGTCGACGATGCGGGACGAACCGCGTACGTCGTCGGCGTCGGTGTTGTGGTGCAACCGGCGGAACGCCCGCTCGGCCCGATCACGGGCCTGCCGGCAGAACAGGTCGGCGAGTTCCCGCTCCTCGGGCCGGCCGGACGCCTGGGCGCGTACGCAGGTCGCCGCGATCGCGAACAGCTCGGCTCCGATGTCGACGATCCGGCCCAGGTAGCTCTGCTTGTACTCCATCCGGCCCTGCCAGCGGGCCATTCCCCGGAACGTCTGCCGGGCCAGCTTGCGCGACGACCGCTCCACGTACCGCAGATGCCGGCCCAGGTCGCCGTAGTCGGCGTACCCGTGGAAGGAACCGCGACCGACCACGAGCGTGGGCAGCCAGCGGGCGTAGAACCCGGCGGCGCGCAGGCCCGCGCGGACCTTGCGGCCGGTCGGGGCCTTGGGGTCGATGATGTCCCCGGCGACGCTGAGGTGCTGGTCGACCGCCTCCCGCGCGATGAGCAGGTGCATGATCTCGGTCGAGCCCTCGAAGATGCGATTGATCCGCAAATCGCGGAGGATCTGCTCGGCCGCGACGCCCCGCTCGCCCCGGGCCTCCTGCGAAGCGGCGGTCTCGAAGCCGCGCCCGCCCCGGATCTGCACGAGTTCGTCGGCGGCCTGCCAGGCCAGCTCGGAGGCGTAGAGCTTGATCAGCGCCGCCTCGATGCGGATGTCGTTGCGGTCGTCGTCGGCCAGCATGCAGCAGAGATCGAGCATGCTTTCCACGCCGTAGGTGGTGGCCGCGATGAAGGCGAGCTTGGTCGCGATGGCCTCGTGCTTGGCGATCGGTACGCCCATCTGAACTCGCTCGTCGACCCAGTCCCGCGCGACGCCGGTGCACCACTTGAGAGCGCCGACGCACGACGCGGGCAGCGACAGCCGGCCGGTGTTGAGGGTGCCGAGGGCGACACGCATGCCGCGCCCTTCCTCGCCGATCCGGTTCTCCTCGGGGACGAACACGTCGTGGAACCGCGTCACGCTGTTCTCCAGGCCACGCAGGCCCATGAAGGCGTTCCGGCGTTCGACGGTGATCCCGGCCGACTCGCTCTCGACGACGAAGGCCGTGATGCCGCCCTTACGACCCTCCGACTTCGGTACGCGGGCCAGCACGACCAGCAGCGTCGCCACCGTCCCGTTGGTCGCCCAGAGCTTGACGCCGTCGAGTTTGTAGCCGCCCTCGACCGGAGTGGCGCTGGTCCGCATCCGGGCCGGGTCCGACCCGACGTCGGGCTCGGTGAGCAGGAACGCCGACACCTCGCCGGCCGCCAGCCGAGGCAGGAAGCGCTTCTTCTGCTCCGGCGTGCCGAACATCTTCAACGGCTGCGGTACGCCGATCGACTGGTGTGCGCTCAGCAGCGCCCCGATGGACGGATTCGCCGACCCGGCCAGCATCAGAGCCTTGCAGTAGTGGAGGTTGGACAGACCGAGCCCGCCGTACTCGGGATCGATCTTCATGCCGAAGCAGCCCAGCTCGGCGAGGCCGGCGAAGACGTCGTCCGGGATGAACGCCTCCCGCTCGATCTGCGCGCCGTCGACGTTGGTCGCCAGGTACTCCCGCAGCTTCGGGAGGAACTCCTCGGCTCGGGCGGCCTTGGCCGGATCCGGCTGTGGCCACGGGCTGATCAGATCGAGCCGGAACCGGCCCAGGAACAGTTGTTTGCCGAAACTCGGCTTCTTCCACTCGTCGCGGCTCGACTCGAGGATCTCCCGAGCTTGCGCGGCGGTCACCTGCGGCTTGGCATCGGTCGCGGTCATTCGCGTACACCCCCGGTGGGACGGGATCAAGTGGTGTCGCCCTATACGTTACTGCTCAGTCCTACCCGCCGGTAGGTGCTCTGCCATTCGCGCCAGATCAGGGTTCCGGGTCGAATCTTGGGGCAAGATTCGACCGAGAGCCCTGATCCAGCGCAAAAGGGGGCTACTCGTACTGCTGCTTGGGCGGATCGACCGGCCGCCAGGAGACCACGGAGATGTACGGGATGATCTCGTCGTTGACCGCGTCCCGCATGGTCTGATCGGTGAACGTCCCGACGATCTCGACCCACGAGTCGTCGGCCATCCCGGTCGGCCCCTGGCCGGCGAAGGCCACCTTGATCGGGCGGGCGTCGGCCGCGCAGCAGGACAGGATCATGCGGCCGAGCACCTGTTTGCCGTCCGTACTGGTGACGAGGAAGCCGACGAGCTTCACTTTGCGGTCGCCGAGGGACACGCCCTTGTCGAAGACGGCGCGGGAGGCGTAGTCGAGGACGGTGATCGGCACGACGTCGCCCGGCGGCAACGGCGGGTAGTCCGATTCGGCCGCAGTGGACAGTGCGGTGCCGGACTGGCCGGCGGCGTACGCCCCCATCGCGGGCGGCGCGACGAGCAGCAGGCCGAGCACCGGCGCGATGATGAGCCAGCCCACCGCGGGTCCACCATGCGAATGATCGTGACCGTGGTCTTCCGGCTCTCCCGGTGTGCGGTACTCGTGCCACAGCGTCATGACGGCCGCCGCGACGAGCAGTGCTCCGGAGAGGACCAGGAACGGCCGGAGCCCCTCCTTGACGTACCGGAGGTAGAGGTCGCCGAGGCTGATCTTGAGTACCGCCCCGCCGAGCAGCAGCATGATGACGGCTTGCGCCTGCCGGTTCACAGGAAGATCACCCCCAGGACGCCGGCCACCCCGGTCGCCACCGCGAAGGTGGCCGGAGCGAACCGGGTGGCGAACCGGCGCCCGAAGACGCCGGCCTGCATCGAGATCAGCTTGAGGTCCACCATTGGCCCGACCAGCAGGAAGGCGAGCCGGGCGGTGAGCGAGAACTGCGACAGCGACGCGGCGACGAAGGCGTCCGCCTCCGAGCAGATCGACAGCAGCACGGCGAGCACCGCCAAGGCCAGGACGCTCAGCACCGGCCGCTGCGCGACCGCCAGCAGCCACTTCTCGGGGACGAGCACGTTGATCGTGGCGGCCGCGGCCGCGCCGAGGGCGAGGAAGCCGCCCGCGTGGATGATGTCGTGGCGGCAGGACGCCCAGAAGGCCCGGGACTTCGACTGGTCGTCGAGGTCCGGCCGGGCCGGCAGCTTGATCCACTCCGGTTTGCCGAGCCGTAGCCAGAGCCAGCCCATCCCGGTCGCCACGATCAGACTGCCGATCGCCCGGAGCACCACCATCTGCGGCTGCCCGGGGAACGCGACCGCCGTCGCGGTGAGGACGATCGGGTTCACCGCCGGGGCGGCCAGCAGGAAGGCGAGCGCTGCGGCCGGCGTGACACCGCGGCGCATGAGCGAGCCCGCGATGGGCACCGAGCCGCACTCACAGCCGGGGAGCACCACCCCAGCACAGCTGGCTACCGGAACCGCCAGCGCGGGGTGCTTCGGCAACGCCTTCGACCAGAAGCTCCGGGGCACGAAGACCGCGATCACCGCCGAGAGGACCACCCCGAAGACGAGGAACGGGGTCGCCTGGACCATCACGGAGACGAAAACCGTCGTCCACGTGCTGATCCGGGGTCCGTTGATCAGGTCGGCGACCTGCGTACGGAACAAGACCAGGAGAACGAGGAGGACGGCGAGCACCTCGACGGAGCCGACCCGCCATCGTCGCGGTCCGGCCGGTGCTTCTTCCGGCGGCCGTGGCCGGGTCGGGGAGACGGTCGTCACGAACCGGTACGCTACCGGCCCGAAAGCGGTGTAGCCTACGCCCCACAACGGAACATACAACTGAACATCAGACGGACAGGGGAGCGCACAGCGCTGAGAGTGCGTCCCGCCCCACGGCCCGAGCGGGCCGACCGGGCGGTCGCAGACCCTCGAACCTGATCTGGACAAGGCGTCGCCCTGGGGAGGGCCGCCGATGCCAGCGTAGGGAGTTCGGTCTTCACCTCATCGTTTGCGCCATGCCAGCAATCCCGCCTTGGGATCATGAGGGCATGGCGTGCGTCTTCTCCTGGTTCCCCCCTCGAACTAGGAGTCGTCCATGAACAGCAGCACCTACCGGTGGCGGACGGTCGACATCGTCGTCACCGCCGTCGTCGCCGTCGCCTTCGGCGTCGTCTTCTGGGCCTGGAACCAGCTGTGGTTCGGGCCGTTCAACGCCGCCTTCGCGGGCTTCCCGCCCGCCGGGGCCGCCATCACGGGCGTGTGGTTCCTGCCCGCGGTGCTCGCCCCACTGATCGTCCGCAAGCCGGGCGCCGCCCTGTTCGCCGAGCTGGTCGCGGCGATCATCTCCGCGCTGCTGGGCTCGGCCTGGGGCGTCACCGTCCTCTACTACGGCCTCGCTCAGGGCGCGGCCGGCGAACTCGGCTTCGCCATCGGCGCGTACAAGCGCTGGGGGCTGCCGAACGCCCTGCTCACCGGTGGTCTCATCGGGGCCGCCGCGACCATCCTCGACCTGACCACCACGTCGTACGGCGAATGGTCGGCGTCGTGGCAGATCACCTACGCCTTGATCCAGATCGCCAGCGGCGCCCTCATCGCGGGCGCGGGCTCGTTCGCCCTGGCCCGGGGACTGTCCAGCACCGGCGTGCTGGACCCGTTCCCCTCCGGGCGTACGCGCGAGCTGGTCTGATGCTGACCCTGGACGGGTACGGGTGGCGGCACGCCGGCCGCCGCGCCTGGGCGGTCCGCGGCGTCGACCTGCGGATCGACCGCGGCGAACGGGTGCTGCTGCTCGGCCCGTCCGGGGCGGGCAAGTCCACGCTGCTCGCGGCGATGGCCGGGTTGCTGCCCACGTCGTCGGGTGAGTCCGAGGGCGTCCTGAAGGTCGAGGGCCGGCCCGGCATCGTCTTCCAGGACCCGCATTCGCAACTGGTCATGCGCCGCTCCGGCGACGAGGTCGCGTTCGGGCTGGAGAACCTCGGCTGGCCGGCCGACCGGATCTGGCCCCGGGTCGACGAGGTGATGCGGGAAGTCGGCTTTCCGTACGGCCGCGATCGGCGTACGGACCAGCTCTCGGGCGGGGAACAACAGCGGCTCGTCCTGGCCGGGACCCTCGCGCCCCGGCCGGACCTGCTGCTACTCGACGAACCGACGGCAAATCTCGACCCGCAGGGCGCGGCTCAGGTGCGCCAGACGCTGCGCGAAGCGGTCGAGGCCGAGGTCACGGTGGTGCTGGTGGAGCATCGCATCGACGAGGTCCTGCCGCTCATCACCCGGGTCGTGGTCCTCGACCCGGGCGGCGGCGTCCGCGCCGACGGACCCCCGTCGCTGCTGACCGGTCCACTCGGCGACGAGCTCGCCGCCGCCGGCGTGTGGGTACCCGGCCATCCGATCCCGGCTCAGCGCGCCTCGGCGCCACCTGGTCGCACCCTCGTCTCCACTCAGGATCTCCGGGTACGCCTCAAGGCGTATCAGGATCTGGAAGTTCGAGAAGGCGAAACCGTGGCCGTGACCGGCCCCAACGGCGTGGGCAAGTCGTCGCTGGCCCTGGCCCTCGGCGGCCTGCTGCGACCGGCGGCGGGCGCGGTGGTGACGCCGGACGGCCCGCCGCACAAGTGGCGGGCGGCGGTGCTCGCGACCCGGATCGGATCGGTGTTCCAGAACCCGGAGCATCAGTTCGTGACCGCGACCGTCCGGGACGAACTGGCCCTGGGCGGTACGCCGCCCGCGCGGGTCGACGAGCTGCTGGACCGCCTGCACCTGGCCGAACTGGCCCGCGCGAATCCGTTCACGCTGTCCGGCGGCCAGGCCCGGCGGCTGAGCGTGGCGACCGCGCTGGCCGCCGCGCCGCGACTGCTGATCCTGGACGAACCGACCTTCGGGCAAGATCGTCGCACCTGGATCGAGCTGGTCGCTTTGCTCGCCTCGTTACGCGACTCCGGCCACGGCCTGCTGATCGTGACCCACGACTCCGCCCTGGTCTCCGTGCTCGCCGATCGGACGGTTCAGCTGTGACTGTGCTCGCTCGACGTGCCCCCGTGGCCAAACTGGGCTCGGCCCTGCTGCTGTCCTTGGCCGCACTGACTACTTTGGACGCTGCCGTTCTGGGCGGCATCGTGCTGCTGACCCTGCTGATCACGCCGTTGTTCGGGCTCACACCCTGGGGACTGCTGCGGCGCGCCTGGCCGGCGCTGCTGGGGGCGGCAAGCGTCGTGATCTCGCTGTCGCTGTTCGCGGCCGACCGCTCCGGCGAGGTGCTGGTGGACGCCGGACCGTTCGTGATCACCACCTCGGTCCTGTCGCTGTCGGTGAGCTACGCGCTGCGGCTGCTCGCCCTCGCCCTGCCCGCCGTCCTCGTATACGCCACCACCGACCCGACCGACCTCGCCGACTCCCTGATCCAGCACGTCAAAGCCCCAGCACGGTTCGCGATCGGGGCACTGGCCGCGTTCCGCCTGGTCGGGCTGCTGGGCGAAGAATGGCGGCTCATCTCGATGGCCCGGCGCGCCCGGGGCATCGACGCGGGCGGCAACCCCCTGCGATGGGTACGCCTGTTCGCGGGAACGGCGTTCGGGCTGCTCGTCGGGGCCATCCGCCGGGGCACTCGGCTCGCTCAGGCCATGGACGCGCGGGGGTTCGACTCCGGTACGCCCCGGACCGTGGCCCGGCCCTCGCCCTTCGGGCTCGCCGACTGGGCCCTTCTTCTCGCTGCGCTCCTCCTCGCTTCGCTCGTCATCGCTCGCTAACGCCGCCCGCCCCCTTTCCGCGCGATCATGAACTAACGGTCGTGATCAACCGGCGCGTCGTGCCCCGGGCGGCATGATCAACTCCCTAGCACTCTGATCAACAGCGAGTTCCGGGCTTGGCACGTTGCGACGACCGGCACGCTAGGCCGGTTGATTGACCGTGGTGGATCATCCGTGATCATGGTCATTTCTGCGTCGCTATGGCGACATGGAAATGACCATGATCTTGCGATGCAGCGGGGCCCGCAGGCGGCGCGGTGCCCGCAGGCGGCGCGGTGCCCGCAGGCGGCGTCAGGCGGAACCAGGCCAGGTCAGGCGGAAGCGGGCCGGGTCAGGCGGACGCGGGCGGCGGCGGGACCGGGTTCGGCAGCGCGCCGCCGAATCGCCGGTCACGCTGGGCGAACAGTTCGCAGGCGTGCCAGAGGTGGCGGCGGTCGAAGTCCGGCCAGAGCACGTCCATGTAGATCAGTTCGGCGTACGCGCTCTGCCAGATCAGGAAGTTGGAGGTGCGCTGCTCACCGGACGGCCGCAGGAAGAGGTCCACGTCGGGGACCTCCGGGTGGTACAGGTACTTCGCGAAGAGCTTCTCGTTCACCCGGTCCGGGCTGATCCGGCCTTCGGCGACGTCGCGCGCGATGGCGGCGGCTGCGTCGGCGATCTCGGCTTGACCGCCGTAGTTCACGCAGAACTGCAGGGTCAGTTTCGAGTTGTGGCGGCTCATCTCTTCCGCCGTCTCCAGCTCGTCGATCACGCTCTTCCAGAGCCGGCCGCGCCGGCCCGACCAGACGACGCGTACGCCGAGGTCGACGAACTGATCCCGGCGACGCCGGATGACGTCGCGGTTGAAGCCCATGAGGAAGCGGACTTCCTCGGGCGAGCGCTTCCAGTTCTCCGTCGAGAAGGCGTACGCCGACAGGAACGGGACGCCGATCTCCAACGCCCCCTCGACGGCGTCGAAAAGGGAGTATTCGCCGCGTTTATGGCCTTCTGTCCGGGGGAGTCCACGTTCTTTCGCCCAGCGGCCGTTGCCGTCCATCACGACGGCGATGTGGCGCGGCAGCGCTCCGGACGGCAGCGCCGGCGGGCGGGCGCCCGACGGGTGCGGAGTCGGCTCCATGGGCGCCGACCTGCGGCCGAGGCTGACTTTCCTGATCACGCGCGCTCTCCCCGATCGACTAGAGGAAGAGAGCGTAGCGCGCGTTCCATGTGCCATTGCAGGTGCGCCGCGACCAGCCCGCTGCACTGGCGGCGCTGCGCTTCCTCGGCCGCGTCGGCGATCTTCCAATCGCCGTTGAGCAGGGCGAGCATCAGCTCGATCGTGGCCGGGTGCGGATGAGCGGCGCCCGGCGGACGGCACTGGATGCAGACACTGCCACCGGCTGCGACGGAGAACGCCCGGTGCGGCCCGGGAGTGGCGCACACGGCGCACTCACCGAGCACCGGCGCCCAGCCCTCGTGTGCCATCGCCCGCAGCAGGTATGCGTCGAGCACGAGCGTCCCGGAGTGCGTGCCGTCGGCAAGTGCCCGGAACGCGCCCAAGGTCAGCAGGAACAGCCGCAGCGCCGGCTGGCCCTCCTCGGCGGTCAGCCGCTCGGCCGTCTCCGCGATCGCGCTCGCCGCGGTGTAACGCGGATAGTCCTCGACGAAGTGCTTGCCGAGCAGGGCGATCCCCTCGACCTGGGAGATCGTGTGCAGCCCGGAGCCTTCGGCCCACTGCACGTCGACGTGGCCGAAGGGTTCCAGCCGGGCGCCGTAGCGCGAGGTCATCTTGCGTACGCCCCGGGCCACCGCGCGCAGCCGCCCGTGTCGCCGGGTCAGCAGCGTGATGATCCGGTCGGACTCCCCCAGCTTCTGCACACGCAACACGATCGCGTCGTCGCGTTGGAGAGGACGGCGCATGCCAGGCATCCGACCATCCTCCCGTCCGCGTACGACAAATCGACGAGTCAGAGAGCGGGCGGCGCGAATGTCCCCACGGCCGACTCGACGGCGGCGGCCACCCGGTACATCCGGTCGTCGCCGAGGATCGGCGCCATGACCTGGAACCCGACCGGCAGCCCCTCCGACAGCCCGCACGGCACGGAGATCGCCGGGCCGCCGTAAAGGTTCGTCGGAATGGTGAACAGGTCCGCCAGGTACATCTGGTACGGGTCGGACGTGCGGGAGCCCAGCTCGAACGCGACGAACGGCGTGGTCGGCGAGACCAGCACGTCCACCTGCTCGAACGCCGCGGTGAAGTCGCGGGTGATCAGCGTACGGACCTTCTGGGCCTGCCCGTAGTAGGCGTCGTAGTAGCCGGACGACAAGGCGTACGTGCCGATGATGATGCGCCGCTTGACCTCGGGACCGAAGCCCGCCTCACGGGTGGCCGACATGACCTCTTCGAGCGACCGGTTGCCGTCGTCGCCGACGCGCAAGCCGAAACGCACTCCGTCGTACCGCGCCAGGTTGGAGGAGCACTCACTCGGCGCGATCAGGTAATACGCCGGCAGCGCGTACAAGAAGTGTGGGCAGGAGACCTCGACCACCTCGGCGCCGAGCTTGGTCAGCGCCTCGACCGTCTCGCGGAACGCGCTCATCACCCCGGGCTCGGCGCCCTCGCCCGAGAACTCGCGGACCAGGCCGACCTTCACGCCGGCCAAGTCGCCGGTCGCCCCGAGCCGCGCCGCGCCGACCACGTCGGGCACCGGCGCGTCGATCGACGTCGAGTCGCGCTGGTCGTGCCCCGCGATGACCGCGTGCAGCAAGGCCGTGTCCTCGACGGTACGCGCACAGGGGCCGGGCGTGTCCAGTGAGGACGAGAAGGCGAGGAGCCCGTATCGGCTGGTGCCACCGTAAGTGGGCTTCGCGCCGACGGTGCCCGTCACGGCGCCGGGTTGCCGGATCGAGCCGCCGGTGTCGGTGCCGATCGACAGCGGAGCCTCGTACGCCGCGAGCGCGGCGGCCGAGCCGCCACCGGACCCACCCGGAATCCGGGCCAGGTCCCACGGGTTGAAGGTCGGACCGTACGCCGAGTACTCCGTCGACGAGCCCATGGCGAACTCGTCCATGTTGGTCTTGCCCAGCATGACGGTGCCGGCCGCCCGCAGGCGCTCGACCAGGGTCGCGTCGTACGGCGGACGCCAGCCTTCGAGGATCTTCGAGCCCGCCGTCGTGGGTACGCCCCGCGTGGCGAGCACGTCCTTGACGGCGATCGGCACGCCGGCCAGCGGCCCGAGCTGCTCACCGGCGGCGATCCTGGCGTCCACCGCCTCGGCGGCGGCCAGCGCGCCCTCGGTGTCGACGTGCAGGAAGGCGTGGACGCGGTCGTCGACGGCGGCGATGCGGTCGAGGTGCTCGCGAGCGACCTCGACGGCCGACACCTCGCGATTGGCGATGAGGGCGCCCAGCTCAGCAGCGGTCTTCTTGATCACGCCGGTCACTCCTCTTCGCTGAGAATGCGGGGAACCCGGAACCGGTCCTCGTACGCGTCCGGCGCGCCGGCCAGCGCCTCGGCCGGGGTCAGGCACGGCTGCTCGACGTCCTCACGCAGCACGTTGACCAGCGGAACCGAGTGGGACGTGGGCGGGATGTCCGCGGCGGCCACCTCACCGACCCGGGCGACGGCCTGCAGGATCACGTCGAGCTGACCGGCGAAGACGTCCAGTTCCTGCTCGGTGACGGCAAGCCGCGACAGGTGCGCCAGATGCGCTACCTCTTCGCGGGAGATGGCGGCCATGCTCTGCCCCCTTGACTGGTTCGGCGGAGTTCGTCAGGTTTCGCTGGGCTCAGCCTGCCACCGGCGGGCCGCCCCGAGCGAGTCTATTTGCCCGGCTCGGCAAGATCGCCTCCGGGTCCACGCCGCGTTCCTCAGCCCGAGTCGATCATTAGTGCACGGAGTTGATCAGGGCGCAACGGACACGACACGCCGGTCGATCATGACCGAAGGTTCATGATCGACGGGAAAAGGCGGGTGGGTTAGACATCCCATGCGGCTGGACTGTCAAGCGGCGAGTTGTTGGTCTTGCTGGTTGCTGGTCCAGGCGGTGGCTTCGTCGTAGGGCGTGCTG
>NZ_JBFAHM010000011.1:0-377765 GCF_040654195.1 Hamadaea sp. NPDC050747
CAGTTGGGGGCGGGTTGTTTGCCGGCGACGATGACGTTGACGTAGTGGCGGCTGCGCAGGCAGTGGTCCATGGTGGACAGCAGGGTGTTGGTGTCCGGGGGTAGGTAGACGCGGACGACTTCGGCTTTCTTGTTGACGACGTGGTCGATGAAGCCGGGGTCTTGGTGGGAGAACCCGTTGTGGTCCTGGCGCCAGACGTGGCTGGACAGCAGGTAGGTCAGCGAGGCCAGGGGCTGCCGCCAGGAGATCTCGCGGGTGGTCTTGAGCCATTTGGCGTGCTGGTTGACCATCGAGTCGACGATGTGGATGAACGCCTCGTAGCTGGTGAGCAGGCCGTGGCGGCCGGTGAGCAGGTAGCCCTCGAGGAATCCCTGGCACAGATGCTCCGACAGGACCTCGATCACCCGCCCGTCCGGCGCCAGATGATCGTCACCAGGCAGGATCTGTGCTTCGAAGACGCGATCGGTGACGCCGAAGACGTCCCCCAGCCGGTTGGAGGCGACTTCGTCCGGGCCGAACAGGCGGAACCGGTCCGGGTTGGCCCGGATCACCTCGGCCAGCCACGCGCCGGTGAACCGGGTGGCCTCGGCGGTGGTGCCGCCCGGTGCGGGCACGTCGGCGGCGTACTCGCCGATGTCGGGCAGGACCAGGTCACGCAGCAGCGCACCACCGTTGGTGTGCGGGTTGGCCGACATCCGCCGGGCACCCCGCGGCGCGTTGGCCGCCAGCCGCTGCGTCGGAGCGCCGGTCGCGTCGAACAACTCCTGCGGACGATACGACCGCAGCCACCGCTCCAACTGCGCCCGATGCTCGGCGTTCTCGCGTACGCCCGGCAGCGGCACCTGATGCGCCCGGAACGTGCCCTCGACCGGCACCCCGTCCACCTCCACCGGACCGGTCCAGCCCTTCGGCGTACGCAACACGATCATGGGCCAGCGGGGTCGCTCGCGATCACCACCGGATCGGGCCTCCTGCTGAATCCGCCTGATCTCGTCCAGCGCCCAGTCGAGGGCGCAGGCCATCTGGTTGTGCACGGATTCCGGGTCGTCGCCGGCGACGACGACGGGCTGGTAGCCGTAGCCGTGCAGGATCTCCAGGAGGTCCTTCTCGGGGATGCGGGCGAACAGCGTCGGGTTGGCGATCTTGTAGCCGTTCAGCTGCAGGATCGGCAGCACTGCGCCGTCGGTGACGGGGTTGAGGAAGACGTTGCCGAGCCAGCTGGCGGCCAGCGGGCCGGTCTCCGCCTCGCCGTCGCCGATGACGCAGGCGACCACCAGGTCGGGATTGTCGAACGCGGCCCCGTATGCGTGCATCAGCGAATAGCCCAGCTCACCGCCCTCGTGGATGGAGCCGGGTACTTCGGGGGCCACGTGGCTCGGGATGCCACCGGGGAAGGAGAATTGCCGGAACAGCCGGGTCAGGCCGTCCTCGTCGCGGCCGACGCTGGCGTAGACCTCGCTGTAGGTGCCTTCGAGCCAGGTGTTGGCGACGATCGCGGGGCCGCCGTGGCCGGGTCCGGTCACGAACAGCGCGTTCAGATCCCGCGCGATGATCGCCCGGTTCATGTGCGCCCAGATCAGGTTCAGCCCCGGACTCGTGCCCCAGTGCCCCAGCAGCCGAGGTTTGATCTGCTCGGCCGCCAGCGGCTCCCGGAGCAGCGGATTGTCCATCAGGTAGATCTGCCCGACGGTCAAATAGTTCGCCGCCCGCCACCAGGCGTTCACGGTGGCCAGCTCCTCCGCGGTGAGGTAGGTGGCGACCTCTTCGGAAGTCATCGTCATGCCCCGATCTTTGCCGGGCGCGGGGGACGAAGGTCAGTGCCGAAGTGTGCCCGACGGCGGGACCAAAGACCCGGATGCGGTGTGGCGAATACGCGGAAGGGCCGCCGGGCTCGATGCCCGGCGGCCCTCGAAGGACAGCGTGCTAGTCCGCTTTGTGGATGACGGCGACCGGCCCGTGCGCGTGATGCACCAGCGCCCGGCTGACCGAGCCGAGCAGCAGCCCGGTGAATCCGCCGCCGCCGCGGCTGCCGACGACGGTCAGCCCGGCTCCGAGGGTCTGGTCGATCATCGCCTTCTCGACGTGCTGCGCGGCCACCGTACGCGTCTCGATGTCGACGCCCGGCTGGTGCCGCCACGGGCTGACCGCGTCGAACAGGATCTCCTCGGCGACGGCCTCGTCCTGCCGGACCTCGAAGTACGGCTCGTCGCGGCCGACGGGGAAGGCGTACACGGCGATGATCGAGGTGTCGCGCCGCCGGGCCTCCTCGACCGCCCACTTCAACGCGATCTGCGCACCCGGCGAACTGTCCACGCCGACGACGATCGGACCGTCCGGCGGCAGTGCAAGCGGCGGCTGCTCCGGACCGCGCGCGACGCTGACAGCCGGCGGGCGCACCACGACGACCGGACCGTGCGCATGCGTGGCGACCTGCGCGGACACCGAGCCGACCAAGAGTTCGGCGAAGCCGCCGAGTCCTCGGCAGCCGACCACGGTCACCTGAGCGTGGCGGGACTCCTCCAGCAGGACGCCGGCCGCGCCGCCGGTGACCACACGGGCACTGATGTCGGCCAGTCCCGGGTGATCCTCCTTCAGCTGCTTGACGGCCGAGGCCAGCATCGTTTCGGCGTCGGCTCGCATGGCCTGATCGTCCACCGTGTACCGGTCGGCCACGGCGACCGGGAGGTAGCCGTAGATCGGGATCTCGTAGCCGTAGACGAGCGACAGCGGGGCGTCGCGCAGTTCGGCCAGGTGGGCGGCGTACCGGGCGGCGGAAAGACTGGACGAGGAGCCGTCGACACCGACGACGACCGGCGCGACGGGGGTGCTGCTGGACATGAGAGCCTCCTTCAGCTCGACAGGTTGACGACCTCGCCGAGCCGGCGGCGTGGGCTGGCCGGTGGCGTGCCGTCCGGGGGGTAGCCGATGCGCACGGCCAGTTGTGGTGCGCCGATTCCGGCCAGCACGTGCCGCAGCCGTTCGCGGGTCAGGGTGTGCTCGGTGACATCGCTGATCGGAGAGCCCGCCAGACCGGCCGCGGTCGCGGCGAGCAGCAGCGCCGACAGCGCCTGCCCGGCCCGCAGCCAGGCCGACGGCGTGTCCTCGTCGGTGAACAGCACCGCGTACAGGGTGCCGCCGTCGTTCTCGTCACCCGGGTCGAGCGCGGCGCCACCGGGCTGGGCGAATTCGCGGATCGGGACGCGCCGGGGCGACGGCGACACCGCGGTCTCGGCCGGTACTCCCGAGCCGTTGGCGGGCGACTGGGGAGCCGTCAGCGTCCAAGCGGCCAGCTCGTGCCGGTACGCCGGGTCGGCGAACTGCAGCTCGGCCGCCCGAGCGGCGAGGATGGCGAGGTCGTCGATCTCGCCGCCGCGGAGCACCGCCAGATGGGCGCCTTCGCGCTCGGTCAAGGCGATCAGCCGCTGAATGACGGCGACCGGCACCGGCTGTCCGGTGAAGGCCCGCCGGTCGGTGCGCCGTTGCGAGATCGCCGCGTACGCCGCCCAGTCCTCGGTGCGGGGATCGGCGTCCGTGCCGAGGCTGACCTCGGCGAGCAGATCGGGTTCAGCCGGGTCGGGCAGCGGGCGGACCTGGGCGTGGTGGCCGGCGACGGCCAACGCAACCCGCGCGTGATGCAGCGCGGCGCCGCAACTGACCGTCAGGAGGCGGCCGTCGGGGTCGGCGACCAGCAGCTGCCGTGAACGGTCCGCCCACAGCTGCATCGCGTGGTCCTCGACGACCCACCGCCACGGCTGGGTGTTGAAGATCGATGGGGCGTTGAGCGCGACCTGGGCCGCCACCCGGAGGGTACGGCCGGTCGCCGGTCCGATGGTCGTCATGGTTCTCACAATCCACTGTCGCGGAGCGCGGGGTCAGGGTCGCCGGGCGTGATCCGGCAGGACCGATGGCCCGTGGCGGCGCGGGACTAAAGTCCCTGTGCGCCGCGTCGGCAACCCTGGCAGACTGAGTGGATGATCCGCGTGTTCCTGCTCGACGACCACGAAGTCGTCCGGCGCGGCCTGCGTGAGCTGCTCGAGGCGCAGGGCGACATCGAGGTGATCGGTGAGGCCGGTCTGGCGACCGAGGCCGCGCACCGTGCACCCGCGCTGCGGCCCGACGTGGCGATCCTGGACGCGCGTCTGCCCGACGGCAGCGGTATCGACGCCGCCCGGGAGATCCGCTCGGTCGACCCGAGCATCCAGGTGCTCATCCTGACCTCCTACGAGGACGACGAGGCGCTGTTCGCGGCCATCATGGCCGGAGCGGCCGGTTACGTGCTCAAGCAGATCAAGGGGACCGACCTCGTCGACGCCGTGCGGCGGGTCGCGGACGGGCAGTCCCTGCTGGACCCGGCGGTCACCGCGCGGGTCCTGGAGCGCATCCGCAACCCGCAACGGGAGCCCGCTCAGCTGCGCGGGCTGACCGAGCAGGAACGCAAGATCCTCGACTACATCGCCGACGGGCTGACCAACCGGCAGATCGCGGCGCAGATGTTCCTGGCCGAGAAGACCGTCAAGAACTACGTGTCGAGCCTGCTCGCCAAGCTGGGACTGGAACGGCGCACGCAGGCGGCGGTGCTGGCCACGAAGCTGCGCGAGGGCGGCCACTGACCGTCCCGCCAGCTCAGCGCAGGCGGAACAGGTAGGGATCCGGCTCCTCGCCCACCGCGGCCAGGCGAAGCTTCGCGTCCACCACGACCAGCCCGTCCGGTCCGGCGATGACCGGGTTCAGGTCCAGCTCCGCGACCTGCGGCAGGTCCTGCGCGAGCCGGCCCAGCCGGTGTGCCAGCTGCTCGACCGCCGCAGTGTCCACCCCCGGCGCGCCGCGGAACCCCGTCAGCAGCCGCGCGCCGCGCAACGATCGCCACATGCGCTCACCGTCGCGATCGGACATCGGCGTCAGCCGGTACACCCGGTCGCCGAGCAGGTCCGTGAGCACACCGCCCAGGCCGAGCATCACCAGCGAGCCGAACAGCGGGTCGTGCACGACGCCGGCCGCCAGCTCCACGTGTCCACGCGCCATCGGCTGCACGAGCACGTGCGGGTGCGTCGTGTCCAAGGCCGCGCCGATCAGCTGGTACGCCTGACGCACTGCCCCGGCGTCGGGCAAGTCGATGCGTACCGCGCCGACTTCGGTCTTGTGCACGAGATCGGGGACGGCCGACTTCACGACGACCGGGTAACCGAGCCGGTCGGCGGCGGCGACGGCCTCGTCCGCCGTCGCGGCGGTCGCCTGCGGAATCTGCGGAATGCCGTAGCAGCGCAGCAGTTCGGCGGTGACGTCGGCCGGCTGCCAGCCTTCGTTCGCGGCGGCGATCACGGCCTGGGCGCGTACGGGGTCGATGCCGTCGAGCACCGGCGGCCCGCCGAGTGGTTCCCGGCGCCAGGCGGCGTACCGGGCGGCGTGCCCGAGTGCGCGGATGGCCCGCTCCGGCAGGTCGTACGCCGGTCGTTCGGGGCAGGCGCCGACGTGGGAGACGTCCCAGCGGCCGACCACGACGCCGGCGGCGGGCAGATCCGGATGTGCGTCGAAGACCTCACCGGCTGCGGCCAGCATGCCGGGCACGTCGTTGGCCCGGGTCGCGGCGACCACGACGACGATCGCGTCGACCTCGCCCGACTCGGCGAACGCGGTCAACGCCGCCCGCAATGCCTGCGGGTTCGCCTCCGCGCCGAGGTCGAGCGGATTCTGTCCCGAACCGCCCAGCCGGGCCGCCAACTGCGGGCTCGCCGCGGGGACTTCCAGCCCGGCGGCCTCGGCCGAGTCCACGGCCAGCACGTTGACCCCACCGGCGTTGCCGATCACGGCGATCCGGTTGCCCGCCGGAAGCGGCTGATCCACCAGCATCCGCGCGGCGTCGATCAGTTCACCGAGATCGTTGCACCGGACCACCCCGGCCTGCGCGAAGAGACTGTCCACCGCCACATCCGGCGCGGCCGCCGCCGCGGTGTGCGACGCACCCGCGCGTTGCCCGGCGACGGTCCGGCCACTCTTGACCGCCAGCACCGGCTTGCGCCGCCCCAGTTCCCGAACGAGCCGGGCGAACCGGCGCGGATTGCCGAACGACTCCAGATACAGGGCGACCGCCTTGGTCGCCGGGTCGTCATACCAGTACGCCAGCAGGTCGTTTCCGCTGATGTCGGCCTTGTTGCCGAGGGACACGAACGACGACACTCCGCAGCCGCAGCGCGCCAGATGGTCGAGCAGGCTGATCCCGACCGCCCCGGACTGCGACGCGACACCGAGCGCGCCCGGCAGTGGCGGGGCACCGGCGAACGTCGCGTTGAGGCGTACGGACCGATCGGTGTTGAGCAGGCCGACGCAGTTGGGGCCGAGCAGTCGCATGCTGTGTTTGCGCGCGATGCGTACCGCCTCGTCCTGCAACGCCTGGCCGGCCGGTCCGGTCTCGCCGAATCCGGCGCTGAGCACGATCGCGGCGCGTACGCCGGACTCGCCGGCCTCCCGCAGCGCCTCCGGCACCGCCGCGGCCGGCACCGCGATGATCGCCAGGTCGACCAGGTCGGGCAGTTTCCGCAGCGATGTGACGCAGGGGAGCCCGGCGACGTTGTCGGTGTGCGGGTTGACCGCGAACAGCGTGCCGTTGAACCCGTATTCGGCCAGGGCTCGCAGCGTCTCATGGCCGACCCCGCCCGGCGTACGGCTCGCGCCGACGACGGCGACCGATCGCGGTGCGAGCAGTGGCCGCAACGACAGCCGTTCCGCCGTCCGGTTACGCACGTCCGCGGCGCTGACGGCCGCATCCTGGGCGACCATCGGCAGGCCGACGTCCACGACCTCGGCCAGTTCGTCGGACCGTGCGTGGGCGGCCAGGTCCCGGGCGACTCGCAGCATCGAATAGTTCGCGGGCAGCACTTCGCCCGACAATTCGCGTACGCCGTTCGCCTTGGCCATCGCCGCGAGATGCTCCAGTAGCACCGTGCCGATGCCCCGGCCCCGTTCGTCCTCTGCGACGAAGACCGCGAACTCGGCCGCCGACGAGGCCTGGCCGCATTCGTAGGATGCGACGCCCACGATCCGCCCGGCCTGCGTCGACACGAGTACGCCGTGCTCCGCCGAGGCCGGGCGGGTCAGCCGGGCCACTTCGGCCGCGACGACCGCCGGACCGGGCACGGCGAAGAACCGCAGCCGCAGCGCGTCGACGGAGCTGGCCTGGAACATGGCGGCCAAGCCGTCGCGATCACCCGCGTACGCCGGGCGGATCCGCACGATGCGTCCGTCGGCCAGCAGTGCGTCCGCACCGGCCGTGCCGAGAGCGTCGGCGTAAGTCGTCATGACCCCAGCTTCGTGATCACCCCGCACCGGCGGAAGTGCCGCCCAGCACTCCGGACCGGGACTTTCGTCCCACCCGTCGGGTGGCGACGCGCACGGTCCCGGCGCCGATTTTCGCGGATTCGTTGGGTTCAGCCCGCCCCGCGCGAAGCCTACAGTCGCAATCAGATCGATCTAGGTAAGTATCGCCCTCCTTGATCGCGTGAACGTCCCCTGGAGAGGATCATCATGAACTGGAAGCGCACTTCCGCAGTGGCGGTCGCGGTGAGCGTGGCGCTCGCCGGCCTCACTGTCGCCACGCCGGCCCAGGCGGGCAACTCCTACACCACACAGTTCTGCAAGGACAACATGTACCGCCTGACCAACAGCGGCAGCGCCACCGACATGCCGATGTGGTGCCGCATCCAGGCCGGACCGGCGGCGACCTTCGGCTACACCGGACCCGCCGACGGATATCCCGGCGTCAACACCTGGAAGGGTGTCCAGCGGTACCTGACGGCCGAGAAGGTCTACAGCGGCCCGATCGACGGCTACCCGGGCAAGTACACCTACATGGGCATCCAGACCATCGCCAAGCGGAGCGGCGGCTACACCGGCCCGATCGACGGCGCCCCCGGCTACTACAGCTGGCTCGGGTTCGACCGGGCCATCCGGATGATGTGGTTCGGCCTCTGACGACCAGCTCGGCGTGCGGGTCCGGCGATCGGCCGGGCTCGCACCCCCTGCTCCACGGTTGCCCCACTCGACGGCAGCCATCGGGCCGAACTCCGCCGATCCAAGGCCGGCCGCAGCCCGGACCGGCCGCAGCGCGACGGCGTGAACGCGAGCCCCCGTAAGCCCTCCCCACCCCCGGAGACGCACATGCAGACCCGTCCGACGGTCATCCGTGCCCGCAAGCACGCCGCATTGCTGCTCGCGGCCGCGATCTTCAGCATTCCCACCACGGCCGCGCACGCTGAGCAGCCCGCCACCGCGCCGACCGGCGCGACGTCCGGCAGCGACAGCCGCGTACCCCAGGTAGTCCCCGAACGTGACCGCGACCGCGTCCTCACCCCGCGGTGGAAGACCTCCACCGACCTGGCCTGGGCCGCGACGGCCGACGGGCGCGGGTTGCACATTCTCTCGGCCCGCGCGGCCGACGGCTACGCCTGGCGGGTCGTCGCGACGTTGCGCGAGAGCCTGGTCGACGTCGACCAGTGGATCGGGCAGGCCTGCCTGACCTCGTCCGGTGACAAGGTGGTCGCGGTCTACGCGCCCCGGACGTTTTCCAACAAGCCCGATCTGTTCGACCGGGCCGGCTTCGCAGCGGTGGTCGACCTGCGCACCGGACAGGTGACCAAATTGGGCGTCACCGCCTCCCTGGCCTACTTCAACCCCGGGTGCGGCGCCGACGACCTCGCCGTGCTGACGCAGGCCAAGGCCCGCGACGACCAGGGGCGGACCCGGCTGGCGATCGTCGACACGCGCAACGGCAAGGTCGTGGCGAAGCCAGTCGAGCTCGACGGACAGGTGACCTCGGCGATTCCGGTGAGCCGGACCCGGATCGTCGCGGCCAAGGGCGCGCACATCGTGCGGGTCGAGGACGGGAAGATCGGGCTGGTTGCCCGGACCAGCGGCGTCCCGTTCCGGCTGACCGCCGACGCCGACGGCGGCGTGGTCTATCTGGACAGGGTCTCCTCGCCCGGCCAACCGGCGGCCGCACCCGGCGCAGCTGGACAATTGGCGGCGCTGCGCCTGAGCCGCGCACAGCTCGCGCAGAACAGCGCTGCCGGAGCCACGCCCGCGGAGGTCGCCCGTGGCGCCTTCGACGGCTTCAGCCTGGCCCCGGCCGCGCACGGCACGGTCGCGATCGTCGGCGCCGCGTCGGTGCGAAGCACCGCGGGCTATCTCAAGCACCTGCCGAAGGTGGCCCCGGGCGCGAGCGCCAGCACCACGGCCGCGGTCTTCGTCCACGACGTCGACTGGGCCAAGGGACGGGTCCCGCTGACCGACGAGGAAGCCGCCCCGATCGAGCTGTCGCTCACCGTCCCGGCCACCAACCAGACCGTGCGGCTGGGCATCGACCTGGCCCACCCCGCCGCGGCCACGTCTCCGGCCGGCCGGGGAACTCTGGCGGCCGGCGGCGCCACACCCATCGGCGAGACGATGTCACCCGCGCTGGCTCCCCTGGCGGCGGCCGCGACGCTCGCGGCGAACCTGGTCGTCGACGACCTGCCCGAAAGCTCCAGCGAACGCACCTGCGCGATCGCCCGCAACGACCACCGCCGTCAGGCCATGCAGCCCAAACCGCGGCAGGTCGAATGGGCGGCGAACCAGGCGATCACCAAGAACCTCGACGCCACGTGGAACCCCACCGGCGTGGACGGCTGGCGGACCCGGGTCGCGCTGACCACCACCAAGCCGATGCAGCTGTTCCCGACGCCGGCGCTGGCCGGGTGGCCCGCCAGCCGCGTACCGGCGCAGATCCTGCTCGGCGTCGCCATGCAGGAATCCAACCTGTGGCAGGCCTCCCGGTACGCCATGCCCGGCGTCACCGGCAACCCGATCATCGGCAACTACTACGGCATCGACATCTACAACGGCTACGAGGGCGACGACTGGGACATCAACATGGCCGACGCGGACTGCGGCTACGGGGTCATGCAGGTGACCGACGGCATGCGGATCGGCCAGCGCACCTCCGAACAGCAGCACGCGATCGCGCTGGACTACGCCTCCAACATCGCTGCCGGTCTGCAGATCCTGGTACAGAAATGGAACCAGACCTACAGCGCCGGGCTGCGTATCAACAACGGCAATCCGGCCTACATCGAGAACTGGTTCTACGCCGTGTGGGCGTACAACTCGGGCTTCTACCCGCAGGCCGACGCGTCGAAGAACAACGGTGCCTGGGGAGTCGGCTGGCACAACAACCCCGCCAACCCCAAATACGACCCGCAGCGAGAGCCGTTCCTGCACGGCAACCACTTCTCCGACGCGGTGCACCCCAACTGGTGGCCCTACCCGGAGCGGGTCATGGGCTGGGCGGCCTGGCCGATGGGGCTGTACGAGGCTCCCGGCGTCGAAGTACCCGCCTTCCGGGGCGCGTGGTGGAACACCGACGAATACCGGTACGAGGTGAAGCCGCCGATGGACCTTTTCTGCGACGACACGAACCGGTGCGACAAGGATCTGGTGGGTGAGGTCCCGTGGGATCCGGAGGCGATTCCGGACGTCCCGGGCCCATGCCGCAGCGTCCAGAACGGCTACCCAGACTTCCGCTGCTGGTACAACCGCCCGGCGACGTGGAAGAACTGCAGCGTCGAGTGCGGCTCCGAGTTCCTCCGGTTCCCCTCCGACTGGATGGAAGAGGCCAACGGCACCTCCTATCCGCCGAACTGCAGCCGCAACGCGTCGGCGACGGGCAACGCCGCGCCGACCGGTGCGTACATCATCGACGAGGATGTGAACGGCGTGCCCTCCGTTCGCCCGTGCGCGAACATCACCAGCGACGGCACGTTCTCGATGAGCTTCGCCACCGACGCCAACGGCACGATGCCGTCCAAGGTCGACATCCATCAGCTCGGTGCAGGCTTCGGTGGGCGGTTCATCTTCGGCCACACGAGATCGGGCAGTCCGGGCGGCCTGCAGGACCGACTCGAAGTGGTCGGCACCTGGAAGCTGAACCGCGCGATCTACACCTGGATGCGGGTGGCGGTCCACCTGCCCGACCACGGAGCCCGGACCCAGCAGGCCAAGTACACGATCCACTTCGGCGACGGGCGTTCGGCCGTGCGCTACATCAACCAGAAGCGCCAAGCCAACAACTGGGTCTCGCTGGGCTCGTTCAAGTTCAACGGTGTGCCGAGCGTCAGCCTCACCAACGTGACCCTCGACGGCGACGGGACCGAGAACGTCGCCTGGGACGCCATGGCCTTCCAGCCGCTGAGCCGCGAACCCGTCAAGGTGGCCGTCCTCGGTGACTCGTACTCATCGGGGGAGGGGACCGGCGACCCGGCGGCCACGGGAGCGGCGGGCTACTACGCGGAGACCAACGTCGACGGCGGCGATCGGAAATGGCAGAACTCGTGCCGCCGCAGCCCCGACGCGTGGGCCCGGAAACTGGTCCTGCCGGGCATGACCCAGACGGTGGGCACGCTGGAGAATCAGTGGAGCTCCTCGGTCGAACTGGGCTTCGTCGCCTGTTCCGGGGCGGTGACCGAGCAACTGACCACCCCCTGGTACGGCCGCGTCGGCAGCGCCGACTACGACGGCACGGGGCAGTGGTACGAATATCCGCAGCTCTACTCCGGCGTCCTGAACCAGGACACGGACTACGTCATCCTGACGATCGGCGGCAACGACGGCGGTGTCTTCGGCAACGTCCTCACCACCTGCGTCGGCATGCCGATGTGCCAGGAGTCGGCGCTCTGGGACACCGTCTACGACCAGCTGGACGACCATACGATCCCCGACCTCGAAGCCCTGCTGCGCAAGATCAAGACGCAGGCGCCGACGGCGAAGATCGTGCTGGCGAACTACCCGGTCGTGATGAACATCAGCGAGGCAGAGGCATGCTGGGTCGAACCCTGGGAACTCAACGCGATCCTTCCGCTGCAGGCGTACCTGACTCGCAAGCAGGGCGACACGGTGCTCCATCTGTGGGCCACCGAAGGAATGAACGTGACCTTCGCCCCGGTCGACGACCGGTTCGTCAGGCATGACGCCTGCGAGGTGCTGGGCCAGAACTGGATCAACGGGCTGACCCTGGCCACCCAGGGTGACGGCGACAGGTCGCCCAGCATGGCCTCGTTCCATCCGAACGAACAGGGGACCACCGCGTACGCGGCGGGCATCAGCGCGGCCCTGTCCGCGCCGGCGCCCAACGTGCCCTGGAACCCGATCCCGCCGAGCCTGGGCCCGTAACCCGCCCCGGCTCCACCACCGGCATGCCAGGCCGCGGAACCCCCACCACGGCCTGGCATGCCACAACGACGTCGGCCACCTTGTTCACTCAGTGGCGGCCGGTGCTGAGCCGTACGGCACCCTGGCCGTTCCCCGGGCGGTGGCCCGTCGCACCAGCAGCGACTCGGGCAGGGAGACGTCGGCGATGATGCCGCCGCCGAAGCGATTCTCCTGCTCCGCACTGCGAAGCTGAACCCAGATCCCGAGCCGCCGGGCGAGTTTGGCCACGATCGCCAGACCCAACCGCTGGGAGTCCGTGTCGACGGGTACGCGACCGGACAGCATCTCGTTCGCCTCGGCGATCGAGTCGTCGGACATGCCGAGCCCGGAGTCCTCGATGGCGAGCAGCGCCCGGTCGCCCAGCAGCCGGCAGCGTACGCGGACCAGCAGATGCGGGGGCGAGAAGGCGGTCGCGTTCTCGAGGAGTTCGGCGAGCAGGTGCGTCACATCGTTGACCGTATGCCCGATCACGGCCACGGCGCTGTCGATGTCGTCGAGCTCGACCCGGTCATACTGCTCGATCTCACTCTGGGCCGCCCGCAGCACGTCGTAGAGCGGCACCGGGTCGCGGTATCGCCGGATCGGCTCCGCGTCGGCGAGGACCATCAGGTTCTCCTGCGCACGTCGCATGCGGACCGCAAGGTGGTCGATGCGGAAGAGCTGGTCGAGCCGATCCGGATCCTCCTCGTCGCGTTCGAGACCGTCCACGTGCCGCAAAAGCCGATCGAGCAGGGCCTGAGTCCGCCGTGCCTGATTCACTACGCCCGTCATCGCGGCGTCCGCCGGACTCGGCCGGTCGTCGGCGGCCTGACGCTCCAGCTCCTGGGCCTCCCTCCGGCGGGCGACCATGATCGGGTACATGGGGTTGGGCGCCAGCGCCAGGTGCCCGGCGGCGTCGGTGTGCAGGCGTTTGGGCTCGGGCAGGTTGCGCCGCCGCATCACGTCGCGCAGATGGGTGTAGATCGTGTCCAACGTCAGGTTCTCGGCGTACGCCGGCACGCCCTGGCGCAGGATGCGCAGCAGTTCGTGGGTGAACTCCGTGATGCGCTCGCCGCTGACGGCGGGGCTGTTGGCGGGGCTCGCCGCCAGGACGTAGGCGCCCTCGATGTCCATCTGGTCGAGGACCATCGAGGCGTCGGCGCTCAGCAACGGCGTCGTGGCCCGGCCGGAGAAGCAGCAGTCGAGGATGACGATCCGGTTCTTCGCCCGGCTGCCCAGCACCTCCTCGCGCAGGACGTCATAGGGCAGGCAGTTGAACTGGGGTCGCTGCGGATCGGTGTCGCGCAGGCCGAGGAAAAGCTGCTGGCGCTTCATGCCGGTGAGCCCGTGCCCCGCGTAGTAGACCAGCAGCATGTCGGTGGCCTCGGCGGCAGCTCGGGCCAGCGCCTCGCCCACCCGGTTGCCGTCGGTCGGGTCGGCCACCGTGACGCAATGCTTGGCCGGCAGGCCGCACAGCCGCGGATCGGTCAACGCCGACCGCAACTCCTCCAGACTCGTCCGCACCGACGGCAGCGACGGAAGCTTGCGATACTTGCCGGCGCCGATGAGAACCGCACGGGAGTCGCCGGGATGGAAGCGGCGGGTCACCGGTCGTGTGCCCACGGGCGGAGCGCCGCCTCGACGACCTTCTCCGGCTCGGCCGTGCCGTCAGCGCCAATATGGACAGTGGTTCCGTCGGGCAGCTCGATGTCGACCGTGACCGTGCCCCGCGGCGTACGCCACCGGTTGCGCAGCCACAACGCGACCCCAGTGGCAAGGGCGGTGGCCGCACCGCCGGATCCCACTCCAACGGCGAGAGCATCCCAGCCGCCGCCGAGCTGCCCGGCGACCGGCGGCCGGGGCACCAGGCGGACGAGGCCACGAAGAGCGTCGTCAGCGGTGAGCAGCTCGGCGAGGTCGGCCAGCGGATCATCGTCGGAGCCGGCGGACGGAACGCGAATCAAAGCGGCATCCACACCCTCCATACTAGAGAGCGAGGCGGACGGCTCCGGGCAATCCGTTCCGACCGGCCGCGTACGCCAGTCGATCCGCACTAGGCACCCGTCGGCCGACAGGCCGTGACGTTGGGCCCGGCGGGCGGCGCGAGTGGGCTCCCCACCGACCTGTGATCGGCCGCGCTGGCAGCCCGAACAGCGGATCACGGCGTATCCATCGATGACTAGCCTTTTGCGCATCGATGAGCATTCCGCATTCGAATGGGTCGGGTGAGGACAGCATGGGCATGGTCAATTACACGAAGGCCGTGCGGAAGTATGCGGCGACCGCTCTGGAGCCGGGTGAATCGGTGCAGTGCGGATTCCTTTGCCGGCCGAATGGCACGGTAGGGCGCGCGCTCGTGGACACCGCGTTCAGTCAGGTCTTCGGCGCGGTCATCGGCATCGGCGGCGCGGTCGGAGGCGCGATCACCGGTGCGGTCAAGGGGACGCTGGACATCGGCGTCGACGCATTGCGGGGCGATGATCCGGGCGGGACCCTCGCTGCGACGTTCCCCGCGGCCTATGAGGTCGTCTTCGCCGTCACCTCGCGGCGATACCTGGCTTTCACGCTGAAGTTCGGGCTCATTCGGCCGACCTACGTCCTCGCGGCGCAGTACGGCCCGGCGGACCTCCTTCAGGTGCGGGTCGGCGGTGGCGTCGCGATGCGCAAACTCATGCTCGTGTTCTCCGACGAGTCGGCCGTGAAGCTCAATATGCCGCGTGGTCAGGGCGACACGGACGAACTCGTGCGTGCCTTCCTGGCCCTGCAGCCACAGAACTAGTCACCTCGCCCGAATCCGTTGTCAACCTGCGGGCCGGCCGCGAGAATTGACTGTCCATCCGAGGATGTGTTCATGGTCTTGGCATCAACGATCTTTTCCGTCGAACGATCGGTGTACCAGCTGCTGACGGTGTCCATCTTGCTGTCGACGTTCGCCGTACTCCAAATGCGCTTCAGGTTGAGCCCGTTGGTCGCTGGTGGCATCGCCGTGCTTTTCACGGTAACCGTTGGCTCGTTGGGTGGTGGTCTGGCCGGCGAGATCATGAAGCTGGCATGGATCGGCGCCTGTACGGCTCTAGCGTTGACATCGTTACGATCCGAGGCGCGTCGTTCCTCCGGCGAGAGTGTCTCGGCCGCTCCAGGATCCAATGACAGTGGGTCGGGCGCGGAGGCGGACGTGCCACGTCCGGAACGAACCCTGCACGATCGGGCCGGGCTGAGTCGCGACGCTCAGCTCAACGCCGCAGCGGCCATCGTCGCGGCGATCATCGGTGCTGTCGCGACGCTGATCTCCGCGCTGAAAGGCTGACGAGCCGGCGTCGTGTCGCTGGCGGCGAGAGCGGCCCGCGGGGAAGACGGTGTCCCCCTCGCGGGCCGTGGAACAAGGATCAGCCCGCGGCCTTCACGAAGTCCGTCGTGAAGGTCTTGGTCAGGTCGATCGTGCCGGCCTTCTGCACGTCGGGGTTGGACTCCTTGAGCACGTCGAGCACGGTCTGCGGACCGTCCGCCGGCATGAGGCCGTCGGCGGTGAACATGCCCTTGGAGTCGTTGATCGACTGCTCGTAGAGCTTGACGTCCTCTCCGGCGTAGTCGGCCGGCATCTTCGCCGCGATCTCGGCGGCGGTGTGGGTGTTGATGAACTTCAGCGTCTTGACGAACGCCGTGGCCATCTTCTGGATGGCCTCCTTGTGGGAGGACACGTAGTCGCAGGGCATGTAGAGCGACGCCCCCGGGTAGAGCCCGCCGAGGGCCGCCTTGGTGCCTTCTTCCGTCCGCAGGTCGATGATGACCTTGCCCTTGCCGGTGCTCGTGAGCTTGGCGATGGTCGGGTCGGTGGTCATGCCGGCGTCGATGCCGCCGTTGTCGATGGCGGCGATGAAGGTGGCGCCTGCGCCGGCCTTGACCGTGGTGTACTGCGACTTCTGGACGCCGTTGCGCACGGCGAGGGCCTGGGTGAGCAGGTCGGTCGACGACCCGGGGCTGGTCACGCCGAGCTTCTTGCCCGCGAAGTCCTTCGCGGAGGACAGCGTGGCGGCCTTGCTCGTCGCGACGACCTCGGCCTCGCCCGGCACGTCGGCGAACTGCACGACGCTCTCGACGCACTTGCCCTTGGCCTGCAGGTGCACGGTGTGATCGTAGAAGCCGACGACGCCGTCGACCTGACCGGCGAGCATCATGGTCTCGGCGTCCGCGCCGGACGGCTCGCTCTTGAGGTCGACGGTGATCCCGGCGTCCTTGAAGTAGCCGAGCTGCTCGGTCAGCTTGGCCGGCAGGTAGATCACCTTGTCCAGGCCGCCGACCATGATCGTGATGGTCTGGGTGCCGCCGCCGGCGGAGCCTGCCGACGGGGATTGGCCCCGGCAGGCCGACAGGCCCAGGACCAGCGCCGGCACGGCCAGCAGAGCGATGGATTTACGCATGAGCAGTCCAATCGGAGTGAGGAGGGGTTAGCGAGGCTGCCAGCGGGTCAGCCGGCGCTCGACGAGGGTGAGGACCGCCTCGGCCAGCAGTGCCAGCGCGGTCATGATGATCATGGCGGCGTAGATGCCGGCCGAGTCGAAGGTGCCCTGCGAGTGGGCGATGAGCATGCCGAGACCCTTGTCGGCGCCGGTGTACTCGCCGACGATCGCGCCGATGAGTGCGAACCCGAACGCGGTGTGCAGGCTGGCGAGGATCCACGAGGTCGCGCTGGGCAGCACGACGGTGCGCATCATCTGCAGCCGGGAGGCGCCCAGGATGCGGCTGTTGTCGTCGATGACCTTCGGCACTTCCCGGGCGCCTTGGAAGGCGTTGAAGAAAACGCCGAAGAAGACCAGGACGAACGCGGTCGCGACCTTGGAGCTCATGCCGAAGCCGAACCAGATCACGAACAACGAGGCCAGCACGATACGCGGAATGGCGTTGGCGGCTTTGATGAACGGGGCCAGGACGTCGGACAGGAACCGGGACCGGCCCAGGACGACGCCGAGCACGACGCCGACGACCGCGCCGAGGGCGAACCCGTACACCGCTTCCTGGAGGGTGTAGCTGATCTGGAGCCAGATGCTGCCGTACGAGGTGCCTTCGGTGAACCAGTCGATCAGCTTCTGCCAGATCAGGCTCGGCTTGGAGTAGAAGAACGGGTCGATCCAGTAGGTTCCGGCGACCTCCCACGAGCCCAGCCACAACGCGACCAGGACGACGCGGCCGGCGTACACGGTCCAGCGGCGGTCTTTCGGGGTGCGCAGGGCGATCTCGGCGGGACGGTTGTCCACCATTGCGATGCCGACGTCAGCCACGGCTGGCTCCTCTCTCGCGGGCGATCTCGACCTCTTCGCGCAGGGAGTCCCAGACCTCGCGGTAGAGGTCGAGGAAGGCCGGGTCGAGCCGGATCGCCTCGACGTCGCGGGGGCGGGGCAGCGTCACCGGGACGATGCTCTTGACGGTGGCGGGCGCGGCGGTCATCACGACGACCCGGTCGGCCAGCGCGATCGCCTCGGTCAGGTCGTGGGTCACGAAGACGACGGCCGCGCCGGTCCCGGCCCACAGCCGCAGCAGCTCGGCCTGCATCAGCTCCCGGGTCTGCACGTCGAGCGCGCCGAACGGCTCGTCCATGAGCAGGATCTGCGGCTCGGTGATCAGCGTCTGAGCCATGGCGACCCGCTTGCGCATGCCGCCGGACAGCTGATGCGGGTAGTACTTCTCGAAGCCGTGCAGGCCGACGCGGTCGACCCACTCCTGGGCCCGCTCCCGGGCCTCCGCCTTCGGCATCCCGCGGTAGCGCAGCCCGAGGGCCACGTTGTCGACGACCGTCCGCCACGGCAGCGTCGCGTCCTGCTGGAACATGTAGCCGACGTTCCCGGGGATGCCGGTGACCGGCGTGCCGGCGACGCCGACCTCTCCGGCGCTGGCCGGTTCCAGCCCGGAGATCAGCGCCAGGGTGGTGGACTTGCCGCAGCCGGTCGGGCCGACCACGGTGACGAACTCGCCCGGCGCGACGTCGAGGGTGACCTCGCGCATGGCGGTGAAGGTGCCGCCCCCGGCCGCGGGGAACACCTTGGTCGCCCGTTGCAGCCGGATGGCGGATGTGGTCTGGGTCATAGCGGCAGACCGTAAAGGTGGCCGGAAGGTTTCCGCGCGGTTTCGTCCATTGCGCGGCCAAGTTACGTAGATGGCGTTCTGCGCATTCTGCTCACCGCGTTTTCCCAGGTAGTTTGACGGGCATGAGCCGCCGCCCCCTCCGCCTGGCCACGCAGACGATGCTGCTGCAGGTGGTCGTGGTCGCCATCGTGGCGGCGGCCGGGTTCACCCTCGCCGTGCTGCTGCTGCGGCATGAGATCGAGCAGCAGTACGAGCAGCGGGCGCTCGCGGTCGCCCGGTCGGTGGCCCAGGAGCCGGGGCTCGGCGATCAGGTCCGCACCGGCCGGCCCGACGTCAACGGGCCGGTCCAGGCCTACGCCGAGCGGGTCCGGGCCGCGAACAAGGCCTTGTTCGTCGTGATCACCGACGCCGACGGCATCCGCTTCTCGCACAAAGAACCGGATCGCATCGGCCAGCGGGTCAGCACCGATCCGACCGGTCCACTCCAGGGCAGCGAGGAAGTCAACATCGAGCGCGGCACGCTCGGCCTGTCCGCGCGGGGCAAGGTGCCGCTGCGCGACTCGACCGGCGCCATCGTGGGCGAGGTCAGCGTCGGCATCCACGCCGACCGCATCGGCGATCGCCTCGATCAGATCCTGCCGTGGGCCATCGGCTTCACGATCCTCTCGCTCGCCGTCGGCATCGGGGGAGCGGCGTTGCTCGCGGTCCGGCTCAAGCGGCGCACATTCGGGCTCGAGCCCGCGGATCTGGCTGATCTGGTACGCGAACAGGTCGCCGTCCTGGAGGGCGTACGCGACGGGGTGCTGGCCGTCGACGTCGCGGGGCGGGTCGGGGTGTGCACCGAACAGGCCGCCAAGCTCCTGACCCAGCCGGTCACGCCGGGATCACCGGCCACCGACGAGATCCGCGCCCTCCTCGAGGACCGGTCGTCGCTGACCAGCGGACTGCGGATGCTCGGCGAACGAGTGGTGGTGGTGACCCGCCGGCCGGTCCAGCGCGGCGGGCAGGATCTCGGCACCGTGCTGACGTTGCGCGATCACACCAACCTCGATGACATGGCCCGGGAGTTGGAGGCGACCCGGGCGCTGACCGACGCGCTGCGGGCGCAGGCGCACGAGCACACCAATCGGCTGCACGCCCTCGACGGGCTGCTGCAACTGGGCGAGGTCGAACGGGCGCGGGCGTACATGCGGGAGCTGTCGGCGACCGCGGCCGCCGGGGCGCCGCCGGGCGAGGTCGGCGACCCGTACCTGGACGGGCTGCTCGCGGCGAAGAGCGCGGTCGCGTCCGAGGCGGGGGTGAGCCTTCGGCTGGGGGAGGACACCTGGATCCCGGGCCGGCTCACGTCGCCGCTGGATGTCGTCACCGTTCTGGGCAACCTGGTGGACAACGCGATCCGGGCCGCCGCGACCGGCGTTCGTCAGCCGGGCTGGGTGGAGGTCAGCCTGCTCGCCCACGACGGGGATCTGCACGTCTACGTGGCCGACAGCGGTGACGGGGTGACGTTGTCCGACCCGTTCCTGCCGGGAGCGTCCACGAAGGACTCACCGGGCAGCGGGCTCGGGCTGGCCTTGGCTCGCCGCACGGCCCGGCACCACGGCGGCGACGTACGCCTCGGCCCGCCCGGCGAGACCGGCGGCGCGGTCTTCGTCGCCGAGCTGCCCGGCGTGCTCAGCCCGGCCGCCGCGCTGGCGTGGGAGGCGCAGTGATCGGCGTACTGGTCGTGGACGACGACTTCCGGGTGGCGGCGCTGCATTCGTCCTTCGTGGACAAGGTGCCGGGGTTCCACTCGGTGGGCGTCGCGCATACCGCCGCGGCGGCGGTGAGCGAATGCGAGCGGCTGCATCCCGATCTGGTCCTGCTCGACCAGTATCTGCCCGACGGGTTGGGCACCGGCATCGTGCGGCGGCTCGACGCCGACGTCATCATGCTCACCGCCGCGGGCGACGCCGCCACCGTTCGCTCCGCCCTGTCGACGGGCGCGCTCAACTACCTGGTCAAGCCGTTCACCGCCGCCCAGCTGTGGGAACGGCTCCTGGCGTACGCCCGCTTCCGCGGCCACCTGGCGGGGGACCGCGACCTGGACCAGGCCGAGATCGACCGGGCGGTGGCCCTGTTGCACGACGCGGACGCGCCCACGGGCGCGCTGCCGAAAGGCCGGTCGGCGGTGACCGCGCAGCGCATCCTCGAGGCGCTGCGGGCCGCGCCGGGTCCGGTCACGGCGATCGACGTGGCCGATGCGACGGGCGTCTCCCGGGCGACCGCGCAGCGGTACCTCGCGGACCTGGCCCACAGCGGGCGGATCGAGCTGAATCTGCGGTACGGGTCGACGGGCCGCCCGGAGCATCTGTACCGCTGGCGTGGCCGGACGGCCTGAGACGATTCGTCAGGCGGCCTGCCGTTCGGATTCCGGGAAGGCCCGGCGGCTCAGCAGGAACACCGCGAGCAGCAGTACGCCGCACACCGCCTGCTCGATCCGCAGCCAGCCGGGGAACAGTCCGGGCAGGGCGACGATGACGACGATCGCCACCGTCATGACGCCGGACAGGAGGCGCAGCCGCCGCAGCGCCGGACGTGACCCCTTCGCGGCGCGGGCCGCGAAGAAGGTGACGGCGATGGAGCTGAGGACGACGAGGAAGGTACGCACCCAGACGGCGTCGGTGACGATGTCGGGGTGCCCGCGCAGCGCGATGACGGCGGCGAAGGTGAGCAGGCTGAGGCCGAGATAACCGGCCGCGAGGAGTCTGACGGTACGCATGCCGACAGGCTCGCGGTTCGGGCCGCCGTGGTCTTCGGCGTGGCAGTGGAGGTTCTTCTCCACCCCTGGTTGGAGGCGGCTCCACGGTGGTCGCCGTAGGGTCGAGGCGTGCGTACGCCCGCGACCTTCGACGGCCGGCAGCGCCGGGAGGAGCCGGTGCTGCGCTGGCTGCGGCTGCTGGTTCCGCTGGTGCTTCTCGTCGTGATCGGGAGCGTCGGCACCTCGGCTCCGCAGCCGGGCGTCGACCTGGTGGGGCTGGCGCTCGCCGTGTTCGTCCTTGCCAGTGCCGGAGTGGTGGCGACGCTGTGGCGGCCGACGCCGGTCCCGCTGGTGTTCGTGGTGGCGCTCCTGGCCGCCGCGGTCACGTTGACATGGCTGCAGTCGGGCGCGGCGATCGCCGGGATCTTCGTCGGGATCTCCATGCTCGGGCCGCGGCTACGCGGTCACACCGCGGCTCTGCTGGCCGTCGTGGCGCTGGTCTCCCTCGGCTTGCTCGCCACCACCATGCTGCACCGTTCGATCGCCGAGGGCTTGCTGAACGCCGTCATGATCGGCGCGTTCTACGGCATGTTCTTCCTGGCGTTGCGGCTCAACGAGGCCAACCGGCGATCCGAGCGGTTGCTGGCCGAGTTGGCGGAAAGCCGGGCGGCCGAGGCGCACGCCGCCGGGCTGGCCGAACGTCAGCGGCTGGCTCGCGAGATGCACGACGTGCTGGCGCATTCGTTGTCCGGGCTCATGCTGCAGCTCGAAGGCGCACGGATGCTGGCCGTCGGGGAGGCCGTCGATCCGCGTCTGCGGCAGGCGGTCGAACGGGCGCATCACCTGGCGCGGTCGGGGCTCGACGAGGCGCGCCGGGCGATCGGCATGCTGCGTGACGACGAGTTGCCGGGTCCCGAGGGATTAAGCGGACTGGCCGCCGGGTTCGCCCACACCTACGGGATTGCTTGCGAATACCGGGTTCGCGGGGAGGCGTACGCCCTCGGCGCGCAAGCGCGGGTCGCGGTCTACCGCGTGGCCCAGGAGTCGCTGACGAACGTCACCCGCCACGCGAATCCGGATCGCGTCGAGATCACGCTTTCCTACGAGGAAGAGCTGGCTCGCCTGGTGGTGGAGGATTTCGGCGTGCCGCCGTCGCTCGATGTGACGCCGCGCCCGGGTGAGGGCTATGGGCTGACCGGGATGCGGGAACGCGCCGAGCTTTTGGGCGGCACGCTGCGTACGGGGCCGACGGCGACGGGCTTCCGCGTCGAGTTGGGCGTACCGGCGTGCTGAGGGTGCTGATCGCCGACGACCAACGGGTGGTCCGGGAAGGTCTGACGCTGGTGCTGGGCCTGCTGCCGGAGGTGGCGGTCGTCGGGGCGGCGGCCGACGGTGACGAGGCGATCGCGCTGGTGGCCGCGCTCGGACCCGACATCGTGCTGATGGATCTGCGCATGCCCCGCTGCGACGGCGTCGAAGCCACCCGGCGGCTGCGGGCGGCGTACCCGCACGTCAAGATCCTCGTGCTGACGACCTACTCCGACGACCGTTCGGTGCTGGAGGCGATGCGGGCCGGCGCCCACGGCTACCTCACGAAGGACGCCGGCGGGCAGGAGATCCACGAGGCGTTGCGGCGCGTGCACGACGATCAGGCGGTCCTCGACCCGGCCGTCCAGCGGCACCTCGTCTCAGCGTTGGCCGCGCCCGCGCACGGGTCGCTCACGCGACGCGAGACGGAGGTGCTGATGCTCATCGCCGAAGGCCTGTCCAACACCGAGATCGCCACGCGGCTGTTCGTCACCGAGGCGACGGTGAAGACGCACATCAACCACCTGCTCGCCAAGATCGGCGTACGCGACCGGGCCCAGGCGGTCCGGTACGCGTACCAGCAGGGGCTCATCTCCGCCACCTGACCACGGTGTAGACCGAGTCGCTGAGGTTATCCACAGGGGATGGTGATCTTCGATGTGACCGCCTACGGTCTGGCTCATGATCGTGAACGGAGATCGGTCCGCCACCGAGGTCCGGGTCTCGCCGCAGGTGCTCCGATCGGCGGCCGACGCGACGACTGAGCTGGCCGGGCAGGCGAGCCGGGCACTGCGCGACGTGTCCGACGACATGACATACGCGGCCAGGTCGCTGCGGGACTGGTCGACGGGCGGCGCGCTGACCGAGTTGATGGATCTCTGGGATCGGGAGGAGACGGCGTTCGGCCGGGAGATGGCGGGCCTGGCGGAGGGGTTGCAGAAGTCGGCGGCCACCTACGAGCACGCCGACGCTGCGAGCGTGGCGGACTTTGGGACGATCCGGTGACCGCCGGGTTCGTCCAGTTGCGCGACACCCGTTTCGTCGCCCTGGGCCAGGCCGCCGACGCGTGGCAGGCATACGGGCGGCGGGTGACGACCCTGGAGGACCGGTCGGTGCACACCCTCATCGGGCCGTTGCACCGGTCGGGCTGGGCGGGCCCGGCTGCCTCGGCGGCGCTGCCCCGGGTGGACGCGGTCGACGACCAGTTCGAGATCAGGGCGCGTACCGCCCGACTTGTCGACGTCGTCCTGGACGAGGCGGCCGCGCGCTTCGCCCAATTGCAGACCGCCCTGCACGATCAGCTCGAAGCCGCCCAGGCCGCCGGGTTCCGGGTCGGCGAAGACGGCGTCGCCCGGCGGCTCCACGACGAGGACAGCTCGGCCGCCGACGAGTGGACCCGCCGCATCGCCGACGTCGTCCATCGGGCCCAACGGCTGGACGAGCAGGTGGCCGGCGTCCTCGGTGGGCTGCGGCCGGACGGGCACGGGCGCACCGGCGCGGACGACTGGAACCGCATGTCCGACGCCGCCACCGGGGTGGCCGCCTGGCTCGGTGTCGACCCGAAACGCGTACCGCGCCCGGGCAGCGACCCTCAGCAGGTCGCCGACTGGTGGAAAGGCCTGACCGACCAGCAACGACAGCTCTACCTCGACGCGTACCCGCACTTGGTCGGCAACCTCGACGGGCTGCCGGCCACCGACCGCGACACCGCGAACCGGCTGGCACTGCGGTCGCACCTCGCCGAGCTGACCGGCGCCGGTGACGACCGCGACCTCGAACGCAGCCGGCGGCTCCTCGACCGGCTCGAACGCAACGAGTACGGCGACCCGAAGGAGCAGCTGTTCCTGCTCGGCCTCGACAACACCGGCGACGGCCGGGCGATCGTGGCCGTCGGCAATCCCGACGACGCGGCCAACACCTGCGTGCTTGTGCCCGGAGTGGGGACGACACTGGACGGCATGAGCGGCGAGATCGACCGGGCCACCACGATGCAGCGCGGTGCGTACGCCCAAGCCGTCGGCACGGGCGAGAGCGTCAGCGTCATCGCCTGGCTCGGCTACGACTCCCCGGAGGCCGACTGGTCGGCGATCAGCCACAAACGGGCTGAGGCCGGCGCGCCGCTGCTGGACGGATTCGTCGACGGACTGCACGTCACCCACGGCAGCGGGCCCGCGCACACCAGCGTCCTCGGCCACAGCTACGGCAGCACCGTCGTCGGCAACGCCGCCCACTCCGGTGACGGCCTGGCCGCCGACGACATCATCACCGCAGGCAGCCCCGGGATGGACGTCAACACCGTCGCCGACCTGCAGATCGACCCGCATCACGTGTGGGCCGGTGCGGCGAAGGACGATCCGATCGCCGGCCCGCTGGGCAGCATCTGGGGCATCCACGACAACGAGCCGACCGATCCCAGCTTCGGGGCCAACCGGTATCACGTCGACACCTCCGGGCACAGCGGCTACTGGGCGTCCGACAGCCAGAGCCTGGCCAACATCAGCCGGATCGTCATCGGCGACTACGATCGCGTCACCCTCGACCACGGCCGCGCGCCATGATCGCGTACGCCGCCCGGGCGTTCGCCGCCCTGTTTGCCCTGCTGATGCCGGCCGCTTGCACCACGAAGGACGAGACGATGACGACCGTGCCCATCGCCACCCTGGCCGACACCCAGGCGCAGGTCCAGAGCCGGCTGACCGCGATCATCACGGAACTCGCGACGGCGGCTCCGACGGCGGCCCACGACGCGGCGACCGCCAAGATCGGGCCGGCGCCCTGCGGCGACAACGGACCGGAGTACCAGGTCACCGCGACCGACAGTGTCCTGCTCGACGGGGCGCAGCATCGCGCCGCGCTCGCCGTCCTCGGTGAACAGCTGGCGCTGCAGGGATACACGTCCATCACGAGCCGGGAGTTCAGTGACGGCGTCGGCGGCGAACTCAACGTGCGTACCGGCGACGGCTACACGGCCACCATCAGCAGCGGGAAAGGCAACCACGGGCTGGCGGTCATCATCGCGTCGCCGTGCTACCGCACGCCGGACGGCGACTACCCCGGCTGAGCGAAACTTCTCGGCCGATCTGTGATGGATCAGACGTGAACGGCGGGGCCGACCTCGGTCGGCCCCGCGACGATCTATGCTAGATCGTGGTGACGTTGTCCGCCTGCGGGCCCTTCTGTCCCTGCTTGACCTCGAACTGGACCTTCTGGCCCTCGTCGAGCTGCCGGTAGCCACTGCTGGCGATGGCAGAGTAGTGCACGAAAACGTCAGGGCCGCCGTCGTCCTGCTGGATGAAGCCGAACCCCTTTTCGGCGTTGAACCACTTCACGGTTCCTGTTGCCATGTGCCGTCTCCCATTCGGGTGCGGAATTGCAGACCTGCGAAAAGAACGAAGGCCGTATCACCTTGACCGATCCGCACATGTCCACCGTAGCGCCAGAACGTCCCGGAGGAGGCCTCGTGTCCGACATAATCGTCCCAGTCGAGATCGAAAGCCCGGTCACGGCGGTGCAATTTCTCCGCGGAATGATGGCCGACGGCGCGCCGAACGATCCTGCCGGAGACCAGCTCGTGTTCAGCCCGGTGGTGATGGTCCCGGAGATCGGCCTCTACCTCGCGGTGGACGCCATCCTCTTCTGGGCGCGACTCGAAGCCGCGGCGAGGATGCCGCTGCCCGCGCCGTTCTGGGCATCCGCCTGGGCGGGCGGGCAGGCCGTCGCCCGTTACGTCCTCGACAATCCGGGCGTCGTCCAGGGCAAGTCCGTCCTGGACATAGGGTCCGGCTCCGGGCTGGCCGCCATCGCCGCGGCCAAGGCCGGCGCCCGCGTGGTGGCCAACGACATCGATCCCCTCGCCGTGGCGGCCATCCGGGTGAACGCCGAGGCCAACGCCACCGACGTGACCCCGCACCTCGGCGACCTGCTCGACGGGACCGGGCATGAGGCTGACGTGGTCCTGGTCGGCGACGCGTTCTACAACGAGGAGATCGCCGCCGTTCTGCTGCCGTATCTGTACCGGGTCTTGGCGGCGGGCGGGCGCGTGCTCATCGGCGACCCCGAGCGCGGGTACCGGCCCGAACAAGGACTGGAGCTGCTCGCGACCTACCACAACCCCGGCATCGGCACCTTCGGCGACTCGTACCTCGATGAGGTCAAGGTCTTCGAACTCCTGCCCTCCGCACGCTGAGCAGCACCCGCTGGATCAGGGTTCTCGGTCGAATCTCGCACCATGATTCGACCGAGAACCCTGATCCGGCGCTCACAGGCGGACGGCGGCCAGTGCGGGCGGCAGCTCAGTCGCGGCCGCACAGCGCGCACTGGCTACGCCGGCGCAGGTGGTAGCCGATCGCCGCGAGCACCAGCGCGACACCCCACAGCGGCCAGAACAGCATGGGGGAGACCTCCCGGACGGCGTCGGCGCCTTGGAAGGCGAACACGCCGGGCGTGGCCACGAACGCCATGATGCCCACCGCCACGGCGGGGATGGTAGCCAGCTTGATCGGCACCCGCTTGCCGGCCAGCCCGATCATCCACCGGGGGAACCGCTCGCCCCACGGCCGGATGAGACCCACGGTGAGGATCGAGCCGATCGCCGCCGCCGTGCCCAGCGCCAGCCCGACCCAGAACGCACCGTCGCTCTTGAACTCCGGGATGTCCGACGAGTCGACCCCGCCCAGTCCCACGTTGAAGATCCACAGGAAGCGGAAGACGGTGTACACGAGGGGAGTGGCGGCGGCGACGTAGACCGCCCAGCGCCCCCAGCGGCGGGCCGCCTCCCGGCTCGTCCAGCGCCCCTCACCGCCGCACTCGACGCAGGCATTGCCGGTCAGCCGCTGCCAGCGCAGCAGCGTACGCGCCAGCAGGAGGCCGGCGACGACACAGAGCACCTCGGTCAGCAGCGCCCAGGTGAACACGTCGGCCGGATCGAACTTGCTCCAGACGCCGAACGGCGTACCGATGATCAGGATCGGCGTGTACCCGGCGAGGATGAGCAGGCGGGCGTCGGTCATCACGACGATGAGCCCGGCGACCACCGTCCAGCCGCCTATGAGGACAGCCGTGCGGGCCGCCCCCGTCAGGCGTACCACTGGCTGAGCGGTGAGCGCGAAGGCGGCCACGGCCGTGCCGAGCAGGACCACCGCGAAGATCGGCGCGCTCACCTGGGGATCCACGGAGCGCAAGAGATGGGTCGTGTTCTGCCGGTCGCCGGGACCGAACGGGAAGCCACCGGTGACCGCCCAGATCAACGCGAGGAGCGCGAAGAGCGCGAGGTACGCGGTCGTCAGCCGGATCTTGAAGATCGTCATGCTTCCACCGTCGCGGAAAGCCCTGGTCAGGGGTTCCCTCGCGGGAGGGAGCCGGCCGACCCGGCCGGGGGAGAATCAGCCGCCGGGGGTGACGAAGCCGGACTCGTAGGCGGCGATCACCGCCTGGGTCCGGTCGCGCGCGCCCAGCTTGGCCAGCAGATTGGCGACGTGCGTCTTGACCGTCTCGACGCCGACGAACAGCCGGCTGGCGATCTCGGCATTGGACAGTCCGGTCGCGATCAGCCGCAGGATCTCCGCTTCGCGCTCGGTGAGCTGCGCGGGCAGCGGCTTGGGCCGGGCGTGACCGGCGATCATCGCCCGCAGCGCGGCCGGGAAGACCAGCGACTCGCCCGCCGCCGCGACCCGGACGGCCTCCAGCACCTCGGCCGGGCGAGCTCGCTTGAGCAGGAAACCGCTGGCCCCGGCCCGCAACGCGGCGTAGACGTACTCGTCGTTCTCGAACGTCGTGATGACGATGATCTTCGGTGGCTGCGCGGACACCGCGAGAAGCCGTTCGGTCGCGGTGATGCCGTCGACGAGGGGCATGCGCACGTCGATGAGCAGGACGTCCGGACGATGCCGGGCGACGAGGTCGGGCACGTCGGCGCCGTCCGCGCCGGTGCCGACCACGGTCATGTCCGGTGCGGCGCCGACGATCGCGGCCAGGCCCACCCGGATCAGCTCGTCGTCGTCCACCAGCGCTACGCGAACGGCAGCCACGCCGTCACCCGCCATCCCGCCCCCTCGTCCGGTCCTGCCTCGAACCGCCCGCCCAGCAGCGCGACCCGCTCCCGCAAGCCGGCCAGTCCGCGTCCGCCGCCGGTGCGCGGCGTCGGCGAGCCGACGGGCCCGTTCGTGATCTCGACGGTCACGGTCCGCTCGCCCACCGCCACGGTCACCTGCGGGTACGCGTCGTCCGCGTGCCGGGCGGCATTCGTGAGTCCTTCTTGGACAATCCGGTACGCCTCCCGCCGGACTACGCCGGGCAGCCGCCCGAGATCCCCGGTGATCTTCGCATGGGGTGCGAGGTCGAGGATGCTGCCGGTGGGCGATTCGTCGCGATCCTTGCGCAGGTCGCGGCGGAGCAGCCCGAGCACGTGATCCAGGTCGGCGGCGGCTTCCCGGCTGCGTTCCTCGATCGCGATCAGCGCCCGTTCGGCGAACGCGGGATCGCTGCGCAGCAGCTCCCGGGCCGCCCCGGCCTGCACGACCGCCACCGTCAGCGCGTGCCCGACCGAGTCGTGCAGCTCCCGGGCCAGGCGATTGTGTTCCAGCAGCAGCTCCTGGCGTTCCTCCAGCGCCCGGATCCGTTCGACGGTCGACGGGCCGAGCAGCACCGGCGCCATCAACCTCGCCAGCGCCGCCAGCCCGGCGACGGCGTACGCGGCCACGATCAGCTCACCCGCCGTGAGCGCCACCCCGGCGACGAGGTGGTAGCTCACTGCCAGCACCGGTCCCACCGGGAGGAGGACGCTGAGGACCGCGGCCACCACCGCGCCGCCCCCGACGTGCAGGAAGTACCACAACGCCGCCCGGAGCCGGGTCTGCGCGTCCAGCGGCGTCCCCGGCAGCGGATCGGGCACGTCGACGTCCAGCAGCGTACGCGCGGCCGCGATCTGCAACCCGCGCGTCGCCGGGAGGAGCGCCGGGGTGAGCCCGATGGCCGCGCCGATGCCGATCAGCGGAACTGCGACCGCCCCGCCGTTGGTCTGCCACACTTCGGCCAGTGCCCAGGCCAGGACGGCGTACGGGGTGGCGATGACGCTGCCGAGCAGGAGGTAGACGCCGCGACGGCCGACCGTGCGGAGCGGGTCGAGCAGGCGGCGGAACGACATCGACCCAGCCTAACCGGCGTGCGACCCGGCCCGGCGTCGCCGCCAGTACGCCACCGTCAGCGCCCCGAGCAGCGGACCCCACACCACCAGTGGCAGGTACATCGCGACCGCGAGAATGCCTTTCCAATGATGCAATGTCAGCGGATCGGGGACCGTCATGGGCCGGCCGGTGATGGTCCGGGAGAACGGCACCGTCAGCAGCGCCGCGGTCCAGATCACGGTGAGGAGGGCGGCCCCGGCGGCGGCCGGGACGATCGCGGCGAGTGGCGGGACGCGTCGACCCCGAAGTGCGGGTATCCACCGCGGAAACACTTCGCCCCAGCGTGCCACCAGACCGACCGCGGCGAACGCGACCACCTCCGAAAAGACCGACAACAGCACGACGTAGACGCTGGTCGGCATACCCAGTGTCCGATCCTGCCCGGCGAAGACGGCCGGGCCGCCGTAGACGATCGGCAGATGCAGCGTCCAGCCGGAGATGCGCCACAGACTCGACGGGACGACGGTCAATGGGACGACGACGGCGGCGATCCGGGCCCAGCGCGGCACCCCCGCGACGGGCGTGTGAGCGGCGGCCCATGCGGAGCGAATACTCATGCCGCCAGCCTCCCGGGGCAGCGTGGAGGTGAGATCCCTCGGGCGGGGGAGAAGCGCTCACCGCCGCGAGGGAATGCGAGGACGGGGTACCGTCGGATGCGCCTTCCGACGCGAGGACGCCACATGGTGCATCCGCTCGACGATCCCGTACGCTCCGCGCTCAGCGGCCCGCACGCCCACCTCGCGCAGGAGCGTGGCCGCATTCTGCGGTATCCGCCCGACGTCCTGCGGTTCATCGCGATCCCGGATCCGGCCACGCCCACCGATTGGGCGGACGTGGCCGCGCTGGTCGGGCCGGATCAGTTTCCCGTGGCGGGTGTCGTCGTGCTGCCGCCGGCCGGATGGCAGGTCACGGGCGTGGGACCTGGGCTGCAGCTCGTGACCGACGGCGACCATCCGCGGCTGCCGCCCGGTGGCCTTTCAGACGACGATGTCGTGAGGCTCGGCCCAGCCGATCTGCCGGAGATAGTGGCATTCGTCGCGCGTCACCGCAACGGCCGAGTCTTCCTGCCCCGAACCCTGGAACTGGGCGTCTACTTCGGCATCCGCCGCGAGGGTGCGCTTGTCGCGATGGCGGGCGAACGGCTGCGTCCGGTGGGCTGGACTGAGATCAGCGCGGTCTGCACCGATCCGGACCACCGTCGGCAGGGCCTCGCGGCGCGGCTGCTCCGCGTCCTGCTCTCCGGCATCCACGGGCGCGGCGAGAACGCCTTCCTGCACGTGGCGGAGGACAACGTCGCCGCGCTCGGACTCTACGAGCAGTTCGGCTTCCGGCTGCGGCGGCCGATCACGATGGCGGCGGTGCACATCCCTGGTGGCCGTGATCTAGGCTGACGGGCCGTGGGCTTTCGGATACGCAAGACCTTTCAGGTTCTGCCGGGTGTGCGGCTGACCGTGTCCAAGAGCGGCATCGGCTACTCGGTCGGCGTACGCGGGGCGCGGCTGACGCGGACGGCTCGGGGCCAGGTCATCGGCACTGTCGGCATTCCCGGCACGGGCATGTCATACGTCAAGACGTTGCGCGGTTCGAAGAAGACCCCACGCAAGACCGCCCCGGCTCAGCGCGCTGCGGCGGCCGAGGTCGCCGCCCCCGAGGTGGAGGGCATCCCGGCGCCGCCGGAGCCCGCGCTGTTCGCGCCCCGGGCGGAGAAGCGGCTCTACCGGGCGCTGATCAGCGATCCGGATCCGGCGGCGATCGCCGAGATCGGTGCGGACTATCCGGAGTGGGCGCCGCTGTGCGACACCCTCGACGGGCTGCTGGCGTACCGGGACGAGGACTTCGACCGGGCGGAGGAGGCGCTGGCGGCGGCGTTCGACTCGGGTCGGGACGCGGCTCGTCATCCGTTCATCCGCCGGTACGCGCCGTATGCGAGCGTGGAACTCGAACTCGCCCCCGGGGTCGAGGTGATGCTGCCGATCAGCCGGGAGGCGGTCGGGCTGACGCTGGCCGAGTTGTACCAGTACAGCGACCGGCTCGGGCTGGCGATCGAGACCGTCGAGCAACTTGAGCCGACCTTCTCGGCGGCCGTCTCGCTGGCCGAGTTGTACAGCGAGGCCGGCCACCACGACGAGGTCGTCGACATGACGAACGGGCTGACGGCGGAGAGCGACGGGCACGCCCTGCTGCTGGTGCTGCGCGGCCGGGCGCTGCGCGAACTGGACTACTTCGAGGCCGCGCGCGAGGCCCTCAAACAGGTCGTGAACAAGCGGACCATCGACGTCGAGATCCGGCTGCGCGCGTTGCTGGAACGCGCCAACACCTATCTGGCCGAGAACAAGCCCGGGTACGCCCGCAAGGACCTCGAACGCATCCTGGCCGAGGACGCCGGGTACCCGGGGCTGGCCGAAGCCTTGAAGGAGCTGAACGCATAGCTCTGGGGGCCGGTCAAGTACGCGGCCGGAACACGCCCATCCGGTCGACGCCTTCCTGGACTACGCCGTAGGAGTTCTCCGGCACCGCGTTCCACGCCCCGGCGAGCTTGCCGAACGGTTCGGAGACGACCAGCCGTGCCTCGTCGGAGGCTTGGCGCAGCCACGAGTGGTCGGGATACAGCTCGCGCAGCGCGCGGGCGTCGGTGCTGAAGAACAGTGACCGCGAATGGCGGGCCGTCGAGTAGCGGAACGCCCAGAGGCGTTCGCCGTCGGAGGTCGCGACGGTCATCTGCAACGCGTCCGGTACGCCGTGCACCGCCGCGGTGGCCTCCACGAGCCCGGCCATGCGGGCGACCGCGGCGGGTGGATCGTCGGCGAGCCCGAACGTCAGTGCCAGGAAGAACATCAGTTCCGAGTCGGTCGACCCTTCGATCGACGGGTACAGCTCGGGGTCCACGGCGAGGACGAGATCGCGTTTCAGCCTCCCGTACTGGGCGATCGACCCGTTGTGCATCCACATCCATCGGCCGAAGCGGAACGGGTGGCAGTTGCTCTCCTGCACCGGTGTGCCGGTGGAGGCCCGGATGTGGGCGAGGAAGATCTGCGACTCGATGTGCGTGGCGAGGTTGCGCAGGTTCCGGTTGTTCCAGGCCGGGTCGACGCTGTGGAACACGGTCGGCTCCCGGCCGACGTACCAGCCGACGCCGAACCCGTCGCCGTTGGTCGTCTCGACTCCCAGCTTGGAGTGCAGACTCTGATCGATCAGCGAATGGGTCGGCTTGTAGATCAGCTCCTCCAGCGCGATCGGCGAGCCGTAGTAGGCGAGCCAGCGACACATGCCACCACGATGATCCGTTCGGAGCAGTGCAGGCTTCACCCGGGCCGGGTGATCCGGGTGGACCGCTGCTGTGAGGCCTGGTCAGCGCTGGTCGCTGAACAGCTCGCCGACGGCACGGCGGGCGTTGCGCAGGTAGTCGTCCCGTCCGGATTCCAGCCCGAAGGCGTAATCCTCCAGGGCCGTGCATCGGGCGTAGAACACCGCGCGATGACGCGTCTGCTCGTCGAGCCCTGGCATCAGCGTGTCGAGCGCGGAGGCGCCCAGGTCGCGGGCGAGTCGCCCGAGATCGGCGGCGGGATCGGCGACGGCGCAGTCCGACCAGTCGATGACGCCGGTGATCGTCGGGCCATCGACGAGGACGTGTTCGACGCCGAGGTCGTTGTGCGTGAAGACGAGCCGGTCGGCCGGTTCGGGCGGATCGCCGGCGAGGAATCCGGCGGCGAGGCGACGTATGTCGTCGGGCAGGTTCTCGGCGACGTCCCGGAGCTCGTCGAGCCAGGCGGCTGGGGGAGTGTCGTCGACCCCGGCTATGCCACTGAGGCGTTCGACGGGCGCGGTGTGCAGCCGGCCGAGGAACGCCCCGAGGGTGGCGGCGTACGCGGCGCGCCCGGTTCGGGTAAGCAGCGGCTGACCGGTCAGGCGGCGGTAGACGAGCAGCCCGTCTTCGGGGCGCGCCAGCACGACTTCGGGCACGGGCAGCAGGGCGTACTCAGGCAGGACGGCGAGGACGGCGGCGTCGCGGCGTACTTCGGCCGCGGCGTCCGGCCCGGCGGCCACCCGCGCTACCAGGTCGTCGTTGACGGCGTACGCGTGATGGTCGAGTCCGCTGCCCAACGGGGTGACCGACTGGACCGTGAACTCGGCCGACAGGAGAGCGCGAATGTCTTCGGGGGTCACGGTGACGAGGGTAGGCGACCTCGGGAGGTTCCGGTCGGCCGAAGGCGCGGCTAAGATCCGCTGAAAGCGCTTTCCAAGGCAGCGCTGCCGAGTCTCCGAGGAGTGACATTGCGCCGCGACAGCAGCCCGCCGTCCGTGGTTCTCGTGGGTGCCCACGGGCACGGCCGGGGGCACCTCGAACACCTCGCGGCGCGCACAGCCACCGGTCTGGTCCGGCTCGCCGGCGTCGCCGACGTACGCCCGCTGGACGTGCAGCAGCAGAGCCTCGCCGGCGACAGCCTCTTCGGCACCGACGCCGCGCGGGTCATCGCTGAGGTGCGGCCGGAGATCGTGGTCATCTCGACGCCGATGCACACCCATGCGAACTTGGCCCGGCTGGCCTTCGACGCCGGAGCCCACGTGCTGCTGGAGAAACCGCCGACACCGACGATGGCCGAGTTCGACGCCCTTCTGGCGGCGCAACGCGCGGCCGGAGTCGCCTGCCAGGTCGGTTTCCAGGCGTTCGGCTCCCGGGCGTACGCCGAACTCGCCAACCTGATCGCCACGGGCGCCCTCGGCGAGGTACGCCGGATCGGGCTCACCGGCGCGTGGACACGTGACGAGTCCTACTACGGCCGGGCCGCCTGGGCCGGACGCCGGTCCCTGGACGGCGTACCGGTGATGGACGGCGCGCTGACCAACCCGTTCGCCCACGGGGTGGCGATGGCGTTGCGACTCGACGGGTCGGCCGGTGACGAGCCGGTCCGCCAGGTCGAGGTGGACACCTATCGCGCGTACCCCATCGAAGCAGATGACACGGCGAGCGCGCGGATCACGACCGCGCGCGGCACGACGGTCCTCGCGGCGGTGACCCTCTGCGCCGAGACGTCTCGCGAGCCGATCGTCGAAGTAGTGGGCGGCGAAGGCCGCGCCGAACTGTGGTACACCGAGGACCGCCTGCGGACGGCGGCCGGTGAGCGTCGCTTCGAGCGGCTGGACCTGCTCGACAATCTGGTCGACCATCTCACCGACGGCGTGCCGCTGGTTGCGCCGCTGGCCGACACCCGGTCGTTCATGCAGGTCGTCGAGGCCATCCGGCTGAGCCCCGCGGCGGTCGAGATCGACGCGCGGTTCCGGCGCCAGGCCGGCCACCGGGAGATCATCGAAGGCGTCGACGACGTGGTACGCGAAGCGGCCGCCGCCGGCGCGCTGTTCTGCGAACTGCCCGTCGGCTGGGCCACCGGCAAGGCTTTCCAGTGGAGGGAACGTGACTGAGCCAGTGCGGTTCGGGGTCGTCGGGGTCGAGCACGGTCACGCGCTCAGCCTGACCTCCGGCCTGCTCGCGGCGGGCGCGGAATGCGTCGGCTACCACAACCGGCCGGACGAGAGCGACGGCGTGGTCGCCCGCAATTTCGCGGCGACGTATCCCGGCGTACCGGTGGTCGACGACGCCCGGCGGCTCTTCGACGATCCCTCGGTGTCGTTGATCGTGACGGCCGATGTGCCTGACCGGCGGGCCGCCGTCGCGGTCGCGGCGATGCACTCCGGCAAGGATGTGCTCGCGGCGAAGCCGGGGTGTGTGACGCTCGCGGAGCTGACCGCGATCCGGCAGGCGGTCGCGGACACCGGCCGGTTCTGGTCGGTCAGCTTCTCCGAACGCTTCCACGTCAAGGCCGTCGTGCGGGCGTCGCAGCTGGTCGCCGAGGGCCGGATCGGGCAGGTCGTGCAGACGATCGGGCTCGGACCGCACCGGCTGGACGCGCACACCCGGCCGGGCTGGTTCTTCGACCCGCGCCGGGGCGGCGGCATCCTGACCGACATCGCCGCCCACCAGGTCGACCAGTTCCTGCACTTCACCGGCTCGACGCAGGCGGAGATCGGGGCGAGCACGGTCGCCAACCACGCCAACCCGGACCGGCCGCGCTTCGCCGACTTCGGTGAGCTGCTGCTGCGCGGCGACCGAGGCCATGGGTACGCCCGAGTCGACTGGTACACGCCGGGTGGGCTTCCCGTGTGGGGCGACGGGCGGCTGACCGTCCTGGGTACCGGCGGCTACCTGGAGATCCGCAAGAACCTCGACCTGGCGGGCGCACCCGGCGGCGACCACCTGTTCGTCGTCGACGGCGACCGCGTCGAGCGGATCGACTGCTCCGGCGTCGAGCTGCCGTTCTATCCCGACCTGCTGCGGGACGTCGCCGAACGGACCGAACGCGCGATGACCCAGGCCCACGCCTTCCTGGCGACCGAGCTGGCGATCAGAGCCGATCTGCTGGCGGTCCGCGCCGGTTCGCTCGCCGGCTATCTGGAGTGAACCGTCTTATCGGGAGTGATCCGCTTAGCTGGAGCGGTCCGCTTTGACAGTTGGGAATGAGATGACTGACGCCACCCCGCGTACCGCCCGGTTCACCCTTGACCCCGCCTTCCGTGTGGCGCCGGTGTCCCGGCGTACATTTGGCTCCTTTGTGGAGCATCTCGGCCGCTGCGTCTACACCGGAATCTTCGAACCAGGGCATCCGGCGGCCGACGCCGACGGCCTGCGTACCGATGTGCTGGAGCTGATCCGCGAACTCGGCGTGAGCACGGTGCGCTATCCCGGCGGCAACTTCGTGTCCGGCTACCGCTGGGAGGACGGCATCGGCCCGGTGGCGGACCGCCCCGCCCGGCTCGACCTCGCCTGGCACAGCACCGAGCCGAACACCTTCGGGCTCGACGAGTTCATCCGCTGGACCGGCAAGGCCGGCGTGGAGCCGATGATGGCGGTCAACCTCGGCACGCGCGGCGTCCAGGAGGCGCTGGACCTCCTCGAATACTGCAACATCCCGGGCGGGACCCGGCTGTCCGACCTGCGCGTGGCCAACGGCGCCAAGCAGCCGCACGGCGTACGCATGTGGTGCCTGGGCAACGAGATGGACGGCCAGTGGCAGATCGGCCACAAGAACGCCGACGAGTACGGGCGGCTCGCGGCGGAGACCGCCCGGGCGATGCGGATGATCGACCCGAACCTGGAGCTGGTCGCGTGCGGCAGCAGCGGGTCGAGCATGCCGACGTTCGGGCAGTGGGAGGCGACCGTCCTCGACCACGCCTACGACGTCGTGGACTACGTGTCGTGCCACGCGTACTACGAGGAGAAGGACGGCGACCTCGGTGGCTTCCTGGCCAGCGCGGTCAACATGGAGAACTTCATCGCCGACGTGGTGTCCACCGCCGACCACGTACGCGCCAAGAAGCGCACGAAGAAGCACATCAACATCTCGTTCGACGAGTGGAACGTCTGGTACATGAGCCGGCTGCAGGGCGAGATGCCGAAGGAGGACTGGCCGGTGGCGCCCCGGCTGCTGGAGGACCACTACCACCTGGCCGACGCCGTCGTGGTCGGCAGCCTGCTGATCACGTTGCTGCGCAACAGCGACCGGGTCACCTCCGCCAGCCTCGCCCAGCTCGTCAACGTCATCGCGCCGATCATGACCGAGGCCGGCGGCCGGGCCTGGCGGCAGACCACGTTCCACCCGTTCGCCCAAGCCTCCCGGTACGCGAGCGGCGACGTCCTGCGGGTCGAACCGGTGTCGCCGACCTACGAGACCACCGAGTACGGCGACGTGCCGCTGCTGCACGCGGTCGCCACGCACGACGCGGAGACCGGCACGACGACCGTGTTCGCCGTCAACCGGTCGCTGGACGCGCCCCTGTCGCTGGCGGTCGACACCCGGGCCTTCGGGCCGATGCGGATCGCCGAGGCGACCACGCTGGCCGGCGACGACGCGTACGCCCGCAACACCGCCGACGACCCGGATCGCGTGACACCGCAGCCGAACTCGTCCGCGGTGGCCGACGGCGGATCGGTGCGGGCGTCGCTGCCACCGGTGTCGTGGAACGTGATCCGGCTGGTCCGAGGCTAGGACTTGGCGCGGCCGGATCGCTTTTCGCCCAGAGTGGACGGTGGTCCGGCCGGCCCGGTTAGGACTTGGCGCGGCGAGCCCGGGTGCCGCTCACAGTGGACTGGCGGACGACGAGCTGCGGCTGGAAGACCACGTGCCGGTGGCCGTGGCGGTCGGGGTCCTCGGCCTCCTCCAGCAGCAGCTCGGCGGCGGTGCGGCCGAGCTGCTCGCGGGGTTGGCGGACCGACGTGAGCGGCACGGCCGCCGCGGCGGCGAAGTCGATGTCGTCGTAGCCGACCAACGCCATGTCCTCCGGTACGCGCAGACCACCGGCGGTCAGCCCTTGCAGCGCGCCGAGGGCGAGCAGATCGTTGGCGCAGAAGATGGCGGTGGGCCGGGAGGCGGCGGGCAGGGCGCAGATGCGTTCTGCGGCATCGCGGCCCGCGGTCACCGACAGCGACCGCGTCTCTACCACCTGCAGTTCGGTCCCCGGATACTCCTCCAGCGCGGCGGCGGCGCCGGCGTGCCGGTCCTCGACCTGACGGATGGACGCGGGACCGCCGACGAAGGCGATGCGGCGGTGGCCCTGGTCGGCCAGGTGCTGCGCGGCCAAGCGACCGCCGAGCAGGTCGTCGACCGCGACCGAGCACCGGTTCGGCTGCCCCGTGCCCCGGTCGACGAGCACCACCGGGATGCCCCGGTCGATGAGCCGCTCCAGGCGTTCGTGGCGGCCGTCGTCCACCGGGGTGATCAGCAGCCCGCGTACGCGTTGCTCCTCGAGCATCTCCAGGTGCCGTTCCTCCCGCGCCCGATCCTCGCCGCTGTTGCACACGATGAGCATGCCGTCGGCGTCCTCGACCGCGCCCTCCGCGCCGCGGACGACGTCGGTGAAGAACGGGTTGGACACGTCGAGGACGACGATGGCGACGGTCCGGCTCTGTCCGGCGCGCAGGTGGCGGGCGGAGTCGTTGCGGACGTAGCCGAGTTGGCTGATCGCGTCGAGGACGCGCTTGCGAGTCTGCGGAGCCACCGCCTCCGGCCGGTTCAGCACGTTGCTGACCGTGCCCAGCGATACGCCCGCCAGCCGGGCGACCTCCTTGATGCTCGCAGCAGCCATCATCCCTCGCCTGGTCGGAAGTACGCGATGGTTGAAACGTCTCACCCTGCGGGCGGCTCGTCAACCAGCCGTTCAGTGCGAGCGGTGGTCGAAATGGATCGCGAGGAACCTCTTGACGCGTTGGTGATCCGTCTCTACCGTTTCTGTCAGCCGATGGTGAAACGTTTCACGTGTTGGCCCGGCGCGGCGTCCCCATCGGTTCATCGGCCCAACCGACCCCAGGAGGCCCGCGTGCGCCGGATCTGTTTCACCCTTCAGGTCAGACCCGATCGGCTGGCCGAATACCGGCAGCGGCACGCCCACGTCTGGCCGGACATGCTGGCCGCGTTGCGCGACACCGGCTGGCACGACTACAGCCTGTTCCTCCGGGAGGACGGCCTGCTGGTGGGCTACCTGCTCACCGACGACTTCGACGCCGCGCTCGCGGCGATGGACGCCACCGACGTCAACGCCCGCTGGCAGGCGCAGATGGCCGAGTTCTTCGACTCCGGCCGGCCCGACCAGCACATGCGGGTGCTGACCGAGGTGTTCAATCTTGCCGATCAGCTGGGAGATGTGCGATGACCGAGTTCGCGCCGCAGGCGGTTGCCCGGGTGCAGGACGCGTTGCGGGGGCAGCGGATCGAGACCGCCTCGTGGGCGTACGGGAACTCGGGGACGCGTTTCAAAGTGTTCGCGCAGGAGGGTGTGCCGCGGGATCCGTACGAGAAGATCGCCGACGCCGCCGTCGTGCATCGCTACACCGGCGTCGCGCCCACGGTCGCGTTGCACATCCCGTGGGACAAGGTCGACGACTACGCCGACCTGGCCCGCCGAGCCCGAGAGCTGGGCGTGGCGTTGGGGACCATCAACGCCAACGTGTTCCAGGACGACGACTACAAGCTCGGCAGCGTCACCAACCCCGATCCGGCGGTACGCCGCAAGGCGATCGCGCATCTGATCGAGTGTGTCGACATCATGGACGCCACCGGGTCGCGTGATCTGAAACTGTGGTTCTCCGACGGCACCAACTATCCCGGCCAGGACGATGTGCGTACGCGTCAGGCAAGACTGGCCGACGCGCTGGCCGAGACCTATGCGCGGCTCGGTGACCACCAGCGGATGCTGCTGGAGTACAAGCTGTTCGAGCCCGCGTTCTACATGACCGACGTGCCGGACTGGGGGACCGCCTACCTGCACTGTGTCACGCTGGGTGACCGGGCGCAGGTCGTGATCGACACCGGGCACCACGCGCCGGGCACGAACATCGAGTTCATCGTGGCCATGTTGCTGCGCGCGGGCAAGCTCGGCGGGTTCGACTTCAACTCCCGCTTCTACGCCGACGACGACCTGATGGTCGGCAGTGCGGACCCGTTCCAGCTGTTCCGGATCATGCACGAGATCGTGCTCGCGGAGGAGCTGGACAAGGGCGTCGCGTTCATGCTGGACCAGTGCCACAACCTCGAACCGAAGATCCAGGCGGTGATCCGCTCGGTCCTCAACGTGCAGGAGGCCACCGCGAAGGCATTGCTGGTCGACCACGCCGCGCTGAAAGCCGCGCAGGACGCGGGGGACGTGCTGGAGGCCAACGCGGTGCTGATGGACGCCTACAACACCGACGTCCGGCCGCTGCTGCGCGACCTGCGCGAGGAGATGGGGCTCGACCCGGATCCGATCGCCGCCTACAAGCGCTCCGGCTATCTGGAGAAGGTCAAGGCCGACCGTGTCGGCGGCACCCAGGCCGGGTGGGGCGCCTGATGGCCGCTCATCACGACTTGATCGCCCGATCCCGGCGGCTCGGCGCCGACCCACGCAACACCAACTTTGCGGGCGGCAACACCTCGGCCAAGGGGACCGCCGACGATCCGGTGACCGGGCAGCCGGTGGAGTTGTTGTGGGTCAAGGGTTCCGGCGGTGACCTCGGCACGCTGACCGAAGGCGGGCTGGCCGTGCTGCGGCTGGACCGGCTCCGTTCGCTCACCGGCGTCTACCCGGGTGTCGACCGCGAAGACGAGATGGTCGCGCTGTTCGACTACTGCCTGCACGGGCGGGGTGGCGCCGCGCCCAGCATCGACACCGCGATGCACGGCCTGGTCGACGCCGAGCACGTCGACCACCTGCATCCCGATGCCGGGATCGCGCTGGCGACGGCGGCCGACGGCGAGGCGCTGACCAAGGAGTGCTTCGGCGACCGCGTCGTCTGGGTGCCCTGGCGGCGGCCCGGCTTCCAGCTCGGCCTGGACATCGCCGCGCTCAAGGCGGCCAACCCGCAGGCGATCGGCTGCATCCTCGGCGGGCACGGCATCACCGCCTGGGGGTCCACCAGCGACGAATGCGAGCAACGGTCGCTGGAGATCATCCGCACCGCGCAGGCGTTCATCGACGAGCGCGGCCGGGCGGAGCCGTTCGGCCCCGTCGTCGCCGAGCCGCTTCCGGAAGCCGGCCGCCGGGAACGGGCGGCCGCGCTCGCTCCGATCATCCGCGGCCTGGCCTCGACGGATCGGCCGCAGGTCGGCCATTTCACCGACGACCCGGTGGTCCTCGACTTCCTCAGCCGGGCCGAGCATCCCGTGCTGGCCGCGCTGGGCACTTCCTGTCCGGATCACTTCCTGCGGACGAAGGTCCGGCCGCTGGTCCTCGAACTGCCGCCGACGGCGTCGCTCGACGAGGTCGTGGCCCGGCTGCGCGAGCTGCACGCCGAGTACCGCGCCGAGTACGCGAGCTACTACGAGCGCCACGCAGACCCCGACTCGCCGCCGATGCGCGGCGCCGACCCGGCCATCGTGCTCGTCCCCGGCGTGGGCATGTTCAGCTTCGGCCGGGACAAGCAGACGGCGCGGGTCGCGAGCGAGTTCTACCTCAACGCGATCAACGTCATGCGCGGCGCCGAAGCGATCTCCCGCTACCAGCCGATCGCCGAATCGGAGAAGTTCCGCATCGAGTACTGGGCGCTCGAGGAGGCCAAACTCGCGCGGATGCCCCGACCGAAACCCCTCGCCACCCGGGTCGCGTTCGTCACCGGCGGCGGATCGGGCATCGGCAAGGCGATCGCGCTGCGGCTCGCGGCCGAAGGCGCGTGCGTGGTGGTCGCCGACCGCGACGGCGAGGCCGCGGCTCAGGTCGCGGCCTCCCTGGGCCCAGACGTGGCGCTCGCAGTCACGGCCGACGTCACCGACGAGCAAGGGGTACGCACAGCGCTGCGACAGGCGTCCCTCACCTTCGGCGGGGTGGACCTGATCGTCAACAACGCCGGCCTGTCGATCAGCAAGTCGTTGCTGGACACCACGCTGGCCGACTGGGACGTGCAGCACGACGTCATGGCCCGAGGCTCGTTCCTGGTCGCCCGGGAAGCCGCCCGGATCCTGATCGACCAGGGCATGGGCGGCGACATCGTCTACATCGCCAGCAAGAACTCGGTGTTCGCCGGGCCGAACAACGTCGCGTACGGGGCGGCCAAGGCGGACCAGGCGCATCAGGTGCGGCTGCTCGCCGCCGAACTCGGTGCGTACGGGATCCGGGTCAACGGGGTGAACCCCGACGGCGTCGTGCGCGGCTCGGGGATCTTCGCCTCCGGCTGGGGCGCGCAACGGGCCGCGGTGTACGGCGTACCGGAGGAGAAGCTGGGGGAGTTCTACGCCCAGCGGACCCTGCTCAAGCGGGAGGTGCTGCCGGAACACGTCGCCAACGCCGTGTTCGTGCTCGCGTCCGCTGAGCTGTCGCACACGACCGGGCTGCATGTCCCGGTCGACGCCGGGGTCGCCGCGGCCTTCCTGCGATGAGCGGTCCCGTCACAGTCGCCGCGGTCGACCTCGGCGCGGCCAGCGGCCGGGTGATGACCGCTGTGGTCGGCGACGACACCCTGCGGCTGGCGGAGGCGGCCCGGTTCCCGAACGAGCCGGTCCGGGCGGGCGGAACCCTGCACTGGGACGTGCTGCGGCTGTATCAGGGCGTCCTCGACGGGCTGCGGGCCGCCGGGCCGGTGGACTCCATCGGAGTGGATTCGTGGGCGGTCGACTACGGGTTGCTCGACGCCGACGGCCGGCTGCTCGGCAACCCGGTGCACTACCGGGACGCGCGTACCGACGGCGTCGTGGCGCAGGTGCTCGGTCAGGTTCCCGCCGACCGCCTGTACGCGACGACCGGCCTGCAGCTTCAGCCGTTCAACACGGTCTTCCAGCTGATGGCGGCCCGCGACACAGCACAGTTCGCGGCGGCCAAGACGCTGCTGTTGATCCCGGATCTGCTCGGTTACTGGCTGACGGGCCGGATCGGGGCGGAGCGGACGAACGCGTCCACGACGCAGCTGCTCGACGTCCACACGGGACGATGGTCGACCGAGCTGGCCGAGTCGCTCGGCCTGCCGACGGCGATCCTGCCGCCGCTGCGAGACCCGGGTACGCCGGTCGGCGTACTCGATCCCGGGCTCGGACTCGGCCCGATCCCGGTGACCGCGGTCGGATCGCACGACACGGCGTCGGCTGTCGTCGGCGTACCGGCCGCGGGGGAGAACTTCGCCTACATCTCCTGCGGCACCTGGTCGCTGGTCGGCGTGGAACTGCCCGCGCCCGTCCTGACCGCCGACAGCCGTCAGGCGAACTTCACCAACGAGGCCGGGGTGGACGGCACCGTCCGCTATCTGCGCAACGTCATGGGCTTGTGGCTGCTGCAGGAGTCGCTGCGGACGTGGGGCGATCCCGAGCTGGGCGTCCTGCTGCGGCAGGCGGCCGGCGTACCGGGGCTGCGGGCGGTGGTGGACGCCGGAGACGCGGTGTTCCTGCCGCCCGGGGACATGCCGGGCCGGATCGCCGCCGAGTGCGTACGCCTGGGCCAGCGCCCGCCGGACAGTCCGGCTGAGACGGTCCGGTGCATCCTGGACAGTCTCGCGTTGGCGCATCGAGCCGCTGTGCTGGACGCGCAACGCCTGTCCGGCCGGGCGGTCGACGTCGTGCACGTCGTGGGCGGGGGCGCCCGTAACGAGCTGCTCTGCCAGCTCACCGCCGACGCCTGTGGCCTGCCGGTCCTCGCCGGTCCGGTGGAGGCCACCGCGTTGGGCAACGTGCTCGTCCAGGCCCGGGCCGTCCGGGGCGGCACGGCCGGGCTGGCCGAGCTTCGGCAGCTGATCCGCCAGACCCAGTCCGTCCGGCGCTACGAGCCGCGCGGCGACTCCGCGCGCTGGCGAGAGGCGGCCGCCCGGCTCTGAAACGTTCACGCCCAGGAGGGCCTATGGCATATGTCAACCCGTTGAGTTCGCCGGCCGATCTCGACGGCTTCCGGCTGGAGGGCGACGGCGCGCTGTCGTTCCCGCGCGGACGGCTGCGGCTGGAGAGTCTGCGTCCGCCCGAGGACGGGCAGGACGCCAACATCGTGCTGTGGTGCCCGGCCGAGTTCGGCCCGGATCTGCGCATCGAGTGGGACTTCTGGCCGATCGGGGAACCCGGGCTGTGCATCCTGTTCTTCCACGCCCGCGGTCGGCGGGGCGAGGATCTGTTCGATCTCGCGCCGAGGACCGGGCCGTACGAGCAGTATCACCACGGCGACTTGAACGCCTACCACGTCTCCTATTTCCGGCGGATGTGGCCGTCGGAGCGCCGGCTGCACACCTGCAACCTGCGCAAGAGCTACGGGTTCCACCTGGTGGCGCAGGGGCCGGATCCGTTGCCGGCGGCGCTGGACGCACAGGGCCCGTACGCGATCCGCTTGACGGTCCGGGGTGGTGAGATCACGTTCGAGGTCGCCGACCTGGTGTCGTTCTCCTGGCGCGACGAGGAGCCGCTGCGTGGCGGGAAGCTCGGCTTCCGGCAGATGGCTCCGATGATCGGCGAGTACGCCAACCTCCGCGTCACCGACCTCTGACGGCTTCCCACTGGATCAGGGTTCTGGGTCGAATCTTGTCCCAAGATTCGACCCAGAACCCTGATCCAGGGCCTCCATGACCGGGCTTGACTTAGTTTGAGGCCACAACTAACGTGACGGGCACCGCGCGGTGACATATTCCGATGTGTCATCAAGGAGGTTTCGTCATGCTTCGTTCCGTGCGCCTGAGCCTGGGCGCGGCGCTTCTCGCGATCGTCATGGTCGGCCTGGTGTCGACACCGGCGCAGGCGGCCGTCTGGTACTCGACCGATCGCTGGGGCACCTGGTCCAGCGGCGGCTACACCCTCTACAACAACGTGTGGGGCAGCGGTTACGGTCCGCAGACGATCTGGGCGAACTCCGCCACCAACTGGGGAGTCTGGGCCGACCACCCGAACACCGGCGGGATCAAGGCGTACCCGAACTCGACCAAGTGGTCGGGCAAGAAGGTGAGCGCCCTCGGCACGCTCAGCAGCTCGTTCAACGTCACCGTCCCGACCAGCGGAGTTGCCTTCACCAGCGCGTACGACGTGTGGTCGAGCGACAACGCCCACGAGATCATGCTGTGGATGAACAAGTACGGCGCGGTCGGGCCGCTCGGCACCTTCCAGACCTCGGTCAGCGTCGGCGGCCACTCCTGGAACGTCTACCGCGGCTCGAACGGGTCCAACCAGGTCTACTCCTTCGTGCGGACGAGCAACACGTCGGCCGGGACGGTGGACATCAAGGCGATCTGCACCTGGATCAAGAACCGGGGCTGGTTCGGCGACGTCACGATCGGCAACGTCCAGTTCGGCTACGAGATCACGTCGTCGGCCGGCGGCAAGGACTTCGTGACGAACAACCTCACCGTCACCGCCTCGTAGCGAGGTAGGTACCTGCATGTGGGCGGCTCCCGTGTCTGGTCTTCGGCCCGGCACGGGGGCCGAGCCGTGCCTTACCGCCCGATTTGACGCATCCAATATGGACGTTGACATTGAGACGATTCAAAGCTAACGTCACGCTACCTTTTCCCCAGTAGTTCCCCCGTAACCTCCTCGTAGCAAGGCAGGTGCCGATGCGGAGACGAGTTCAGACCCGGGGCCTCGCCCCATCCGTTCGGCGGTCGCGATGACCTCGCCTGCCTGGTCGGTCCGGCTTTACGAGGCCGCCGACGAAGTGTTCTGGGCGCTCCAGCTCAGCTTGTGCTGGCTCCTGTTCACGCTGATCGGTGGCGTGGTGCTGGGAGCCGGACCGGCGACGCTGGCGGCGTACGCAGTGGCTCGACGGCACGCTCGCAATGAATCGTTTCAGATCTGGTCGGCGTTCGCGGTGCAGTACCGCCGCGAATTCGGCCGGGGCTCCCTGGTGGTCCTGCCGCTGGCCGGAGCCGTTCTGCTGCTCGTCACGAACTATCACTACTTCGCGTCCCTGGGTCCGGCGGCCACCGCCGGCCGGGTGGCCACCGGCGTCGCGCTGGTGGCACTCCTGGTGGTGGTGGCCTACCTGCTGCCGATGACCGTCCACTACGACCTGCGCACCTTCGCGTACCTGCCCAAGGCATCGCTGTTCGCCCTCACCCGTCCGGCCGCGTCGGCGCTGCTGCTGCTCGTCGGATCGGCGTTCGTCTTCGCGGTCCAGGTATACCCCTTCCTGGCGATCGCGGCGATCGGCGGGTGGATCCAGCTCGACACCTGGCTCTGCCTCCGCTTCTTCGCGGAGAACGAGGCGCGTCTTCAATCGAAAGGACTCTCATGACGACACCGACCCTGCGTCGCCGGCTGCTGGCGGCCGGGCTCGCACTCGCCGGCGTCCTCGGCGTCGCCGCGTGCGGCGACGAACCGGAGCAGACATCGCTCGACACGATCAGCATGATGACCCGGTTGTTCGGCACCGCGCCGGATCCGAACGGGGAACTGCAGAAGGCGGTGGAGAAGCTGATCGGCAAGAAGCTCGACATCAGCTGGGTGCCCAACGCGGACTACAACGACAAGACCAACGTCGTGCTCGCCTCCAACAAGATCCCCGACGTGATGGTGGTCGACGAGAAGGCACCGACGTTCGTGAAGGCCGCCGAGGCCGGCGCGTTCTGGGACCTGACCGGCAAGCTGGACAAGTACCCCAACCTGAAGGCCGCCGACCCGCAGACCGAGCGCAACTCCTCGGTCAACGGCAAGGTCTACGGCGTCTACCGGATCCGGCCCCTGCTGCGGTCGGCGGTCGTCATCCGCAAGGACTGGCTGGCCAAGGTCGGCCTGACCCAGCCGGAGTCGGTCGACGACCTGTACAAGATCGCCAAGGCGTTCACCGAGCAGGACCCGGACGGCAACGGCAAGAAGGACACCTACGGCCTGATCATTCCGAAGTGGCCCGGCGGCTACGCCAGCTCCAGCCCGTACGACGTGATGGAGACCTGGTTCGGGGCGCCGAACGGCTGGGGCGAGCGCAACGGCAAGCTGGTGCCGGGCTTCGACACCGAGGAGTTCCTCGCGGCCAACCGTGAGCTGAAGAAGTGGATCGACGAGGGCCTGGTGAACAAGGACTTCGCCACCCTCGACAGCGCCAACTGGAACGACCCGTTCGTGCAGGGCAAGGGCGGCATCATCATCGACGTCAACGTCCGGGCGAACCAGCTGATCGACCTGTTCAAGCAGAAGACGCCCAATGACTTCGACAAGGTCGTCATGGTGGGCAACCTGAAGCGGTCGGACGGTCAGAAGTTCTCCGCCCCGTTCACCGGCTACAACAACGTGCTGGCCATCTCCAAGCAGCGCGTACGCACCGACAAGCAGCTCGACGAACTGCTGACCGTGCTGGACAAGCTGGAGTCGAAGGAAGGCTCCGCCCTGCTCAGCAACGGCATCGAGGGCCGCAACTACAAGGTGGAGAACGGCAAGGCCGTCCCGATCAACCAGGACGACCCGCAGGTCAAGATCCTCCAGAACGACGTGGACAAGGCGTTCATCCAGCTCGGCACCCGGGCCAGCGTCGGCGTCGGCCAGTTCGCCCCGGCGTACGGCGACGAGGTGTCGCAGAAGCTCTACGACCTGCGCGCCACGCTGATGACCGAGGACCTCAAGACGGCGGTGCACAACCCCGCGCTGGCGGTCATCTCGCCGACCCTGGTGCAGAAGGGCGCGACGCTCAACCTGATCATCCCGGACGCCCGGATCAAGTACCTGTCCGGCGCGATCACCGAGGACCAGCTCAAGGCCGAGATCAAGCGCTGGTACGACAGCGGCGGCACGCAGGTCGCGCAGGAGACCAACGACCTGGTGGCAAAGCTCAAGTGACCGTCTCGGAGGGTCCGGCCACGCGGCCGGGCCCTCCCCACCCCTCGATGGGAGGCGGCGTTGGCCACCGACCTCGTCCCCGGTGTGACCCCGGAGACTCCGAAGACCAGCCGGCCGCCGTCCGAGCGTGCCGCCCGGCGTAAGCCGGCCCGCGTCCTCGCGACCGCGCTGCGGCATCGCTGGCTGTACGTCATGCTGCTGCCCGGTGTGGTGTACTTCCTGGTCTTCAAGTACTGGCCGATGTACGGCCTGCACATCGCGTTCAAGGAATATCTGCCGTTCCTGGGCTACTCGGGCAGCCCCTGGGTCGGGTTCAAACAGTTCCAGACGCTGTTCTCCGGCCCCGACTTCGGCCGGCTGATGGTCAACACCCTGATGCTGGCAGTGCTGACCATCCTGTTCGTCTTCCCGGCCCCGATCGTCGTCGCACTCATGCTCAACGAACTGCGTACGGTCATCGTCAAACGGTCCATCCAGTCGCTGATCTACATCCCGCACTTCCTGTCGTGGACGATCGTGGCGTCGCTGACCTACCTGCTGTTCTCGGTCGACTTCGGCGTACTGGCGAATTTCATCCACGATCTGGTGGGCGGCGAACAAGTCGACTACGTGGCGCAGGAGACCTGGTTCCGGCCGATCATCGTGCTGCAACTGCTGTGGAAGCAGACCGGGTGGGGCACGATCATCTACCTGGCCGCCCTGGCGGGCGTCGACACGCAGCTCTACGAGGCGGCCCGGGTCGACGGCGCCGGCCGCTGGCGGCAGCTGTGGCACATCACGCTGCCCGCGATCCGGCCCGCGATCGTGGTGATGGCCATCCTGACCTCCGGTCACCTGCTGGACTCCGGGTTCGAGCAGATCTGGCTCATGACCACGTCGCTGAACCGGTCGGTGTCCGACGTGTTCGACACGTACGTCTACTACATCGGCATCACGCAGGGCGCGTACAGCTACTCCACCGCCGTCGGTCTGTTCAAGGGAGTCATCGGCGTGCTGCTGATCGCCGGTTCGAACTGGCTGGCCAAACGTCTCGGCCAGCGCGGCCTGTACTGAGGGGGACGCCGATCATGGCAATCGACAACGTCGCCGGTCCGGCGGCCCAGCGCCGCCGTGGGGTCCGGCACCATGAATCGGTCGGCAGCCGCGTCTTCGACGTCTTCAACGTCGTCGTCCTGCTGGCGCTGGCGGCCGTCACCGTGCTGCCGCTGCTCTACGTGCTGGCCGGGTCGTTCGCCACCGAGGCGGAGATCGACTCGCGGCCGTTCTTCCTGTGGCCGCAGAAGTTCGTCACCGACGGGTACGACTACATCTTCGGCAGCGGCACCTTCCTGCGCGCGCTGCTGACGACGATCTGCGTGACGCTGGTCGGCACGGTCATCCAGGTCGGGCTGACGCTGACGATGGCGTACCCCTTGTCGAAGCGTTTCCTGCCGGGCCGCACGCTGGCGATCAACCTGGTGGTGTTCACGCTCGTGTTCAGCGGCGGCATGATCCCCACCTACCTGGTGGTCCGCGACCTGGGGCTGCTGGACAGCTACTGGGCGCTGATCCTGCCGCTGGCGATCAACCCGTTCTACCTGCTGATCGTCAAGAGCTTCTTCCAGGAGCTGCCCGAGGCGCTGGAGGAGGCCGCGCGGATCGACGGCTGCAACGAGCTGGGCGTGTTCTGGCGGATCGTGCTGCCACTGTCCAAACCGGTCATCGCTACGTTCTCGCTGTTCTACGCGGTCGGCATCTGGAACGACTACATGTCGCCGCTGCTCTACATCGACGACGAACGCAAGTGGACCCTGCAGGTGCTGGTGCGGCAGCTCACCGCGTCCAACGCGGACTCGGAGAACGCGCTCAACGCGCTGGAAGGCGCGTTCTTCCCGCAGCAGGGCGTGAAGTTCGCGATCATCGTGCTGGCCACGCTGCCGATCCTGCTGGTGTATCCGTTCCTGCAGAAACACTTCGCCAAGGGTGTCCTGATCGGATCGGTGAAGGAGTGACCGATCACCGCACCACGGCGCGCTGGCTGGAAGAGCCTCGCCGCCACGGCACCACGTGGGGCGTGCCCTGGCCGCGCGGCACGGTCTCCGCGGACAGCCCGTTCGCGCTGGCCGACGGCACCCCGCTGCAGAGCTGGATCACCGCCACCTGGCCCGACGGCTCGGTCAAGTGGTCGGCGCACGCTATCTCGCCATCCGGGTCGCCGCGTGAGGCGTACGAGCTGGTGCCGGGGATGGAGCCGAGCGCGCCCGCGGACCCGGTGACGGTGACGGGCGACGGCGAGCGGGTCCACGTGCGCAGCGGGCCGGTGACCTGGACGCTGCGCACGCCGTCGGTGATCGAGTCGATCGCCTACGACGGCCGGCAGATCGCCGGCCCGGTTCAGGCGGTGAGCCTGCGCCAGCACGGCCCCGACGACGACGGCAGCCGCGAGCGGACCCGCACCACCGGCGAGGTCTCGCGGGTCACGGTCGAGCAGGCCGGGCCGGTCCGGGCGGTGGTACGCCTCGACGGCCGCCACGGCGACTGGCTGCCGTTCACCATCCGGCTCTACTTCTACGCCGGCCAGACCGACGTACGCGTCGTGCACACCTTCGTCTGGGACGGCGACCCCGAGCGGGACTTCCTGGCCGGCCTCGGCCTGAGCGCCGATGTCGTGATGCGCGACGCGTTACACGACCGGCACGTCCGTATCGCCGGAGCAGAAGGGTTTCTCACCGAGGCGGTCCGCGGCCTCACCGGGCTGCGCCGCGACCCGGGCGCCTCGGCACGGCAGGCGCAGATCACCGGCCGCCCGGTGACCGGCATCGAACCCGGCGTCGCCGAGCTGCTGCGGTTCGTCCCCGCGTGGAACGACTACACCCTCGACCAGACCAGCGCCGACGGATTCCTGCTGCGCAAGCGCACCGCGGCGGGGCACGCCTGGGTGACGATCCCGGCCGGCACCCGCTCCGGCGGGTACGCCTACCTCGGCGGGGCGACCGGCGGCGGGCTCGGCTTCGGCCTGCGCGACTTCTGGAAGCTGCACCCGACCCGGCTGGACATCAGCGGCGCGGCGACCGACACCGCCACGGCGACGGTGTGGCTCTGGTCGCCGAGCGCACCCGCGATGGACCTGCGGTACTGGCACGACGGGATGGGCCAGGACACCTACGCCGACCAGCTGCAAGGGCTGGAGATCACCTACGATGACTACGAGCCCGGCTTCGGCACGCCCCACGGCGTCGCGCGCACGCACGAGCTGAGTCTGCGCGTCCACCCCGTGACACCGTCGAACGACGACCTGGCCGCGGACCTGGCGGCGCTGAACGCGCCGGGACTGCTGACCGCCGCGCCGCACCGATTGCTGGCCGCGAAGGTCTTCGGCCCGTGGAGCCTGCCCGATCCCCACCACCCGGACGTCGAACAGCGCCTGGACTTCCTGTTCGACTACTACACCGGCCAGGTCGAACAGCGCCGCTGGTACGGCTTCTGGGACTACGGCGACGTCATGCACACCTACGACCCGGACCGGCACACCTGGCGCTACGACGTCGGCGGGTACGCCTGGGACAACTCGGAACTATCGCCCGACTTGTGGCTGTGGTACCAGTTCCTGCGGACCGGGCGCGCCGACGTCTTCCGGTTCGCCGAGGCGATGACCCGCCACACCGGCGAGGTCGACGTCTACCATCTGGGCCGATGGCAGGGGCTGGGCTCCCGGCACAACGTGCAGCACTGGGGGTGCAGCTGCAAGCAGCTGCGCATCTCCAACGCCGCCTACCGCCGGTTCTACTACTACCTGACCGCCGACGAGCGTACGGGTGATCTGCTCGACGAGCTGTCCGCGCCGGAGCAGACCTTCCTCGCCGTCGACCCGATCCGCAAGATCCGGGCGGACGAGTACACCCCCGATCCGGCCGCGCTGTCCGTCGGGCTCGGCGCCGACTGGGGATCGCTGGCCGCGGCCTGGCTGACCCGCTGGGAACGCCACGGCGACACGCGGGCCCGCGACCGGCTGCTCGGCACGATGGCCGACATCGGCGCGCTGCCGCACGGCTTCCTCACCGGGGAGGCCCGTCTCGACCTGGCGACCGGCCGGCTCCGGGCGGCCCGGGACATGATCTCGGTGTCGCACCTGTCGGCCGTGTTCGGGCTGCCCGAAATCGTCGCCGAACTGCTCGACCTCGACCTCGGGCTGCCCGAGTTCGACCAGGCGTGGCTGGACTACTGCCGGCTGTACCTCGCTTCGCCCGCTGAGCAGACCGCCGCCGTCGGCGCGCCGCTGGCGGGCATCTCACTCGTCCAGGCCCACAGCCGCCTGGCCGCGTACGCCGCCGCCCGGACGGGAGACCCAGACCTGGCCGCCCTCGCCTGGCGCACCTTCACCCTCGACGAAGGAGACCAGCTCAACACCAATCCGCTGCAACGCCAACCGTCTTGGCAGACCACCCGGATCACCGGCACGCATGTGCTCATGCCCGTCGACGAAGCGGCCTTCGTGAGCACCAACGACGCCGCTCAGTACGGGCTCGCCGCAATCCAGTTGCTCGCGCTCGCCGCGGCCCAACGCCCAACTGAATTCGGAGGTCACCACCCGTGGAGCCGATCAAACGACGCACCCTCCTAGCCGGCATGGCCGGCGTACCGCTCACGACGTTCCTGCCCGATCTCGGCCCGCTCACCGGCGCGACCGGCGTCGCGTACGCCGCCGCAGCCGTCCCCGACGTCCACCTGACCTGGCTCGAAGGTGCGCCGGGCACCCCTGCCACCACCACCTGGGGCACACCGTGGCCCCAAGGAGCCGTCCCCGGCGACCAGTCATTCCGGCTCACGACACCGGACGGCAGCCCGGTGCCGGTGCAGAGCTGGCCGCTGGCCTACTGGCCGGACGGCACCCTCAAGTGGAGCGCACACGCCACCGCGGTCCAGACCCCGGCCGACTCCTACACCCTCGCAGCCGGAACCCCGGCCGCCCCCACCACCGCCGTCACGGTCACCGACCAGGAGAGCTACCTCGACGTCGACACCGGCGTCATCCGCGCCCGGATCCGCAAACGCGGACGGGAGCTGATCAGCCAGATCTGGCGCGGCGACGTCGAGATCGCCCGCAAGGGCACGCTGGTCAACCTCCGCCAGGACCACATCGAGGAGGACGAGGAGAAGGCCGCACCGCGGGACCGCTTCGAAAGCGACATCCACACGGTGACGGTCGAACAGTCCGGGCCGATCCGTGCGGTCGTGCGGATCGAGGGCACGCACACCAACGAACGCGGCAAGTCGTGGCTGCCGTTCACCGTCCGGCTGTACTTCTACGCCGGGGCGGAGAACATCCGCATGATGCACACGTTCGTCTACGACCGCGACGGCAGCCGCGACTACATCGCCGGTCTCGGCGTACGCTTCCGGGTCCCGATGCGCGACGCCGCGTACGACCGCCATGTGCGCTTCGTCGGCGACGGGCACGGCATGCTCACCGAGGCCGTCAAAGGCATCACGGGCCTGCGCCGCGACCCGGGCGCCACCGTACGCGCCGCGCAGGTGGCCGGGACGAAACTCGCCGATCCGTCCACCTGGGACCAGCGGGTCACGACCCGGCTGCAGTACATCCCCGAATGGGGCGACTACACCCTCAGCCAGCTGTCGGCCGACGGGTACACGCTGAAGAAGCGTACGAAGAAGGGCTATGGCTGGATCGGCGTCGACCAGGGCCGCCGCGCGGCCGGCGTCGCCTACGTCGGCGGCGTGAGCGGCGGTTTCGCCTTCGGCCTGCGCGACTTCTGGCAGCGGCACCCCACCCAGCTCGACATCCGCCAGGCGCACACCGAGGAGGCCGAGGTCACCGTCTGGCTGTGGTCGCCGCAGGCCGAACCGATGGACATGCGGTTCTATCACGACGGCATGGGCCAGGACACCTATCCCGAGCAGCTCGAAGGTCTCAACATCACATACGAGGACTACGAGCCGGAGTTCGGCACGCCCTACGGCATCGCCCGCACCAGCGAGCTGACCTTCTGGGCGCTGGCGGCCACACCGGCGGCGACCCGGCTGGCCGACATCGCCGACCAGGTGCGTACGCCGCCGCAGCTGATCAACCCGGTCGCGCACCTGGTGTCCAGCAAGGTCTTCGGCGGCCTGTTCGCTCCCGTCGACCGGTCGCACCCGGTCAAGGCGGTCATCGAGGACCACCTGGACTTCCTGTTCGGCTTCTACCAGCGACAGGTCGAGCAGCGGCACTGGTACGGCTTCTGGGACTACGGCGACATCATGCACACCTTCGACGAAGACCGCCTGGTCTGGCGGTACGACATCGGCGGCTACGCGTGGGACAACTCCGAACTCTCGCCGGACCTGTGGCTCTGGTACGCCTTCCTGCGCTCCGGCCGCGCCGACATCTTCCGGTTCGCCGAGGCGATGACCCGCCACACCGGCGAGGTCGACGTCTACCACCTGGGCAAGTGGGCCGGTCTGGGCACCCGGCACGGGGTCCAGCACTGGGCCGACAGCGCCAAACAGCAACGCATCAGCACCGCCGTCTACCGTCGCGTCTACTACTACCTGACGGCCGATGAGCGTACGGGTGACCTGCTGTCGCAATTGGTCGACTCGGACCGCACGTTCCTGGTGCTCGACCCGCTGCGCAAGATCCGGACCGAGCCTTACACGCCGGACCCGCACGCGTTGTCCATCGGGCTGGGCACCGACTGGAGCGGACTGGCCGCCGCCTGGCTCAGCGAATGGGAACGCAACGGCCCCAAGGCCGACGTGGCGAAGGCGAAGCTGCTGGCCACAATGGAGACGATCGCGGCGATGCCGAACGGCTTCGTCACCGGCAGCGGCCTCTACGATCTCGACACCGGCCGGTTCGCCCCGGTCACGACGAAGACGGTCAGCGTCTCCCATCTCAGCGCGATGTTCGGCCAGGTGGAGATCTGCGCCGAGATCATCGGGCTGGTCGACGTTCCCGGCTTCGAGGACGCCTGGCTGCAGTACTGCCGCCTGTTCAACGCCTCCAAGACCGAACAGGCCGCCGAATGCGGGGCGAACTTCGGCAACCTCATCCTCAAACAAGGCCACGCCCGGTTGACCGCGTACGCGGCCGTCCGGCTGAACCGGGACGATCTGGCCACGCGGGCCTGGAAGGAGTTCTACACCGGCGACGGCTACGGGCCGGCGCTGCCGTGGACCAGCACGGAGGTCACCTCGACGCTCAACCCGAGCGAGGCAGCCACCTGGGTGTCGACCAACACGACGGCCCTCTACGGGCTGGCGGCGATCCAGAATCTCGCGCTCATCGGCGACAAGATCATCGCGCCGTAGGGTGACGGTCCCGGGCTCGGTGTTCGCCGAGCCCGGGACCGTGCCCCAAAGATCTAGGCGGGTTGCGGTGCGGGCATCTGCGGAACCGCCCCGGCCTCGCGCGTCTCCCGCATCACCAGCAGGCCGGTGACCAGCATCAGCGTCGCCGTCAGGCCGTGGACGCCGAACGCGGTCGCCACGGAGCCGTGGTGGGCCAGCACATTGGCCATGTCGCCGTACGCGGCGAATGCCTCTACGAGCAGCACCCAGCCCAACGCCCGGCGGTGGCCGGTCACCAGCAGGACGCCGAGAACCAGGGCGAGGACGACGTCGCGGATGCCCTTGACGACCAGGAAGCCGTCGCCGTCGCCGGGTGGCCAGGACGGCAGGCCGTAGCCTGGCGCCGTCGTCTGTGGGTTCAGGATGTACTCCGTCCCGAACCAGAGGATGAACAGGATGAAGGCGGCGGTCAGAACGGTGTTGATCTTTTTCAGCGACATCGTGCTACTCCTGGTGATTCTTGGCGGGGTCAGGCGAGGGCGGCGGCCAGCAGGGTGAAGGCGGCGACGATGACCGCGACACGCGCGTAGTGGTAGCGGCCCCATCGGTTCAGCTGCTGCTTCCAGTCGGCGGGCCGGTTCTCGGGAGTCCAGGTCTTGTTCCGGTTGTTGATCGGGACGAGCAGCAGGATCGACATGACCACGCTGACGACCAGCAGGCCGGCGGCGATGACGACCAGGGCGCCGTCGTGCTGCCATCGGGCCACGGCCCAGATGGCGGCGAGGACGAGTGAGCCGATGTACCAGAACGGCATCACGGCGCCGAGCATCCGGCCGCCGTGGGCGTGGCCGAGCTGGCCGCTGTCTTCGGGCAGGGCGTCCAGGATCCGGTTCATGATGAAGGCGACGGAGAACTCCACTCCGACCATCAGCCCGACGATCACGACGGTGGCGACCTCAAGTGCGTTGAGCACGATTGTTCCTCCCAAGAATCTAGCAGTGCTAGCTGATGAGGCAACGCTAGCAATGCCACCGCTTGATTGTCTAGCGGTGCTAGGATTCCTTCATGTCGGTCAAGGAACGCAAGCAGCGTGAACAGGCGGTCCGCGAGCGCCTCATCGTGGCGACCGCCCGTGAACTCGCCGAGGAACAAGGCTGGGACGCGGTCACCACCCGCCGGCTGGCCGAGCGCATCGAATACAGCCAGCCCGTCCTCTACAGCCACTTCCGCGGCAAACGGGAGATCATCGGAGCCGTCGCCCTGCAAGGCGCCACCGAGATGGCCGCAGCGGTGCGCGCAGCAACCTCCGCCGAGGGCGACCCGCGCGCCCGGGTCACCGCCCTGGCCCACGCCTATCTCGACTTCGCCGCCCGCAATCCCGCGGTCTACGACGCGCTGTTCCAGCTCGACGGCGGCCTGGCGTACGCGCGGGAGGACACCCCGGAGCCGCTGAAGGACGCCTTCGCCGCGCTGATGGAGACGCTGGCCGAGGTGTCCGGGGACGGCGTCGAACCGGGGCTGTTCACCGAGCTGTTCTGGTCGTCCCTGCACGGCCTGGCGACCTTGACCCGCACCGGCCGGCTGTTACCCGAGTACGCCGAGCTGCGGGTGCGGCTGCTGGTGGACCGGCTCGCCGCGGCTGGACAGCCTTAGCCGGGACCGCCGATGCCGGGCGGGGTGGCTAGGTTCGGGAAAGCGCTCGACCGCGTGCACGTCGAACCGCATGTCACCGTCGGGCGAGCGATCGCAGATGCAGCCGTGGCCGATCCAGACTCAACATTCCCCCTTGTCGTCGCAGGGGGACCGATCTTAAGTCGCGACGGACCTGGGGGCACGCCGGTGAGCGTGCCCCCGATCGAGGTGTGCGCCGGCTACTGCGCGAGGTCGCCATGTGCCGCGATGGACAGCTCCTGGGTGTCGTCCCAGTTTCGGAGCCGGTCGGCGTACGCCTTCTGAATCATCGGGTAGAAGCCCTGCCCGAACAGCACCCGCAGCGGGGGGTTTTCCAGATCGGCCAGTCGCAGCAGCGTCTGCGCGGCGGCGGCCGGGTCGCCCGCGGGTTGCTTGCCCGCGAAGGCGGCGAGCCGTTCCCGCAGCGGGTCGTAGGCCGGGTGGTGGGCGGCCACATGGCCGTTGTCCATCGGGTCGGGGTTCTTGCCGTCCCGGGTGGCGAACCCGCCCGGCTCGATGATGGTCACCTTGATGCCGAAGCCGGCGACCTCCTGGGCGAGTGCGTCGTTCAGCCCTTCCAGGGCCCATTTCGAGGCCATGTACGCCCCGCCGAGCGGGGTGGCGATCAGACCGGCGGCTGACGACAGCTGGATGATGTGGCCGGAACCCTGCTCCCGCAGGTAGGGCAGGACGGCCTGCACGACCCAGACGGCGCCGAACAGGTTGGTCTCCAGCTGGTCGCGCAGCTGCTGCTCGGTCAGCTCCTCGACCGCGCCGATCTGTGCGTACCCGGCGTTGTTGACGATGACGTCGAGGCGGCCGAAGTGTTCGCGGGCGCGTTTGGCGGCCTCGAAGACGGCGGCGCGGTCGGTGACGTCCATCCCGAGCGGCAGCACTGCGTCGCCGTAGGCCTTGACCAGGTCGTCGAAGCCTGTGGTGCTCCGGGCGGTCGCGGCGACCCGGTCGCCGCGAGACAGCGCGGCTTCGACGAACCGGCGGCCCAGGCCGCGCGACGAACCGGTGACGAACCAAACCTTGCTCATTGCGATTTCCTTCCGGTGAGCGGCGCCGAGTCAGGCGCCGCAGGACTTTGGTTGCGGGCGACGGCCTGAGTCAGGCCATGACTGCCACGGGCGGTTGCGCCGCTGGGCTTTGCTGGTTGGTGTGACGAGTGCGAAGGCCTCCGGCCACGCACAGGACGACGCCGAACGCGAGCCACGAGATCAGGACGACGGTTGCGTGCGTGGCGCCGTGGCCGTCGAAGAAGGCAGTGGACCGCAGCAGCTGACCGCCCGCGCCGGGTGGCAGCAGCTGGCCGAGCGAGCCGGACCAGCCGGGCAGCATCTGTGGTGCGGTGGCGGTGCCGGACAGCGGATTGCCGACGAGCATCATGATCGCCGTGCCGAGCCCGAATCCGGCGAATCCCAGCAGTGACTCGAGTCCGAGGATGCTCAGCGACGTGGCCGCGATGGTGAGGGCGACCGCGCCGCTGTTGGCCCAGTAGGAACCGTCGATCGACCCGAGCCAGAACTGCAGGATGGCCGTGACCGCCAGGCCACCGGTGACGGCGAACGCCAACGCGCCCGCGACGCGGCGGACGATGCCTCGGACCAGCCGGGTCAACAGCACGGCGGCGGCCAGGCCGCCCATGACCAGCGGCAACGCGCCCGCGGAGAGACCTGCGCCACGCGGATCGTCGCTCGGCAGCGGAACGAGGTCGCGGGCCGGGACAGCCACGGCTGCGGGTTGCTGGTTCAGGCCGCCCGCGATGCTGTTCAGCGCTTGGGCGACCGCGACGCTCGCGGCGGAGGCGGTGATGACCTGGGCGGCCCCGGAGCTGAGGTCGATCGCGCCGTATACCTCGCGATCGTGGATCAACTTTTCGGCCGCCGCCGTGTCGCCCACGGCGGTGATCTCGAAGGCTCCGGGAAGCCGCTGATCGAGGGTGGTGGTGACCTGCTGGACCGCGGGCGGCGGTCCCGCGACCGCGATCGGCACGTCGTGCAGCGACGACCGGGTCGACGGCCAGGCGAAGGCGGTGAGCAAGAGGCTGATGCTCATGGTGAGCAGGCCGACCGCCCCGGCGACGATCGTCCACGGGGACGGCGGGGGACTGGTCGTGGTCTGCGAGGACATGTCGTCTCCTTGGTGAGATGGCTTCATCGCCGGGTGAGCCGGGTGGCGGACTCGATCCGGGTCAGCTTGTGGGGATTGCGGACGTAATAGATGCCGCGGATGCGGGCGTTGGAGACGCTGACCGTCAGCACACCGTCGAGGTCGCCGTCCAGGCGCAAGAGCAGCGCGGGGTTGCCGTTGACGGTGGTGGGCTCGCCGGTGAGGACCGCGCCGACGCGGGACAGCCCGGCCATGAACATGCGGGCGATCTTCTCGGCCCCGGCGACCGGCTTCGGCACCGCCTGCTTGACACCGCCGCCGTCGCTCACGAGGACGACCTCCGGCGCCAGCACGTCGAGCAGACGCTGCGTGTCGCCCGTCTCCAGCGCGTGCTGCAGCGAGTCCAGGGCCGCTCTGGTCTCGCCTTCGGACACGACCTGGCGTGGGCGGCGGGCGTCGACGTGCTGGCGGGCGCGATGGGCGATCTGGCGTACGGCTGCCGTGTTCTTGCCGATCGCCGTCGCGATCTCGTCGTAGCCGAGGTCGAACACCTCGCGCAGGACGAAGACCGCCCGCTCGGTCGGCGTCAGCGTCTCCAGCACGAGCATGACCGCCATGGACATGCTCTCGGCGAGTTCGACGTCCTCGGCCACGTCCGGCGCGGTGAGCAACGGCTCGGGCAACCACGACCCGACGTACGCCTCCTTGCGCCGCTTCATGGTCCGCAGCCGGTTGAGCGACAGCCGGGTCGTGATCCGCACCAGGTACGCGCGATCGTCGCTCACCTGCGCCAGATCCACCTTGACCCAGCGCAGCCAGGTCTCCTGCAGCACGTCCTCGGCGTCGGCCGCCGACCCCAGCAGTTCGTAGGCGACGGTGAACAGCAGATTGCGGTGCGCGACGAAGGTTTCCGTCGCCGGATCGAGTGCGTGCACAGCAGGGGCCTTCCGGGTAGGTGCTCGGCCAGCGTTGTTCGCTTCGGCCTCTAGACACCACAGCCGCCCAGCGTGTGACAGGGCGTGAACGGGGTCACTAAAACGCGGACGCGGGCCACCGGGCGCCGAGCGCACGCGAGCAATTGCCTACATCTGGATGTCCCGATGTTCGGACGGTGACGCCCGCGCGGGAGGACTCTGAAGGGTGGATCGGCGGTGCCCAGTCGGGACACCGCCTGGAGGTATGGGAGTCGAAGTGTACGCACGTTCAACAACGGTGATCGCCGATCCATCGTCGATCGATCGGGCCGTCACGCTGGTACGCGATGAGATCATGCCCGCGCTCATGGCAATCGACGGCTGCATCGGGGTGTCGTGCCTGATCGAGCGGGATTCGGGCCGGTGCATCGCCACGTCGGCCTGGGAGTCCATGGAGACCATGACGGCCAGCGAAAGTCAGGTCGCTCCGCTGCGCAGTCGGCTGACGGCGTCGGTGGGGGCCGCGGGGCCGCTTGTCCAGGAATGGGAGATTCCGCTGATGCATCGGGCCCAACCGGCTCCGACCGGCGCGTACGCCCGTCTGTCGTGGCTGCAGGGCGACCCGGCGAACGCGGACGACTCGATCGAGTCGTTCCGGATGGTGCTGCCCATGCTGGACGAACTGCCCGGATTCTGCAGCGCGAGCCTGCTGGTCGACCGCGACAGCGGGCAGGCGGTGTCGACGGTGGTGTACGAGAGCTCGGCGGCGGTGGCCCGGACCCGGGAGGTCGGCCAGTCCCTGCGGAACAGGATCGCCCAGCAGGCGGGGCTCGACATCATCGAGGTGGCCGAGTTCGAACTCGCGCTGGCTCATCTGCGGGTCCCCGAATTGGTCTGACGCCATAGCGCGTCATCGGTCCGCGGCCCGGACGCAATCCTGCCGGACTGTGGCACCCAGGATTGCGTCCGGGCCACCGATTCCGGAGCGGATTTTCCAATGCGCTTTACCGGCGCGCGCTGGGACACTGCTGCGGTGGAGATCTTTCGCTGCGCGACGTGCGGGAACGAGCTCAGCGTGCCGGTTCGGCAGGTCGAGCTGCACGCAGGTCCGCACTGGTTGCTACTGGACTGCCACCACGTGAATCCTCCGCGGCTCGATCCCGGCACTTATGCGATAGATCAGGCGGCGTACGGCCGGGATCAGGTCGCCGGCACCTTCGTCCTCTCGCCCGGCGACGTACGGGGCACCCGATTCGTCCACGAACTGGTTCTCACCGGCTGCTGGTCTCTGGTGGGCTGGAGTCCGTGCGTAGCCTGCGACGAATGCGGCGCACTGGTCGCATCCCGAACCGATGATTGTGATTCCGCGCAGGAGACCCGTTTCTACCCTTCGACCGTCGTCGTGGAGCGCTGCGACGATCCATCCGGCGACGATCGAGATCCCTTCGGGCTGATGGCCGACTGGGACGAGGAGGCGCCCGACACCAGACGGGCCGGCTGGGTGCCCAAGCCGACGCGCCCACGGCCCGAGCTCGTTGCGACTCGGTGGGGCGGCCGTGGTCTGAAAGAGAGCCTCTACCGAGACGACCCGCCGGCCTGATCTTCAGAGGAGTCCGGATTCGTGGGCGAGCACGGTCGCCTCAGTTCGGCTGGCCGCCCCGAGCTTGGTGAGGATCCGGGCGATGTGGGTGGCCACCGTGTTGGGCGTGATGAACAGCTCCGACGCGATCTGCGCATTCGTCCGGCCGCGTGCGAGCACGCGTAGCACGTCCAGTTCGCGTGCGGTCAACCCGAAGTCGTTGGGGGCTTTCGGCGTACCGGAGTCGAGCCGTCCGCGTACCACTAGGTCTTCGATGCGGGCCAGGAGTGGCGCGGCCTGGAGCTGTTCGGCCAGAGCCCGCGCTTCGCGGAGCCGGGACCGTGCGCCTGGCTTGTTGTTCGTGGCCAAGGCCGCACCGGCCGCGTCGAGCAGCGCAGTCGCAGTCTCGTATGGGTTGTGCAGCTCGCGCCAGGCGGTCGCCGCCTGGTCGTAGTCGCCGAGTTTGCCGCTGCGACACGCTGCGAGCGCCAGCCGGTAGGCGGTCAGCGCGGGCGACTCGCCGGTGATCGTGTCGAGCAGGTCGGCGAGCATGACCAGCCGTGCCTCGGTCTGTTGCGCGACGACCTTGTTGCGGGGTGCCGCGGCCCGGCGCGCCCGCTGAACCTCGGCCCCGATGTGCACCATGCGGCGCAGGTCGGACTGGAACCACGCCCGTGAGCGCGTCGCCAGCGCCTCGTCCAGTACACGGTCGGCCTCGTCGGGGTCGCCGCGGTCGAGCGCCCAGCCGATGCGCAGCACGAAGATGTCCGTCTTGATCTCCGTGCCCCAGGTGATCTGGCGGCTCCACGTGGTGAGCTGCCGCAGCAGCACCTCGAAGCGGTCGAACTCGCCGCGCCACCGGGCGATGCGGGCGGCGACGATGCGCAGCGTCGCCGTGTAGAGCGGCGGTGGCTCGTCGGCCAAGGCGTCGTCCACCACTGCCAGGGCCTCGTCCCATCGGCCGAGCAGGGTCAGGAACGACGCCCGGGCCGCCGCGAGCATGCTGCCGCGCGACCGCACGTGCCCGAGCTGCTCGGCGAGCCGCTGCCCGGTCGCGGCGAGGCTCACGGCTCGCTCGTAGTCACCGGCCTGACCTGCCAGCAGCGCTTCCCACTGGAAGGTGGTCAGGAAGACATGTTCCGCGCCGACCCGCTCCGCCGCGGCTCGGGATCGCGCGAATTCCGCATGCCCACGCTCGCGGTGCCCATCCTGTCCGTCGACGGCGGCGAGCACCAGCAGCGCCGGCGCGCGAAGCGCGTCGTCGTCGAGACGCTCGGCGATGTCCCAGGCCTCGCGAGCCGCGCGCCGCGTCGAGTCCAGCTGGTACGCCCCGGCGCCGACGAAGGCCAGCGTCGACAGCAGACGGCTGCGCAGCGCGTCGGCCGTGCCCGGCGGCACCAGGTCGACGGCGCGTCGGAGGTCTTCGCTGCCGGTGCTGTCGATGCGGGCTTGAGCCTGCCCGCGGAGCCCGAGGAGGCGGGCCGTCCGTAGCGGGTCGGCAGCTTGATCGATCTCAGCGAGCGCGGCGGTGCAGTGCGCGACACCCGCGATCGACTGGCCCGCCGCGAAAGCCGCTGCGGCTGCGGTCTCCAGCACGGTCGCCCGTTCGACGTCCAGCAGGTCGGGATGCCAATGGGCCAGCACCAGCTCCAGCAGGTGCAACTGTTCGTCGTACGCGTGTTGCCGCCCAGCGCGGTCGGCTGCGTGCCACGCGACGGGTACGGCTTGGTCGGGTTCACCGGCGGCCAGCCAATGTGCCGCGAGGGTGAGATCGTCTCCGTTCCGGGCGGCCAGCGCGGTCGCGTACCGCTCGTGCCGTCGCCTGCGCTCGGCGGGCAGCATCGTCGCATACACGGTTTCCCGGATGAGGTCGTGGCGGATGGCGTACGCCGTGTCGGTGGCGGCCACCAGCCCGGCATCGACGAGATAGCCGAGGGCGGTCCGCAGGTCGGGCTCGGTCAGGCCGGACAGGCCGGTCAGGAGGCGGTCGTCGACCTCGTCCCCGGCAACGGCCAGCAGGTCCAGGACGTTTCGTGCCGGGGCGGGCAGCGTGCTGATCCGGTCGGACAACAGGGCGTGCAGATCGTCGGCGGGCACCTCGCCGGAGTTGCTCAGGGCCTCGATGAACAGCGGGTTGCCGCCGCTGCGGCGGTGGATGCGGCGTGCGCGGGCGGCGTCGGCCGGGGTGCCGTCGATCGCCTCGAGCATCGAACCGACCGCTCGTTCGTCCAGCGGTTCGAGGGCGACGCGGACGACTTCGGCCCGCCGGCCGATCTCGGCGAACAGCACCCGGCTCGGCCCGGCCGACTCCGCCCCGGTACGCATCGTGCCGATCAGGAGCACCGGGGTGTCGGCGAGGTTGCGGGCCAGGTAGGCGAACAGCTCGCGGCTGGCGGCGTCGGCCCAGTGGAGGTCTTCGACCACCAGCACGACGGGTCGCTGCCGTGCGCAGCCGACGACGACGGTGAGGACTTCTTCGAGCAGGCGGGCTGGGGCGTACCGGTCGGGGGCGGGGCCGAGTTCAGCGAGCCAGTCGCTCAGCGCCGGCGAACCGCTGGGCAGCAGTCTCCGCACTTCTGGGACGCCGAGCCGGCGCAGCAGCTGGCGTATAATCGCTACAAAGGGCACATATGGCGCGCCATCCGAGCCCAGCTCCAGGCAATGGCCGGTCAGCACCAGCGGATCGCTCGGCAATTCGGACACCGCCGCCGCGACCAGGCGTGACTTGCCGATGCCCGCCTCGCCCGAGACCAGGACCGTCACCGGCCGGGCCGCGCAGACCAGCTCGTACGCGGCACGAATCGCCGTCGCCTGGTCTGTCCGGCCAACCAGGACCGGACTGACCACGGACGCAACCATTCCCCGCCGCCCCCAAATCCGGACTCGATCTCACCAACTCTGACGACGACGCGCCCACCCCTCCCGGCGAAGACTTCACCAGGAACAACGTCGACCTTAGGAGACAATCGTGGACACCGGCAAAAGCCGCACCGTCGTCGCCAACATCTCGCTGTCGCTGGACGGACGCATCTGCGGACCGGGCGGCGAATACGACATGGGCTGGATCGTGCCGCATGCGATCAGCGACGAGGCCCGCGCCCACATGACCCGCGTGACCAGCGCGGCCACGACAGCACTGCTCGGGCGCAAGAACTTCCAGGGCTTCTCCGGATTCTGGCCCGCCGTCGCCGAGGACGCGACCGCGCACCCCGACGACCGTGCCTTCTCCCGCTGGCTCGACGCCGTGGAGAAGGTCGTCTTCTCGACCACGCTGACCGAGGTGACGTGGAACAACGCCCGGCTCGCCGACGCCGACCCGGCGACCGTCGTCAAGCGACTGCGCCAGCAAGACGGCGGCGACATCATCGTGCTGGCCAGCACCAGCGTCATCCAGCAGCTGCTCGGCGCGGGGGAGGTCGACCAGCTCAGCATCACGCTTTGCCCGGAGATCGCCGGCGGTGGCGTGCGGTTGTTCGACGACGGCCTGCCCGGCAGCTCCTGGGAGCTCATCGACACCACCGGCACCAGCAGCTCGGCGATCTGCCTGCGCTATCAGCGGAAGGCCTGAGCCATGCGCAAACTCGTCGTCTGCACGCTCATGTCGCTCGACGGATACTTCGAGGGCGAGGGCAAGAACTTCATGGTCATGCCGGCCGACCACAGCTTCGACGCGTACTGCGCCGAACGGCTGCGTACGGCCGACACGCTGCTGCTGGGCCGGGCCACCTTCGAACTGTTCCACGGCTTCTGGCCTGCGGTCGCCGACAATCCGGGGGCCAGCGCCGATCAGCGCGAGATCTCCAAACGCGACAACGAGCTCCAGAAGGTGGTCGTCTCCGACACGCTCACACTGCAGCCCGGTACGCCGTGGGTCAGCAGCACCCGCGTGGTCAGCCAGGCCCAGGCAGTCGACACCGTGCGCGACCTGAAGGCGGAGCCGGGCGGCGACATCCTCACCTTCGGCAGTAAGCACCTGTGGAACGGCCTGCTCGCTGCGGGACTCGTCGACGAACTGCACCTGATGGTCGGGCCGGCCGTGCTCGGCGGCGGTACGCCGGTCTTCGGCTCCGCGCCCGTCGCCGGGTTGCGCCGGATCGGGGTGCAGACTTTCGACGGCTCCGACAACGTCGTCCTGCGGTACGCGGTGGACGCTGAGAAGTCGTGACCCGGGGGAGCAGCTCGGGCGGCGGCCCGGTCCGCAGCCCGAGCTGCTGAGCTGTGCGTCATCGTATGCAGACGGCGACGGCCGGGTTCAGTCCGTTGCATCATGAAGGCCAGGCCTACGCGGCACGGCTCGTGGCGGCCGAGCTCGCGTGCGCGAGACGTTCGTGACACCGATCCGCGAAAGGTGCGTCACACCGTGACTGAGCTGACAGCTGCGACCATCGACCGACTCGACCCACGCGTGGCGACCCCGGCCTACGACCGCTCAGCGCTCCAGGTCGGCATCGTCCACTTCGGCGTCGGCGGGTTCCACCGCGCCCACCAGCAGGTCTACCTCGACGCGATCGCCGCCACCGGCGAAACCGGCTGGGGCGTCTGCGGCGTGGGTCTGCTGCCGCAGGACGCCGCCGCCCGCGACGCGGCCGCCGCCCAGGACGGTCTCTACACCCTCACGACCAACGCCCCCGACGGGAGCCAGGAGTCCCGCGTGATCGGCACGCTGATCCGCTACCTGTACGCCCCCGACGACCCGGCCGCTGTGCTGCACGTCCTCACCGCCGAGTCCACCCGGATCGTCACGCTGACCATCACCGAAGGCGGCTACGGCGTCGACGACGCGACCGGCGAGTTCGACCCGCACGACGAACTGACCCTCCGCGACCTGGCCGGGGCCAACCCGCCGCACAGCGCTTTCGGATACCTCACCGAGGCGTTGCGGCTGCGCCGAGACCGAGGCATCCCCCCGTTCACGGTGGTGACCTGCGACAACATTCAAGGCAACGGACACGTCGCGAAGAAGGCCGTCGTCGCGTTCGCCCGATCCCGAGACTCTCAGCTCGCCGAGTGGATCGACGCCGCAGTCAGTTTCCCCTGCTCCATGGTCGACCGGATCACCCCGGCGCCGACGGCACAGACGAGCCAGGCGGTGCACGACGCGTACGGCATCGACGACCGGTGGGCTCTGCAGTCGGAAAGCTTCATCCAGTGGGTCGTCGAGGACGACTTCCCGACCGGCCGGCCCGACCTGGCGTCGGTGGGCGTCCAGGTCGTTCCGGACGTGGAGCCGTACGAGCTGATGAAGCTGCGCCTCCTCAACGCCTCGCACCAGGCGATGTGCTACCTCGGGCTGCTCGACGGGCAGACGTGGGTCCACGACGTGAGCCAGGACCCGGTCTACGTCGCCTTCCTGCGCCGCTACATGGACGCCGAAGCGATGCCGACGCTGCAGCCGGTGCCCGGCGTCGACCTGCCGGCGTACTGCGACCAGCTGATCGAACGGTTCGCCGGTGAGGCGGTACGCGACACCCTCGAGCGCCTGGCGGTGGACGGGTCCGACCGGCTGCCCAAGTTCGTGCTTCCCGTGCTTCGCCACCAGCTCGCCGTCGGCGGGCCGATCGACTGCTCTGTCCTGGTCCTCGCCGCGTGGAGCAGGTTCCTCGAAGGCGGCCTGGGCGAGAACGCCCGCACCATCAACGACCGGCGAGCAAGCCAGCTGCTACCACTGGCGGCCCAGGAACGCACCCGTCCCGGCGCGCTGCTGGAGTTCACCCCGGTCTTCGCCGACCTGGACGGCGACCAACGGTTCGTCACCAGCTACCTCGCGGCCCGGGCGGAGCTGGCCAGTCATGGGCCGCGCGCCACGATGCAGGCCGTCCTCCAGAACCTGGCACCATGACCAAGGTCAACGCCGCTTCTACGATGGCGTGATCGCGTCAACTCCTGAAGGCAATCCCGTGGCCCCGCGGCCGCGCTGGGCTCAGCCGTCGACCACGCCTCGGTCCGGGACGCGGCGATCGCGGCCACGGCCCACGACGCCGACCGACGAGGTTGATGTCGATGACCTTGCGAAAGTGGTCGGCGGGTTCGGTGATTACGAGTCGTAATCTCCCTGATCGGCGGAATCAGGGAATTCGTCGGCGGACCTCGGCCGCGATCGCCGCGTCGGACGCGCCGTCGCCGATACTCGCGAGGCAGGCTTCGACGGCCTCGCAGATGGTGCGTGGATCCCGATGGCGAACCTCGACGACGATCTCGCCGCTGAAGTCCGGCCGGGCCACGACCAGTCCGTAGGCCCCGTCAGGGTCGCCCTCCGGATACCAGCCCAGATCGACGAGGTAGCCCTCCGGGTCGGCCTGCCAAGTGCCGTCGACGAGCGTGCAGCTGCTCAGCTGGAGCAAGTCCTCGGTGTGGTGCCAACGCTGGTCCTCGGTGAACGTGTTGTATCGCACCAGCCATCCCGCCGGTATGCGCAACGGCAGCAAAGCCGGCATGTGACTGTCCGTCCCTCCACTTTCGCGGCTGATCCTTCGACAGCCGGATGCCGGCCAGCGTAAAGCCTGGTGTCGCGGTGGGTGTACGCCCGATGTACACCGACGCATTGCCATGCGTGATCGCCGTCCCTAGGGTGCGGGCACAGATCCGTCCCTGGGGAGGCTCCCGTGTCTCGACTTCTTCGCACGTTCGCCGCCGCGCTTGTCACGATGGTGGCCGCCGCTGGTGTCATGCTGGGATTCGTTCCCAGCCCGGCGTACGCCGCGACCACGCTGTGCACCTCGACGCTTCGCTACGGCGACAGCGGAAGCTGTGTCAGCAAGCTGCAGACCCGGCTCAACGAACTCGGCCTGGACTGCGGCAACAAGCTCACGGTCGACGGCAGTTTCGGCCGGTTGACCCGCATGCGCGTGTACGCCTTCCAGGGCCGGTTCCGGCTGGCGGTCGACGGTGTCGTCGGGCCGGACACCCGGTCGGCTCTCGCGTCTGCCACCGGTGGCATGGGCGTGATCTGCGCTTCGACGGTCGCCGACCACATCCGGGCCATCTGGCCGGACGGGGTGCAGGACAAGGCGATCCGGGTGGCGCGCTGCGAGTCGGGGTTGAATCCGATCGCCGTGGGCGGGCCGAACACGAACGGGACGCTCGACTTCGGGGTCTTCCAGTTCAACGACGGCGGGACCTTGCAGGAGTACCTGCCCGGCGACACCCGGGCGGCGAAGGTCGACAGCGCATTGACCGCCGACGACAACATTCGGGCGGCGCTGCGTCTCTATCAGGCGCGAGGCTGGCAACCGTGGTCGTGCCGTGACGCCTGACGCCACGCTCACCGAGTCGCGTCGCCTGCCGCACGGTGCGTGTGCGACAGCTGACGCAGCGACGTGGTCTGGGCGTGGTAGAACCGTTGGCCATGCGGTTCCTGATGCTGGGGGCGCTGGACGTCCTGGTCAGCGGTGTGCCGATGCCGTTGGGTTCGGTGAAACAGCGGTTGCTGTTGACGGCTTTGCTGCTGTCGCCCAACGAGGTTCACCGCACCGGCGAACTGGCCGACCTTCTCTGGGGCGAGGACAAGCCCGCCTCGGCGGCGGCCAACCTGCGCACCTATGCCCACCGGCTCCGGCAGACGCTGCGGGACGAGCCGGGCGGGCCGAGCCGGTTGCACAGCCAGGGCGGCGGTTACCTGTTACGCGTCGAGCCGGGCGAACGCGACCTGGACGAGTTCGACCGTGCCGCGCAGCAGGGACGGCAGGCGCTGATCGCCGGGGATCTGCCCACGGCCGAACACTGGCTGGGGCGTGCGCTCGACCTTTGGCAGAACGGCCTGCTCGACGGGCTGGAGCTGCCTGCGGAACTGGCCCGGCGGGTGGCGTACTTGGAGGAGCAGCGGTTGCTGGTCGAGGAGGACTTCATCCAGATCCACCTCGACCGGGGGGCCGCGACGGAGATGATCGGCCGCCTCCGGCAACGGGTGGAACGGCATCCGCTGCGCGAGGGCGCGTGGCGGCAGCTCATGACTGCGCTCTACCAGTCCGGCGACGCGGTCGGAGCGGTCTCCGCGTACCTCGCGGCCCGGCGCACGCTGGCCGATCGGATGGGGCTCGATCCTCATCCGCGGCTCCAGGCGCTGTATCAGGACATCCTGCATCACAATCCGCAGCTGGCCGCGGGCGATCAGCCGTCGGTGGCCGAGCCCGGACTGGTCCTGGAACCGGCGCAGCTCCCGGCCGACGTCGCCGCCTTCACCGGCCGTGCCGGAGAGCTGCGGCAGTTGGACGATCTGCGGATTCCGTCCGGGCCGGCGGTGTACGTGATCACCGGCATGTCCGGAGTCGGGAAGACCGCGCTGGCGATTCGCTGGGCGCACCACGTCAAGGATCAGTTTCCCGACGGTCAGCTCTACATCGACCTGCGCGGGTATGCGGCCGAGCCGCCGCGGACACCGCTGGACGCGCTCACCCAGTTCCTGCGGGCGCTCGGCGTACCGTCGGTGCGCGTGCCGATGGACGCCGACGAGGCAGCCGCTCTGTTCCGGACGATGTCGGCGCACCGGCGAATGCTGATCGTGCTCGACAACGCGCGGACCGCCGATCAGGTGCGACCGTTGCTGCCGGGTGGACCCGGATGCCGGGCGGTGGTCACCAGCCGGGACCGGCTCACCGGCCTGGTCGCCCGGGAGAACGCGCGGCGGGTCAGCCTGCGACCGTTCAGCCCGGGGGAGGCGGTCGGCCTGCTGGAGTCGGTGCTGCACGGTCCGCGCCGGCATCGGCAGGACGACTTGTCCCGGCTGGCGGAGGCCTGCGGTCACCTGCCTCTGGCGTTGCGGATCGCCGCGGCGAAACTGACCGAGCATCCCGACGAGGACCTCGTCGGCTACGTGGACCAGTTGACCGCGCAGGGGCGGTTGCGTCAGCTCGCGGTGGACGACGACGGTCAGTCGTCGATGGCGGCGGCCTTCGAGGCCTCCTACCGGTCACTGCCCGTCGCCGCCCAGCGGGTTTTCCGGCTGCTGGGCGCGGCGCCAGGCGGCGACGTCACGGCGTACTCGATGGCCGCCATGGCCGGGCTCGGCCTGGCCGAGGCGGCGGGCCTGCTCGACGTGCTGGTCAACGCGCATCTGGCCGAGCCGCGGGGCCGAGATCGCTACGGCCTGCACGATCTGCTGCGCGAGTACGCGCGAGGTCTCGCGGAGACCGGGCGCGAGGTGCCCGGAGCCGTCGCCCGCCTGTGCTCCTTCTATCTGGCGACCATCAACAACGCGGCCGCCACCTTGTACGCGCACACGATCCGGCTGCCGGAGGGAGCCGGCCACACCAGTGCGGCCGCGCAGAACCTGGCCGACGCCGGGGCTGCCCGGCGTTGGCTCGACGACGAGCTGCCCAGCATCGTCGCGGTGATCGGATTCTGCGCCCAGTCCGGGCCGACCCAGATGACGTGGCTGCTCACCGATGCCTTGCGCGGATATCTGTGGATCCGGCGGCCGGTCGCCGAGTGGCTGCACGCCGCCTCGCTCGGTCTGGCGGCGGCCGAAGCGCAAGGGCAGCACGCGGCCACGGCGGCGATGCATCTGAGCCTCGGGCAGGGGTGCCGGGTGGCCGGCCGGATCGCCGACGCCGACGAGCATCTGCGCCGCGCCATTGTCGCGGCGGGGGACAGTGGCTGGGATGACGTGCAGGCGTCGGCGTCGACGCAGCTGGCCGTCGCGTACGCGGGCCGTGGCGCGAGCCGGGAGGCCGAGGATCTGCTCGAGCGGGCGTTGACGATCTACGGTCGGACCGGGCGGCGATCCAGTGAGGCCGTCGTCCTGACCAATCTCGGCACCTTGCACTTCCTGCTGGGCGATCTCAGGAAGTCGGTCGCGTTCGGACGCCGGGCGCTGGATCTGTATCGGCAGACCGGCAATCCGAGCGGGGAGGCCACGGTCTTGTGCAACCTGGGGATCGATCTGGCGTTGCTCGGCGAGACGGCGACGGCCCGCGAGCACCTCGCGGCGGGGATGCGGATCGCCGACGACCTGCAAGACCCGCTCAGCCAGGCGCTCGGCGAGCAGGGCCTTTCACTGGTCGCCGCGGAGGACGGCGACCACGAGGAAGCTTTGCGCCATGCCGACGCGGCGATCGACTTCGCGCGTCTTGCCGGAGACCCCGGTCATGCCGTGCGTTGCGCGGTCGAAGCGGCCTTGCTGCGGATGGATCTCGGCGACGCGTCTGCCGATGCCGCCGCCGAGTTGAATCGGTTGCACCACGAGGCGACCGCGGTCGGCAATTCACACGCCGCAGCCGTGGCGCTGATCGGACTCGGGCGTGCCTATCTGCGCGACGGCCGGTTCGCCGACGCCACGCGGAAGCTGCGGCAGGCCCAGGAACTGGCCCGGCAATGGCAATTCGAGCTGGTCGAGGCTGAGGCGCTCGGTGCGCTGGCGGCGGTCGCGCGGGCGGAGGGAGACCCCGGGCGAGCGCGTGAACTCACCGAGCTGGCCGCTGGACGGCTGGTGGTCTGTGGTCTGCCGCCGGATCGGCATCGCCGATTCCTCGTCGGCAGACCGTGAGGCGTCCGCGAGGCTGAGCAGCCCGCGGCAGTCGCTGCGCGCCAGGCGCCCCGGTGCGGGACGCCTGGCGCGTTCGCGTTGCGAGCCGGGTGCCGGACAGTTCAGCCAGGAACGGGACGCGGTTGAACTCACCGCCGCCGATAACAATTCGATGAAGACGAATTTTCTACGCGCGCGCCGAGATATCTACATGGGTGCATCGCATGTGGGCGATGTGATCCAGACGAGGTGTGCGCGGAGGTCCGTGATGCGTGGCGGCTACCCCGAACTGCTCAGGCGATCCCGGACGACTCGGTCGCGGCGCATACGGCTCCTTGCTCTGTCGCTGTCCGGGCTGCTGCTGTTCACCACAGCGGCCAGTGGGGTGTCGGGCATGCCCTGGCTGTCCCGGCCCGGCGCCACCGGCGTATCGCAGGACGCCGCCGCGTCGCCGCAGCAGCAATGGGCCGGCGTGAAGGGATCCGGTGACGCGTCCGGCGGCAGCGGTGGGCAGAAGAAGGTCAACCGCGTCATCCCCGCCTCGCAGCGGTCCCGCTACCCGCAGCACGAGCTGACCCGGGACCCGGTCGCCCCGGCCAACGTAGCGTCGGTCGCGACGGCTCCGGCGGTCAAAGCCCAGGGCTATCAGGCGGCCACCAGCCAGGAGCTGTCCGACCGGCGCGACGCGTACCAGCAGGTGTATGCGAATGCCGACGGGACGCAGACGACGGTCTTCTCCACCGCGCCGGTCAACTACCGCACCGCCAGCGGTGCGTGGGCGCCGATCGACTCCCGGCTCTCCGGCGACGCCGTCTCGGGCTGGCGCAACAACGCCGACGAGGTACGCATCGGATTCGCCGGCCGGGCCGACGCGCAAGCGCTGGCCGCCTTCACCGTCCCGGGTGGGCAGTCGGTCGCGTACGGGCTGTCGGGAGCGGCCGCCGTCAGCGGTGCGGCGGACGGGTCCCAGGTGACCTACCGGAACGTGTTGCCCGGCATCGACCTGGAACTCCAGTCGCTTCCGGGCGAGCTGAAGGAGACGCTGGTCCTGCGTACGCCGAACGCCGCGGGCAGTTACGACTTCCCGCTGCGGCTCGACGGGCTGTCCGCGTCGGTGCGCGACGGCGCGGTGGTGCTGGCCGACTCCGGTGGCGCCGTCCGGGCCGTGATCCCGCCGGGCTATGTCGTCGACGCGGCCGGACGTGCCGCACCGTCGGCCGCGGTTCGCTACGAGCTGCTGACGCTCGCCGGTTCGCCGGTGTTGCGGCTCGGCGTCGCCGATTCCTGGCTGCGCGATCGCGCCCGGGTCTTCCCGGTACGCGTCGACCCGACCGTCAAACTGCCGGTCGCCAGCGACCGCGCGGACTCGGCGATGTACGTCAGCGGCTCCACTTCCGCCTCCGGCTCCAGCGAACTGAGGGTCGGCACCGTCAACGGGGTCAACACCGCTTCCTACCTCAAGTTCGACGGGCTGGTGGACCGGCTGCGGTATCACACGATCTTCGGCGCACAGCTGCTGGTGGTCAACTACGACTCCGACTCGTGCTCGGCCCGCCCGGTGACGGTTCATCCCGTGACGGCGTCCTGGAGTCCGGGCACGGGCTACTCGTATCCCGGTCCGTCGGTGGGTGGTGCGCTGGCGCGTAAGTCGTTCGCGCACGGCTACGTCGCGTTCGGCGAGAACTCGTCGAAGTGCCCGGCGGCGGGGGAGGTGTTCGACCTCGGCGGCTCCGGCGCGGACCTCGTGCAACGGTGGGTCAACGGCGAGCAGGCCAACTACGGCCTTTCCCTGCGGGCGCTCACGGGGGCGTTGAGCGGCAAGCGGTTCGCCGGGCCGTCGACGGCCAACCCGCCGCGGCTGTACGTGACGCACAGTCCGTACAACGCCTCCTACAAGATCGCCAACCCGGTGCCCAACCCGCCGGTGTTGCAGAACCAGGACGGCCGGGTCAGCGTGACGGTCACCAACCGCAGCGCCGAAGCCTGGTCCGCGGGCAGCTACTACCTCGCCTATCGCGCGTACAACGCGAGGACGGGTGCGGCGGTGGGCCAGCAGCGCGCCGCGGACCTGACCGGGACGGTCGCTCGCGGGGCGAAGGTGACGCTCAGCGCGACCATCAAGCGGCTGCCGCCGGGCCGGTATTTCCTCGACTTCACCATGGTCCGCACCGGTGGGGTGGTCTTCACCGACCATCAGGTGCCGCCGGCGCGCATGGTGCTGGAAGTGATCGACATCCCGCCGGTGGTGCAGGAGCTGTATCCGCCCAACGGGTACTCGGCGCAGACGCTGTCGCCGCAGCTGTGGGCGCGGGCGGTCGACATCGACGCGCCGCCCGGCACGACGCTGAGCTACAAGTTCGAGGTCTGCCAGCAGACCTCGACCGGTGGCACGACCGGCTGCTTCGACTCGGGCTTCCAGGCCAAGACGGCCTGGACCGTGCCCGCCGGCAAGCTGTCGTGGAGCAAGACCTTCGTCTGGCGGGTCATCGTCAAGGACGGCACCAACGAGACGCCGTCGCCGCGGACGACGGTGCTCACCGCCGTCCCGCAGCCCGAGATCACCTCCCGGATCGCCGGATCGGGGGCCGCGGAGCAGGACCGCGAGTTCGACGCGCAGACCGGCAACGTCTCGACCGTCGCGATGGACGCCACGGTCAGCACGGTGGGTCCCGAGCTCAACCTGGTACGCACCTACAACAGCCTGGATCCCCGGCGCGACAGCCTGTTCGGAGCGGGTTGGTGGACCCGATACGACATGCGGGTCGTGGCCGACGGCGACGGGTCGGGCAACGTCACCGTCACCTATCCGGACGGTCAGCAGGTGCGGTTCGGCAAGAACCCCGACGGCACCTTCGCCGCCCCCACCGGCCGGACCGCGTCGCTGACCTGGAACGGCACCCTGTGGGTGCTGACCGACAAGGCGAAGATGGTCTACCAGTTCTCCGCCGCCGGTCGCCTGATGAAGATCACCGACGCGGCCCTGCGCTCGGTCGTGCTGACCTACAACACCGCCGACGGCAAGCTGGCCCGCGCCCGCGTCTCCAACAGCCAGACCAACACCCTCGGCCGGTCGATGCTGTTCACCTGGTCCGGCAACCACATCGCCACCGTCGCCACCGACCCGGTCGGCGGCATCGCACCGACGTGGACCTACACCTACAGCGGCGACCAACTCACCTCCGTGTGCGCGCCCGGCAACGCCTGCACCCGGTACGCGTACATGGCCGGGTCGCACTATCGGAGTGGGGTGCTGGACGCCAAACCGGAGTCCTACTGGCGGCTGGGTGAGGCGCAGGGGGTGGCCGCCGCCAGTGAGGTCGCGGTCAACCTGGGCAAGGACTCCGCCACCTATGCCAACGTCACGCTGGCCACGGCGGGCGCGTTGACGGGTACGCAGGAGACCGCGGCCGGCTTCAACGGAACCTCGTCCACCGTCACGCTGCCGAAGGGCGCGCTGAAGAAGTCCCGTGACGGCGCGGTCGAACTGTGGTTCAAACCGGCCGCCACCGGTGGCGGCGGGCCGCTGCTGGGCTATCAGGACAAGGACTTGAGCGCCACGTCCACCACCGGTGTGCCGCTGCTCTATGTGGGCACCGACGGCAAGCTGTACGGGCAGTTCGGCGGCCCGGCGATCGCACCGCTCGTGTCCACCGCGACCGTCAACGACGGACGCTGGCACCACGCCGTGCTGTCGGTGATGGGCGGGACCCAGACGCTGTGGCTGGACGGCGCGAAGGCCGCCGAGCGTACCGGCGCCTCGGTCGAGCATTCGCTGCTCACCTTCAACCAGGTCGGGGCGGCGTACGCCACCACGCCCACGTCCTGGCCCGGCTGGGGTTCGGCGTCGCGGCGCTACTTCGCCGGTGCGATCGACGAGGTGGCCGTCTACTCGCATCCGCTCGGTCAGGCGGCGGTCGCCGCGCACTACAGCTACGCCGCGGGCGCCAGCCAGCTGTCGTCGATCACGCTGCCCAGTGGCAAGATCGCCGCCGAGTTCGCCTACGACACGGCCGACGACCGGGTCGTCAAGCACACCGATCGGCACGGCGGCACCTGGCAGATCGGCACGCCGCTGGTCTTCGGCGGCAGCGACGACCTGCGCCGCAGTGTGCAGATCCTGGACCCGGCGAACCGTCCCTACCTGTTCGAGTACGACGGTCTGACCGGGCAGCTGCTTCGTTCGGGTTCGCCGCTGGGCTTGGAGACGCGCGAGGAGGACCTGTCCCTGCCGGTCGACCAGCCGGAGGAGCCGCCGACCGAGGTCTGCACCGCGCCCGACCCGAACGATCCGTCGTTCTGCACCGTCATCCCCGGCGACGCCGGCGGGCCGGTGTTCGTCCGGCACCCGCTGGACGGCATGGCGATCCGCACGTTCGAGTACGACGACGACGGCAACCAGACGGTGGTGACCAACGAGAACGGCGACGCCGTCCGGATGACCTACGACGGGCGGGGCAACGTCACCTCGACGCGGACCTGCCGCACGTCGACCGCCTGCTTCACCAGCTACTCGACGTATCCGGCGACGGTGACCGACCCGTTCGACCCGCGTAACGACCTGCCGACCGAGACCCGCGACGGCCGCTCCGCCAGCGGGTCCGACACCACCTACCGCACGACGTACGCGTACACGTCGTTCGGGGAGCTCGCCACCCAGGTGAACCCGGACGGCAGCACCGTGAGCCACACCTACACGACCGGTGGCGAGGCGGCGTACGGCGGTGGCACGGTGCCGGCCGGGCTGCCGCTGACCACCACCGACGCCCGGGGCAAGATCACCCGGTACGCCTACTACCAGAACGGCGACCTCTACCGCGTCACGCAGCCGTCCGGGCTGCAGACCATCTACGCCTACGACGCGCTCGGCCGGCTGGCCACCGAGACCGAGATCTCCGACACCTACCCGGCCGGCCTGGTCACCACCTACACCTACGACGCGTTGTCGCGTCCGGTGTCGACGACCGAACCGGCGACGACCGACACGGTGACCGGCCAGGCGCACCAGAAGAAGTCGACCACGACCTACGACGCCGACGGCAACGTCACCCGGGTCGAGGTCGACGACGTCGCCGGACCAGACGCGACCCGGGTGAGCACCTGGGAGTACGACGACTTCAACCACCCGGTCCGCATCGTCGACGCGGCGGGCAACGAGACCGTGAAGAACTACGACCGGTTCGGCAACGAGACGACGGTCGTCGACGCCAACGGCAACCGTTACGACTACGCGTACACCGCCCGCAACGCGCTGTCGGAGGTGCGGCTGCGCGACTACAAGGGCGACGGCGGCCCGAGCGTCGGCGACTACCTGGTGCTGCACACGTACGCCTACGACTACGCCGGGCGGCTGGCCAGCGACACCGACGCGATGGGCCGGCGGCTGGAGTACCAGTACTACGGCGACGACCTGCTGTACCGCATCGTCCTGAAGAACCTGCGCAACCCGGACGGGACGACCCGCGACTACGTGGTGGAGGAGGACGCCTACGACGGCGCCGGGAACATGACCCGGCAGACCGCCGCGAACGGCACCCAGGTCACCCAGCGGACCTTCACGAAGGTCAGCAACCTCGCCAGCGTCGTCACCGACCCCGCCGGCCAGGCGCTGACCGTCAACTACACCTATGACGCGATGGGCAACGTCACCCGCACTACCAGCACCGGCCGCCCATCCAACGTGCCGTGGATCGTGTCCACCACGACCGAGCAGACCGACTACGTCTACGACGACACGGGCAACGCCATCCGGCAGACCATCACCGCCGGGTCGGCCACCCGTGTGAGCACCAGCACCTACGACCAGCGCGGACTGCTCACCTCCACCACCGACCCGCTCGGCCGCACCACGACCTACACAAATGACGAACTGGGCCGGCGGATCAGGGCGGTCTCCCCGGCGGTGGCCGTCGAACAGGACGGCGGCACGGCCACCACGGTCACGCCGACGATCCTCACCGGGTTCAACACCTTCGACGAAGCGGTCAGCTACGCCGACGAGCGCAGCAACGTCACCCGCAACGACTACGACCAGCTCGGCCGGGTCGTCAGCAGCAGCGCGCCGTCCTACCGGGCGCCTGGTTCGCTCACGCCGGTCCAGCCGACCGTCACCGCCCGCTACGATGCGGCCGGCAACATCGTCGAGAAGACCGACGGGCTGGGGCACTCCACTCGCTACACCTACGACCAGCTGGGCCGGCTGACGGTCGTCGACGAACCGGGCGCCACCGACACCGAGCGGGCCATCACCCGGCGCACCTATACGCGTACCGGTGAACTGCTGTCGGCGACCGGGCCGACCGGTGCGCGGACCGAGGCGACCTACGACGACCTCGACCGCCAGATCACCTCGACCGTGATCGAGCGCTACCCGACGGCCCGCACGCTGACCACCCGGTACGCGTTCGACGACGCCGGCAACGTCACCTCGGTCACCTCGCCCGGCGGCAACGTCACTGTCAACGCGTACGACGCGCAGGGCCAGTTGATCCAGGTCACCGATCCGAGTGGGACCCGGATCTCCTACGGCTACGACAGCGACGGGCGCCAGGTCCGGGTCAGCGACGGGCTCGGGCGCACCGAGCGGGTGGACTTCGACCCGCTCGGCCAGGTGACCGCCGAGTCGGACGTCGCACCGGACGGCACGGTGCTGCGCAGCCAGACCTACACCTACGACGCCGTCGGCAACCAACTGTCGTCGACCAGTCCCGGCGGAATCACCACCACCTACGCGTACGACGCGCTCGACCGGCTGATCCGGCAGGTGGAACCGGTGTCCGACACGGTTTCCCTCACGACCGGCTTCGGCTACGACGCGGCCGGCAACCAGACCCGGTACACCGACGGGCGAGGCAACCACACCTTCTTCACCTACAACAGCCTGGGCCTGCTCGAGTCGCAGGTCGAGCCGGCGACCACCGCGCATCCCACCGCCGCCGACCGGACATGGACGCTGACCTACGACGTCAACGGGCAGCCTGTGCGGCTGGCGGCCCCGGGCGGGATCACCACCACGCAGATGTACGACGCCGCCGGGCGGGTCGTCGCCGAGGCCGGCACCGGGGCGGGCACGCCGCAGCAGACGTTCGGCTACGACATCGGCGGCCGGATGACCCAGGCGACGTCGGCGGCGGGCACCGACACGTTCAGCTACGACGACCGCGGCAACCTGCTCACCTCCGCCGGACGCGGGGGCACGGCCGCTTTCGGTTACGACGCCGACGGGCAGCTGATCAGCCGCACCGACGCGGCGGGGACGAGCAATTACGCGTACACGAGGGGCCGGCTGTCGTCGACCCGCGACGGCATCACAGGCGTGACGCAGAAGTACACCTACGACGCCGCCGGCTTCCTGACGAGCATCGACTACGGATCCGGCCGCGTCCGGTCGGTCACCTACGACAACCTTTCGCGGGTCGCCACCGACACCACCCGCAACGGCGCCGGCACGGCGGTCGCGTCGATCAGTTACGGCTACGACGTCGACGACCACCTGATGCGCAAGACCACCACCGGCACGGCCGGGGCGGGCGTCAACACGTACGCGTACGACAAGGCCGGCCGGCTGACGTCGTGGACCGGGCCGCAGGGCACCGTCGCCTACGCGTGGGACGCCTCCGGCAACCGCACCCGCGCCGGATCCAAGACCGCCAGCTACGACCAGCGCAACCGGCTGCTGTCGGACACCGACTACACCTACACCTACACGGCGCGTGGCACGCTCGCGTCGCGTACCAGCTCGGGCTTGACCGAGACCTACACCTTCGACGCGTTCGACCGGCTCACGACCGCCGGGAGCCAGACCTACACCTACGACGCCCTCGACCGGGTGGCCACCCGCAATGGCATCACCTTCTTGTACGCGGGCATGGGCGACGACGTCGTGGCCGACGGCTCCGAGCAGTACGCCCGAGGCCCGTCCGGCGAGGTGGTGGGCGTCGCGAAGGCCGGTGAGGAGTTGCTGGCGATCCGCGACGGCCACGGCGATGTGGTCGCCGGCATCGACCCGGACGACACAGCCCTGTCCCGGGTCGCGGACTCCAAGGCCTATGACCCGTTCGGTCAGGTGACCGCCACCGAGGGCGACACCGGGCAGCTGGGCTTCCAAGGGGACTGGACCGATCCCGATACCGGCCAGGTCGACATGGGAGCCCGCTGGTACGAGCCGGGCACCGGCGCGTTCACCTCGCGTGACACCGTCGACTACGACTCCGGCGACGCGATCCTGGCCAACCGCTACACCTACGGCGCGGGCGACCCGCTGGCCAACGCCGACCCGGACGGGAACTGGCCGTCCTGCGGCTGGTGCAAGTCGGTCGTCAACCGGGTGAAGAAGACCGCCTCCAGCGTCTGGTCGGGGGTGAAGCGCGTCGCCTCGTCCGCCTGGTCGGGCATCCGCCGCGCGGCGAGCTACGTGTGGTCCGGCGTCCGGTCGGTGGCCAGCTGGGTCGGCTCGGCGGTCCGGCGGGCGGCCAGCGCCGTCTCCTCGGCCGCCAAATGGGTCTACCACAAGGCGAAGAGTGCGGTCCGATGGGTCGGCAGCAAGGTCAGCAGTGCATACCACTGGGTGAGCCACAAGGTCTCGTACGCGTACCACCGGGTGTCCTCGACGGTCCGCAGCGTGGCGTCGTCGACGGCGGCGTGGGCTCGGCAGAAGGCCGAGCAGGCGCGCCGGGCGGTGTACGAGGCGAAGAAGCGGATCACCGAGAAGGCCCGCAACGTCATCGAGTACGCCGTCAAGCACAACCCGATCAAGGTCGTCGCGGCGGTGCTCAAACCGGTCGTGAACACCGTCAAGAAGGTGGTGTCGGCGGCAGCGCACATACCCGCCGCTGTCGTGGCCACGGTGCGTGATGTCGTGGTCGACACGGTGAAAGCCGCCAAAGCCGTCTACCAGACGGCGGTGACCGCGGCCGGTGCAGTCGTGCAGACGGTGTCCAAAGCCGCCGAGGCGGTGGCGGACTTCGCTCAGGCCGCCGCACCGTACGTCAAGACGGCGTTGAGCGTCGCCGCCGACGCGGTGGGCGTCACGGATCTCGTCGACTGCGTGACCAAGGGCGACCTGGAGGCGTGTGCCTGGACCGCCGCCACGATCGCCGGGTATGCCCTCGGCGGTGCCGGCGGCGGGGCGGTACGCGCCGCCCGCGCGGCGAGCCTGGTCGTGCGGCACGGCGACGACGTCGCCGACGTGGTCAAGACCGGCTCGAAGCTCGTCGACGACCTGACGAAGGCCGGCGACGACGTCGCGGACCTGGGTTCCTGCGCGGTCGGCAACAGCTTCGACGGCGCGACGCTGGTGCGGATGGCCGACGGCTCCACCAAGCGGATCGACGAGGTCACCGTCGGCGACAAGGTGCTGGCCACCGATCCGACGACCGGCCGCACCGGCGACTTCCCGGTCACCCACGTCATCGTCGGCGAGGGCGACAAAGACCTCGTCGAGGTCACCGTCGGCACAGGTACGGGCACCCGGCCTGACGGTGCGACCGCCGCCGTCACGGCCACCCGCGGACATCCGTTCTGGGATGCCGAGGCCCAGCGGTGGGTCGAAGCCGGCGACCTGCGACCCGACGAGGCGCTGCAAACCTCCAGCGGCGGCGTGGCCAAGACGATCACGACCCGGGAGTGGACCGAGCGCACGCGGGTCTACAACCTGACCGTCGACACCCTGCACACCTACTATGTGGTCCTCGCCGGGCTGAACCTGCTGGTGCACAACGACGGGGCCGGGGCATGCCCGATCCACCAGGCGGCGTCGTTGTCGGCCGCGCTGAAGGCCAAGAAGCCCGGCGGTAAGTGCACCTGCTTCGACGGGCCGCCGCAGGTGCTCAAACGCGAGCCGGTGCAGATGGCGACCAACAGCACGCGCAAGTCCGCGATGGACGCCGCCGAGCACATCGCCGACGAGTTCGCCCAGGACGCCACTGAGTTCTCCGCTCACGTCGGACATGGCGGCAATGCGATAGACGACCTCGTCGGCGGCCAGATCCCGATCGGGCATTCCGGCTTCGAAGTCGCCATCGTCGCCGGGATGGTCAGCGCCCGGGTGGGCATCCGAAAAGTCGGCCGCCTGATCTCCCGAGCCAGATAGCGACCAATCAGCCAAAGCGATGACCGAAGCGAGTTCAGGAGAGAAAGACTTGGCAATCGACGGACGAAGACGAGAGCTCCGCCTTCCGCGGCTGCTGACGGTGCTGGCATTGCTGCTGACCACTGTGGTCACGGTCCGACCCGGTGTGGCGGCCGCCGACGCGGCCGGCCTCGGCGGCGACTACGTGGCCATCCCCAAGGGTGTCGATGTGCTCGACACTCGCGACGGGACCGGCGGGCATACCGGCGTGGTGGGCGCCGGCGGGGTGGTGAGCTTCCCGGTGCTCGGGGTGGGCGGCATCCCCGCCTCCGGAGTGAGCGCAGTGCTGGTCCGGCTGGTCACCACCAGCGGCACCGGAAACACCACCTTCCTTCAGGTGTATCCGGACGGCACCACGCCCAATGGCGTGTCGCACTTGAACGTCAGCGGCACCGAGCAGGTTTCGAACACAGCGGTCGTGCGTCCCGGTGCCAGCGGCCGGATAGCCGTCCGCAATCAGTCCGGCAGCATGCACATCGTCATCACCGCGCAGGCGTATTTCCTTTCCACGCCAGGTGGCGGGGGCGGGTTCGTCCCCGTGTCACAGAACAAGATCGTCGACACCCGGGACGGTCTCGGCACCACCAAGGCCAAGATCGCCGCGAAGGGCACTCGCACGATCACGCTCAGCGGCGGGGTGATCCCCGCCGGGGCGAAGGCCGTGCTGGCCGATGTCGTCGCGGTCAACGTGACCGCCGCCGGATGGCTTGGCGTGGTGCCGACCGGCACGGCAGGACCGAACGTGTCGGCGCTCAACTTCGTGCCGACGGGGCATCACTCGCATGCCCTCTCGCTGCCGCTGTCCGCTTCCGGCCAAGTGACCTTCCTCAACCAAAGCTCGGCCGCGATCGACCTGGTCATCGCGCCGTACGGCTATATCACCGCGACTACCGGCGAGGGCGCCGGCTACCGCTACGTCCCGGCGACGCGGCTGTATGACAGCGGCAGCGCGCTGGCCGCCGGTGCGACGGTGGATGTGCAGGTGGTCGGCAAGCTGGGCATGCCGACTCGGGGTGTGGCCGCGGCGATCGTCAACGTCACCGTCGCGAGCCCCAGTGCTGCCGGCGCTGTCAAGGTATGGCCTTCCGGTACCACGGAACCCAACATCAGTCAGGTGCACAACCGCGCCGGCAAGACGGTGGCCTCCCTCGCGATCGTCAAGCCAGGGGCCAACGGATCGATCCGCATCAAGAACAACGCCGGCACGGCCCGGATCGTCGTCGACATCCAGGGGTACTTCGGCGATCCGATTCCATCGGCTCCGACAGAGCCGTACGCCGCGACCGTCGGCCTGCAAGCAGGTCCGGTGGCCGGCGCCGCGCTCGGCATGGTGGAGTACGCCTACACCGACAACATCGGCCGGGTCCTGATCGGCCAGCAAACCGATGTGGACAACTTTGGTTCCGTCCAGTGGACTGTCGTGTCGGGCAGCGAGGCGTTTGCCGGCCGGCCCTCCCTCGGACTGCTCTCGGACGGCAGAGCCCAAGTCGCGGTGCAGTACTCCGACTCGGACGTCTGGTCGCGAACGCAGTCGGCTTTGGGCTCGGCTACCTGGAACGCGTGGGCGGACTTCGGCGGGTCCATGGCCGCCGCGCCCGCGCTGACCCGCCTGCCGAACAACGTCATGGCGGTGTTCGCGGTGGACACCGACGGAGCGCTGTGGGTGTATCAGCAGACCGGCACCATTCCCGCTTGGAAGGCGCTGGGCAAGCAGAGTCTGGTCGGCACGCCGACGGTCGTCGCCACCCGAACCGGGGTCCGGCTGTTCGTCCGGACCGCCACCGGCACGGTGAAGACCGCCGAGTACTCCGGCAGTGTTCTGTCAGCGTGGGTGGACCTCGGCGGGACCGGTGCGACCAAACCGGCGGCGGTCGTCTACCCCGGGTACCGGATCCGGCTGTTCGCGCAGCAGGCCGACGGCACGATCGCGACCAAGTATCAGGACACGGCCGGGGTGTTCCCCGAGGCGTGGACGACGGTGGGCGGTTCTTCAGTAGCCGGTCCGCCGTCGGCCATCCTGGACCCGGTCCTCGGCCGCACCGCGGTGGTCGCCCGGGACTCCGCCGGCACCGTGCTGGTGTCGTGGGAGACGCTGCAGGGCTCGGGCGAGTTCGCCGCCTGGTCGGCGGCGATCCCCGACCTGTTCGAGCAGGCCGCGACGGATCCGACGATCGTGCCGCTGACCAACACCACCGGCCAGACCTGGGCGATCCTGTTCCGCAACATCAACAACGCCACGCGTGTCTACCAGCGGGCCAGTGCCTCCGGGCTGTCGTCGCCGGCCGCCCGGTCTGCCGGCAGCGTGGAGTTCACCGTCCACACCCTTCCCGCGCCGCCGGCCTAGGCGGATCCACCCTTTGAGCGCCCCGCCGTGCCCTACGGCGGGGCGCTCCCATCGGTAAGGAGGAAGATTGAAGGTCCAAAATGTGTTGGCCGCTGTCGGGCTGGCTCTGGTGATGGGCGTCGTCGCCGTAGGCCAACCGGGGCCGGCCGCCGCCGACGCCGCCGGCATCGGCGGCGACTTTGTTCCGTTCAGCGCCCCGGTCGTCGTCCTGGACACCCGCGACGGCACCGGTGGCTTCACCGGCAAGGTGGCCGCCGACACCACGCGCGCCTTTCCGGTGCTCGGCGTCGGTTCGATCCCGGCCAGCGGCGTCAGCGCGGTGCTGTTGAAAGTGGCCACGGTCGATCCGACCGCCGGCACGTATCTGCGGCTGTGGCCCGACGGCCAGACCGACCCCGGCATCACCATGCTGACCGTGGCCACCGGGCAGGACATGTCCAACGCCCTCACCGTGGCGCCCGGACCCTCCGGCAAGGTCGTCGTCAGCAACTCCAACGGCAGCACCCACATCGTCATCGTCGCGCAGGGCTACTTCCGCACGGCCGTCGCCGGCACCGGCGGCGGATTCATCCCGGTCACCCAGACCAGGGTGGTCGACACGCGTACCGGGGTCGGTACCTCCGACGCCAAGATCCCGGCCGGGGGATCCAGAACCATCACCCTCACCGGCAGCCTGGTCCCGGCCGGCGCCGCCGCGGTCGCCATCGGACTCTGCGTCCCCAGCGCGACCGCAGCCGGCTACCTGACGGTGCTCCCGGCCGGAGTGTCGTCCAGCCGCTCCACCCTCAACTTCGAGAAGGGCACGTCGTCGTCGTTCGCGGCGGTCAAACTCTCCTCCTCCGGTCAGGTCACCGTGACCAACCGCAGCAGTGCCGCCGTCGACCTGGTGATCACCATGGAGGGCTACTTCACCGCCTCGCCGACGACCGGCGCCGGATTCCGGCTCGCCACCGGGCGCGTCCTCGACACCCGTCAGACCGCGGCGATCCCCGCCAACGGCACCGTCGACTTCCAGGTGTCCGGCCGGCTCGGCATGCCGACCCGGGGCGTCGCGGGAGTCGTGGTCAATCTGACCGCCGTCGGGCCGACCGGCAACGGCTGGCTGCGGATGTGGCCGGTGGGCAGCTCCGAAGGCCCGGCGACGGGCCAGGCGCATTTCAACGCCGACAGCAACAGCGGCAGCCTGGTGATCGTCAAGCCCGGCACCGACGGCAAGGTACGCCTGCGTAACGGCGGCAGCACCGCCATCGACGTCGTCGCCGACGTGCAGGGCTACTTCGCCGACCCGATCCCGGTCGCGCCGGTGGAGGCGTACGCGCCGACGGTCGGCGTCCAGGCCGCCCCGGTTGCGGGAGCCTCGCTCGGAACGGTGGACTACGCCTTCACCGACAACATCGGCCGAGTCCTGATCGGACACCAGACCGACGTCGACAACTTCGGCTCCGTCCAATGGACCGTCGTGTCCGGCAACGAGGCGTTCACCGGACGGCCGGCGCTGACCAAGGCCGGCAGCGGCAAGCTCGAACTGGCCGTGCGCTACTCCGACTCCGACGTCTGGTCGCGAGGCCAGACCGCGGTGGGCGCGGCGACCTGGACCGCCTGGGCCGACCTCGGCGGCTCGATGGCAGGCCCCCCGACACTGGCCATCACCGACGGACTGACCTCGGCGCTGGCCGTCGACGCCGACGGCAAACTGTGGATGCGTACGCCGTCGGGCCTGGCGCCGGCCTGGCGCAACCTCGGCGACAAGAACCTGACCGGTACGCCGGTCGTGGCCGCCACCCGCGACGGCATCCGCATCTTCGCCGTCGACACCGACGGAGCGGTCCAGACCGCCACCTACACCGCCGGCGTCCTGTCGGCGTGGACCAGCCTCGGCGACGTCGACGCCACCGGCACTCCCACCGTCGTGGTGTCCCCGGGCTACCGGATGCGGGTCTTCGTGCGTACCGCCACCGGGGTCATCGTCACCAAGCAGCAGGACACCACCGGCGCCTTCCCGGCCGAGTGGACCACCCTGGGCGCGTACGTGTCGGCGGGCTCGCCGTCTGCGATTCTCGACCCGATCCTGGGCCGCATCGCGGTCGTCACCCGCGGCCCGGACGGCCAGATCATGCTGTCCTGGGAGACGGCGCAAGGCTCCGGGATCTTCGGCGACTGGTCGCCGGCCATCCCGGATCTGTTCGAGTCGGCGGCCACCGACCCCACCCTGGTGCCGATCACCAACACCACCGGGCAGACCTGGCTGATCCTGTTCCGCAACGCCAACAACGCCAACCGCATCTACGAACGCCAGCCGGTCAGCGGGCTGGCGGGGTTGACCAGCCGGATCGCTGGCGGCAGCGGGTTCACCGCGCACACGCTGCCCACGCCGCCGGTACGGGACCAGGTACGGGAAGCGCGATGAAGGTCTCCTTCCATCACCGGCCGCTAGCGTGCCCGGCATGGGCTACGCAACCGGCAAATGGGACCTCCTGGCGTCGAAGATTGTGAATCCACAGGGATGAAGACGCCTCTCCGGCGACCGGGGCTGACCGTCGCACTCGTCATGGCACTCGCCACGACGGTGCTCACGGCGGTCGGCCCCGCCCCCGCCCAAGCCGCCGACACGATCACCTGCGCACCGCAGGCGACGGTCTTCGCCGCCGACACCGCCGGCAGACTATGGCGGTATCCGCTCACCAATCCGGGCAATGTCAGCGCGAGCTGGTCCGCCCGCAGCCAGATCGGCAACGGCTGGCAGACCTACGGCCGCGTCCTCGGCGGACCCGGCGGACGCGTCTACGCAATCAAGTCCACCGGCCTGTTCCGCTACCGGTGGACCGGCAGCACCTGGGAGGTCGTCAACGGCAGCCCCGCGGTGAACATCAGCACCAGCTTCACGCAGTACGCCACCGCAAGCTTCCGCGACAAGATCACCGTCGACGAGCGCGGCGACTTCTTCGTCGTCGACGGCAACGGCAAGCTGCGAACCTACCGCTACAACGAAGCCACGAGCACCTGGACCTTCACCGGCCGGCTGCTGGACAGCGACTGGGGCAAGTACAACCTCATCGTCGCCGCCGGAGCCGGGGTGCTCTACGCCCGCAACGCCACCACCGGAAGCTTCTACCGGTTCCGGTACGAGGCCGACAGTCAGCGCTGGATCGAGTACAACGTCCTCGTCGGCACCGGCTGGCAGATCTTCACCAAGGGCATCTTCTCCGTCGGCGGCGACACGCTGTTCGGCATCAAGGCCGACGGGACGCTGTCCCAGTACCGGTTCCGCGAAGACACCCACACCTGGGTCATCTCCGGTCACCAGGCCGGCAGCGGCTGGCAGGGGTTCGCCAACGTCCTCGCCGTGACCGACACCTGCCGGCTCGCCGTCTCCCATGTGCCGGACCGGCCCGTCGTGTCCGTCACACGCGACGCACCGACCACGATCACGCAGGCCGCCTCGACCTCCATCGAGTTGGCCTACACCGACAACATCGGCCATCTGATGCACGGGCGGATGAGCCCGGACAACTTCAGTTCGCTCCAGCTCACTCCGATTTCGGGCAACGAGGGATTCAGCGGGCGACCGGCCCTGTCCGAGACCACCGCGAACCTCGTCCGCGTCACCGCCCGCAACCTCAGCAGCGACATCTGGACGCTGACCCAGTCCGCCGCCGGCAGTCCGGGCTGGAGCGCATGGACCGACCTCGGCGGCCGGATGGCGTCGGCACCAGCGGTGGTACGCCTGTCCAACCAGCGTGAAGTGGTCTTCGCCGTCGACGCCGGCGGCGCTCTGTGGGCGCGCTGGCAAGACCCGGTGCAGGCCGATCTGCTGGCCTGGCGCAAACTCGGCGGCACCGCACTGGCGGGCACCCCCGTGGTCGTCCCGCTGGCCGACGCCGCCGCCATGGTCTTCGTCTCCGACACCACCGGCGCGCTCCAGGCCGCTCGCTACTCGGGCGGGACGCTGCAACCGTGGACCAACCTCGGCGGCGGTTCCACCGAGCCACCGTCGGTCGTCCTGCTGCCCGGCTACCACCTGCGGCTGTTCTCCCGCGACGCCACCGGCCAGGTGGTGACGACCGCAGCCGACTCGACCGGCACGTTCAGCGGCGAATGGACTCCGGTCGGCGGCACGGCGACGACCCCGGCCGGAGCACCGAGCGCGCTGCTGAGCCCGGTCACCGGACGGATCGGCGTGTTCGTCCGCGGCACCGACGGCTACATCCACTTCGCGCCCGAGACGGCACAGGGCTCCGGCGTCTGGGGCGACTGGATTCCCGCGCAGGACATGTTCGAGACGTACGCCACCGACCCGACCGCCTTCGGATTCCGCAACGCCAACGGCGCCAACGCGGCGTACGTGGTGCGTACCGCCGCTCAGACGGTGCGGCTCTACACCGTCCAGGAACCGATGAGCCTCACGGCGTTCGGCAAGATGCACCCGTCCGCGAGCGCGGAACAGCCGTAGGCCGCTATCACGGCGAATTCTTCGGCCTCTGACGCCGGCTCAGAGGCCGAAGAACTCGGCGTACATGGGGGAGCGGAAACCGGTGAGGCGCTTCAGCTCCGTGTACGCCTCGGCCGCCAGCCGGCGCGCCTGCGAATCGACACCGGACGCGACCGCCATCGCATGAGTGGCGACCGCCCGCAGATACCGGTCGCCGATCCGCCCGGCCAGGCCGTGGGCGGCGGCGGCATCGTCGAACGCGTCGCCCCGGCCCACGCCCAGCCGAACCGCGCAGCGGGCCAGCGTCGCCTCACACTGCGTCGGCAGATCCCCGGTCGTCGCGGTCAGCTCGATCGTCTCGGCCAGCGTCCGCTGGGCCGAGACCGCGTCGCCGAGCCGGAACTCCAGCTGACCCAGCATGGCCAGCGCGGCGCCCTCCACCCCGGTCGCGTTGATCCGCCGGGCGATCTCCAGCGCCTCCCGGACCCCGGCCAGCGCCTGCCGCCGGTGGCCGGCGTCGAACCGCGCGTCCGCCATGTTGCTCAGACTGGCCGCCACATGCAGCGGTGTGCCGTGCGTACGCCGCAGCCGCAGCGCCTGGTCATGACACCGCAGCGCCTGCCGCGGGTCACCCCGCAGGTAGAACAGATTCCCCAACGCGTCCAAGCAACCCGACTGCCGCAGCTGATCGCCGAGCCGCCCGGCCAACTGCGCACCCGACCGCAGATCAGCCTCGGCGCCGACGGCGTCCCCACCCGCCTGCCGCAGCTTGGCCCGGTAGTACAAGGTCACTGCGTGCTCGGTGGTCAGGTCCAGCGCCGCCGTCATGGCCAGACTGCGCTCGATGAGCCGATGCGCCTCGGCCGGTGCGCCTCCGCGCCAGAACAACGCGTAGCTGAGCCACGCCAGGCGTACCGCGGGGCGGGTGGCCGCGCCACCGATCTCGCTGGCCCTGGTCACGGCGGCGGCGATGTTCGGCTGCTCGGCGTCCAGCCAGCCGGGCACCTCGGCGGCGTTGCCGGGCAACGGCGACCACGGCGGCGACCACGGGCCGTCCGGTGCCGGCCGGGCCGGATCCGGTGGGGAACTCGCCGGTGTCCAGCCACCGTTGAGCAGCGCCGTCGCGTGCTCCACCGCGAACGCGTACGACTCGATCAGCCGCACCAGCGCCTCCGCCCGCTCCGGCGCGCTCTCCCGCGCCCGCGCGGCCTCCCCGGCCAGGATCCGCAACAAGTCGTGCAACTCGTACCGGCCGGGCAGCCGCGGCTCCAGCAGCCGCTGATCGGCCAGCGTCTCCAGCACCTCATGCGCCTGCCGGGGCGCGACGCCGAGCAGCGCCGCGGCCGCCGCCACCGTCACCACCGCCAGCGGCACCTCGCCGATCAGGCGGAACGCGCGAGCGCACAACTGCTCATGCGGGCCGCCCTCCGACAATGGCTCATACCCCAGCCGCAAGGTCCGCCGGATCCCGACGTCGTCATAGGACAACTCGTCCAGCCGCCGGGCCGGATCGTCGAGCCGCTCCACGAACGCCTGCAACGGCCACCCCGGCCGGCTCGCCAACCGGGCCGCCGCGATCCGCAAGGCCAGCGGCAGATTTCCGCACAGCTCGGCCACCCGCCGAGCCCCGCCGGGATCGGCCGCGACCCGCTGCCCGGCCCCGGCCTGCCCGAGTAACTCGACCGCGTCCCCCGTGGCCAGCACCTCCACCGCCAGATGCCGGCCCCGGGCGAGGGTGGCCAGGTGGCGGCGGCTGGTGATCACGGCCGCCGCCGGACCGGCCGGCAACAGGTCCGCGACCTGTGCAGCGCTGTCGGCGTTGTCCAGGACCAGCAACAGCCTGCGGTGCGCGGTGTGCCGGCGGAACGCCGCGGCCGCCTCGGCCTCCTCACTGGGCACAGCAGCAGCTGGTACGCCGAGCGCCCGCAACAGCCGGGCGATCGCGTCGACCGGGCGTACGGGGATCGCGCCCGTCTTCGCCCCCCGCAAATCGAGGTAGAGCACGCCGTCCGGGAAGCGGGGCGCCAGCTGATGGGCGACGTGTACCGCCAGCGCCGACTTACCGACCCCGCCAGGCCCGTGCAGGGCGACGACCGATCCGGCGTCGCCGTGCAGATCCCGCAGAATCGCCGCAGTCTCCGCCGCCCGCCCCACGAACGGCTCCACCGTCGGGGGCAGATCGTGCACGGCCGGTCGGCTGGACACCGCCGCGACCGGATCGCGATGGTGCAGGATGTCGTCGTGCAGCCGCTGCAACCGCGGCCCCGGATCCAGCCCGGTCTGCTCGACCAGGACACGCCGCGCCGTCCGGTAGGCCTCCAGCGCACCGGGCACGTCGCCCAGCCGATACAGCCCGACCATCAGCTGCTCCCAGGCCCGTTGCCGCAGCGGGTCGTCGGCGAGCAGCGCGCGGGACAGGCGTACCGCCTCGGCGATGGCGCCGTCGCGCAGCGTCGCCTCGGCCAGATCCTCCGCCACGAGCATCCGCCGTTCCCGCAGCAAGCCGATCCGCCGGGTCAGCAGCGGCGACGGCGGTACGTCGGCCAGCGGTTCGCCGCGCCACAAGCGCGCGGCCTCGCTCAGCTCCGCCCGGGCCTGGGTCGGGTCGCCGGACGACAGGAACGCCCGGCCGCGTTCGGCGGCGGCGTCGAACCGCTCCACATCCCGTTCGTCCGGTCGCACCCGCACCAGATATCCGCCGCCCCGGGCGGCGATGCGTGGCGGCGTCCCCGGCTCCTCCAGCAGCCGCCGCAGCCGCAGCACATAGGTACGCACATTGGCGGCGGCCGACGCGGGCGGTTCCTCGCCCCACAACGCCGTCATCAGGTCAGCGGCGGTCAACGCCTCGTTGGGCCACAGCAACAGCGCGGACAGGACCGTGCGCTGCTTGGCGGACGGCAGCGGCACCGGCTGTCCGGCGGTGTTCTCGACCGTCAACGGACCGAGGAGGTTGAACCGCATCGAACCCAAAGCCTTTCGCCTGCGCCTTGTAGCATCAGCGGGTGCCGAGAGCTACCTGGGGAAGCTCGCCGGAGCCGTTGGCCGTGCTACTGCGGCGGTTACGCGAACAGCTCAACCTCACCCAGCAGCAGCTGGCCACAGCCGCTGTGGTCAGTGTGGCCGCGATCCGGGATCTGGAACAGGGGCGTACGCATACTCCACGTACAAAGACCGTCCAAGTGCTGGCAGAGTACTTCCGCCAGGCCGGGGTCGACGGGGACGCCTTGCTGGACCGGGCCACGCCGGCGATCCCCGCCGCACGCCGATCAGCCGCCGAACCGGCCGACACCGGACCGCTGACGGTGGCGGTGCTCGGCCCGCTGCGGATCACCCGGGGATCGGCCGAGGTGAAGCTCGGTTCGGACAAGCTGCGCTGCCTGCTGGCCCGGCTGGCGTTGGCCGGCGGGACGACGGTCGGCCGCGAAGAACTGATGGATCTGCTGTGGGGGCCCACCCGTCCGCCGTCGGCGACCAACCTGCTGCACGGCTACCTCGGCCGGCTACGGCGACTGTGGACCGGCGACGAAGGGGCCCCGGTCCTCGCCGCCGCCGGTCGCGGATACCGGCTCGACCTGACCGCCGACACCCTGGACCTGCTGCGATTTCGTCAGCTCGCCGAGGCCGGCGCGGCCACCGCCGCTGTCGATCCCGCCCAAGCGCTTGGGCAACTGCTCGCAGCCGCCCGGTTGTGGCGCGGCGAGACCGACGTCGAGCAGCTGCGCGACAGTCCGCTGATCGCCGCCCTGACCGAGCAGTACGCCACTGTGCTGTGCCAGGCCGCCGCGCTCGGCCGGCGCCTCGGCGACACCGACCAGGTGTTGCCGCTGCTGCGGGACCTCGCCGGCCGGCTGGAACTACACGAACCGCTGTACGCCGAACTCGTGGCGACGGCGGCGGCAGCCGGCCGGCAGGCCGAGGCGCTGGCGGCGTACGACCGCATCCGGCGGGCATTGTCCACACAGCTCGGCGTCGACCCCGGCGTCCACCTGCGACAGGCGCACGAGGACGCGCTGCGGCAGCGGACTGCGGCAGCCGCAGCCGCCGACCAGCCCGGCCCGCCGATCCGCCAAGTCCCCGCCGGTCCGACCGACCTCGTCGGCCGCGACACCGAGCTGGACCGCATCGACACGGTGCTCGCCCCGACCGGCGATCCTACGGTGCGGCTGGTCCTGATCAGCGGCCCGGCCGGGGTCGGCAAGACCGCCCTGGCGCTGACCGCGGCGCAGCGGCTGAGCTCGCGCTACCCCGACGGCCAGCTCTACGCCGACCTGCGCAGCGGCAGCAGCGAGCCGGTCGCGCCGATGGACGTGCTCGGCCGGTTCCTGCGTGCGCTCGGCGTACCGGCCCGGCGGGTGGGCGCGGACGAGGCCGAGGCGTCGGCCCTGCTGCGCAGCGTGCTCGCCGATCGCCGGATGCTGCTGGTCCTGGACAACGTCCGCGACGCGGCGGCGGTACGCATCCTGGCACCCGGTCCGGGCGGCTGCGACGTGCTCGTCACGAGCCGCCAACGGCTGCCCGACCTGCCCGCGACCACGGTCGTCGACCTGTCGACGCTGTCGGTGGCCGACTCCATCCAGCTCATGGACGCGACCGTGGGTGCAGGCCGCATGTCGGCCGACCCGGCGTCGGCCGACGAACTGGCCGTCGCCTGTGGACAATGGCCGCTGGCGCTGCGCATCGCCGCCGGCCGGCTGGCCAGCCGGCCCGCCTGGACCACTGCGGAGCTGGCCCGGCGGCTGCGGGACGCCAACCAGCGGCTGACGCAGCTGAGCGCCGGCGACTCCAGCGTCCTTGCCAGCTTCCAGCTCAGCTACCAGGATCTGAGCGAACCGGCCCGGCAGGCGTTCCGGCTGTGCGCGCTGCACCCAGGCGACGACTTCGGCGCCGCCGCAGCCGCCGAACTGCTCGGCGTCGACCCCGCCACCGCCGACGACGTGCTCGGCGAACTCCTCGACGCGAACATGCTCCTGCAATACACCGCCGAACGGTTCCGCTTCCACGACCTGCTCGGCCTCTACGCCGCCCGCCTGCTCGGCGACGAGGACCCGCAGATCGTCGACGCCGCCCGGGACCGCCTGCACCGATGGTCGCTGCGGATGGCCACCGCCGCCGTCGACCTCATCTACCCGTCCGCGATCCGGCTCGTCACCGACCGCGACGAAGGCTCCTTCCCCGACCAGGACGCCGCCGAGCGCTGGATCGACGCCGAAGCCGGCGCGCTGGTGGCCCTCGTCGAGCGTACGGCGGGGACCGAATGGCATCGGCTCAGCTGGCTGCTCGCCGAACAACTGCGCGGCTACTTCCTGGTACGCCGGCACGTCGACCGGTGGCTGCGTACCGCCGAAGCCGGACTGCGGGCCGCCACGGCCGCCGACGATCCGACCGGGCAGGCCGTCATGCTGCTGAGCCGGGGCCAGGTGCGATGGGCGCTGGGCTGGCATGCCCAAGCGCTGGCGGACTTCCGCCGGGGCGAGCAGTTCGCGCACTCCGCCGACTGGCCGCCCGCCTCGCCCTACCTGTGGCACAACATCGGCGTGATTCACGCCGAGCAGAGCCGGTTCGACGAGGCGGAGACCGCCTATCGGGAGGCGCTGCGCCGCTGCGGCGAGAAGCCGCCGCTGGCGCCGGTCCGGGCGCTGGCCCTCAACGGGCTCGGCGCCATGTACGCCGATCAGGGCCGGCTGGCCGAAGCGGCCGACTGCCTGGACGGTGCGGTGCGGATCAACGAGGCCGCCGGGCGGACCGAATCGGTCCTGTCGACCCGCGGAAACCTGGGCATGGTGCTGCGCCAGCTGGGCCGGGAACAGGAGGCCGAAGAACACCTGCTGGCCGCGCTCGAAGGCTACCGGAAACGCGCCAACCCGCACGGCGAACTGTCCAGCCTGGACGAACTCAGTCAGCTGCACGCCCAGCGCGGCGAGGCCGAGGCCGCCGTGGCCACCGCCGAGCGCGGCTACGAACTGGCGGTACTCGTGCGCGACCAGCGCGCGCAAGTGGCCCTGCTGTGTACCCTCGGCGAGGCCCACGGCGTCGGCGGCACGACGACCGAGGCGCTGCGCTGCCTCGACGAGGTCCTGACGCTGGCCACCGAACACGGCTACCCCTATTTCGCCGCACGGGCACAGGTCGCCCTGGCCGGCGTACACCTTGGTGCTGGAGCACGGGACGCGGCCGCAGCATGCGCGCGAAGCGGCCGTGACCTGGCAGCCGCGCATGATTTCCGGGTAGTGGAGGCGACCGCGCTGGCCGCGCTGGCCCGTTGCCTGGCCGGCGGTCCCTCGGGCCAGGCAGCAGCCGCGGCGGCCGTCGAGGCGTTGCGGGCCGCCGGGGCCGACGAGCTGGCCGACCGGCTCCGCGACGAGCTGACGATGGGCGTCACCGACCCGCGGTGACGCCCACCGGCTGATCAGATCCCGCAGGACGACGCGGACCAGAGCTTGATCGGATCGTTGGCGACGTGCGCGTGGTCGCCGTGGTCCGGGTAGCCGGGGCCGAGGATCTCCCGGAAGCCGTGGTACCGAGCCTCCTGGACCAGCTTGCACAGCGACGGTGTGCCGGTGAGGTCGGCGGCGTCACCGTACAGGTGGCGGCTCGTCGAAGCGCCGCCGACCGCGCTGTTGCACGAGTAGCTGCGGAAGCCGCTGCTGATGGTGATCGGTACGCTGCCGAGCGCCTTCCGTAGCGCCTGCAACTTCCACATCGTGACCAGCGCGTTGAACTTCGCCTGCGTGGCCGAGACTGCCCCGCCGGACCACGTCGAGTTGCACTTGTTCAACTCGGCGTAGCTGAAGTTGATCGGGGTGCAGTCGCTGTCCTGCAGCGCGTAAATCTTGTTGTACGTGTCCTCCCCGGCGACGCCGTCGGCGGCCAGACCGTACGCCTTCTGGAACCGGATGACCGCGGCCTCGGTCGCCGGGCCGAACTCCCCGTCGAGCGCGAGCGTCGCGTTGTAGCCGGGGTAGCCCGAGACGCGGATCTGCAACTGCCTTACGTCCTCGCCGCTGGCGCCCTCCTTCAGCACCCGCGACCAGGTGTAGCAGCTGTCGGCGTGCGCGGGGGCGCCGGCGGCGAAGACCGCCGTGATCGAGGCCGTGAGCGTCATGAAGGCCGCGAGGGCGAGACTGAGGACTCTTCTGCGCATAGACACTCCAATATGGTGAGAAGTTGCCGCACCTGACCAGCGCACATTGAAGGAGGTCATCTGAATCCTGTCAAGGAAATCGCACCGGTGCGTTGAACACCGTCGCGTGTACGCCGCGTATACGCGCGTTGTACCTGAGCGGCCGCGAAGTCCGTTAGCGTTCACCCCGCACCAGGCCGGACCAGCGCGTGGCCGGCAGTTCCGCGTCCGACAGGAGCTCGAAATCCATGGGGCGTATCGACGACTTGATCGCACGGATCGGAGCCCAGATCGACTGGGTCGCCGCCGATGTGCTCAAGGACGGCCTGTCCCCGCGGCTGGACGGACTCACCGCCACCCACGTGCAGCACCTCGCCGAGCTGGACCAGGACCTGCCGCCGCTGGTCGTACACCGCGCCACGATGCGCGTCGTGGACGGTGCCCACCGGCTCGCGGCCGCACGCAAGCGCGACCTCACCCAGCTGCCAGTCGTCTACTTCGACGGCACCGACGACGAGGCGTTCGTCCTCGCCGTACGCCTCAACGTCGTACACGGCAAAGCCCTGCGGCCACGGGACCGCTCCGCCGCCGCGCGGCGCATTCTGCAAGCCCAACCGGAATGGTCGGATCGCTGGATCGCCTCCGTCTGCGGAGTCGCGCCCCGCACGGTCGCGGCACTACGCGGAGCATCCGCCGACGACGGCCAGCGTGCGCACACCCGAGTCGGCCGAGACGGCCGCCGGCATCCGCTGTCCGCCGAGCAAGGCCGGCGTTCGGCTGCCGAGATCATGCGCGACGAGCCGGGAATCAGCCTGCGCCAGGTCGCACAGCGGGCCGGCGTCTCCGTCGGCACAGCACTCGACGTCCGGCGGCGGATGCTGACAGACGGATCCGTCGCGCCGACGCGCGTTCAGCCCACCGCCTCGCTCCGCGCGGTCCAACGATGGAGCACGCCAGACGACGCCCAACGCCGGCTGCAAGCGGTCCGTGACCACCTGGAATGGCTGACCCGCGAACCGTCGCTGCGCTACAGCGACCGGGGACGCGCCCTGCTGCGGCTGGTGTCGATGACCTTCACCTTCCTCGACAACAGCGGGCCCGTCATGAGCGCAGTGCCCGACCACTGCCGCCCCTCGCTGCAGACAGTGGCCCGATCCTGCGCCCTCAGCTGGCTCGCGCTGGCCGAACAACTCGAGGCGGCCGAAGAGGCCCAAGCAGCCGAGTCACGCCTCGGCGGAGCCGCACGCGCGGCTTGACCCGGGCCTCAGCGCCGAGGCGATACGAGCGCTGGCCGAACAGCGTGCGGCGGACGTCGTACGAACAATTTTGCCCGCGGTTGTCCAGCTGAGCGGATCCCGTTCGTCGTTGAGGTGTACCCCATGAAGGAGGAGCCTCATGAGCCTGCCCGAGATCGTTTCGCGGGACCAATGGCTGACCGCTCGCAAGACGCTGCTGATTCGGGAGAAGGAACTCACCCGGCAGCGCGATGCGCTCAACGCCGACCGGCGGCGCCTGCCGATGGTCCGCGTGGAGACCGACTACGTCTTTACCGGCCCCGACGGCGAAGTGCGGCTGGCCGACCTGTTCGGGCCGCACACCCAGCTGATAGTGCAGCACGTCATGTTCGACCCGGCCTGGGAGGACGCCTGCCCCGGCTGCACCGGCGCACTGGACGAGATCAACGCGCCGTTCCTCGACCATCTGGCGCATCGCAACACCGCGTTCGCGGCTATCTCCCGGGCGCCTTTCCCGAAGCTGGCTGCCTACCGCGAGAAGCGTGGCTGGGACTTCCTGCCTTGGTATTCGTCGGCCGGATCGAGCTTCAACTACGACTACCACGCATCCCTTGACCCCGCCGTGACGCCGGTGATGTTCAACTACCGGGACGCCGATGAGCTGCGGGCCGCGGGGATGGCCGAGTTCGCCGAGGAAGCGTCGGAAATCTCAGGCATGAGCTGCTTCCTGCGTACGCCGGACGGCATCTTCCACACCTACTCCGCGTACGCCCGAGGAACCGATCATCTCGGCGGCGCCTACGGTTTCCTCGACCTGACGGCGCTCGGCCGCCAGGAGCAGTGGGAGGAGCCGAAGGGCCGTTCGGCCGCCGTCTTCGCCAACGCACCCTTCTTCACCGAGGAGAACTCGGCGAAGACGTGCGACTGCGGTTGCTGAGCGCGCCGTGCCGCAGCTGACGCCGACCGGGGTCGCACTCCTGGCGGGTGCGACCCTCGGCGGGGCCGCCTTGGCCCGTTCAACCCGGTTCCCCGCCCGGTGGCTACACGGTGCCGCCGGGATCGTGCTGAGCCTGCTGGTTCTCGATCTGGCCGCCGCGATCTGGTCGATCGCCGGCCTCATCTCCGCCATTGCCGGGTACATCCTGGCCGCCATACTCGGTTCGCTGTCGTACGGCTCCGCTGCCGCCGCGATCGCCGTACACCGATTTGTCGAGGGCGCGATGCTGGCCGCGGTCATCTCACCCGCCGCCATCGCCGGATTCGCCGCCCACGCGCTGGCCGAGGGCTTCGCGGCGGCCGTCTCGCTACGGGCGGCCCCGCGCCGGGCATTTGTGTGGTGGGTGGCCATCGCCTGCATCGCCCCCGTATGCGGAACACTGGCGATGCCGCCCACGCTGCGGCCGGTTCTGACCGCCGTGGCGGCGGGAGCCATCGCACGAGCCGCCTGGAGCAGCGCACGTGAAGCTCTGGCTCGACCGGCACACTCGCCGAGTTAGCGCAGCAACGCGGACACGGAACGGTTCCAGGTCGACACGTTGGCCGAGCCGCAACGTCGCCGCTCACCCTTGAGCGCAGAGCACGGCACCGGGGCAGCGGGCGCGCGAGCGCCGAAGCCGCTCACCGCCAGAGTCCCGGCTTCGTCACGTCACCAGCATTGAGATTCCAGCGATGTCGATGACGTGTCGCGGGCAAGATCGACCACCCGGAACGTCGATCGCCATGGAGTCCCGCATCGCCGTACTCCGCGATGGCGGCGACCGGGCGCTGAACGTCGCGGCCGGCCGGGATGCCGACCGTCGTGCTGGGCAGTTCGGCAGAGAAAGCCAGGCGAACAATCCGTCGTGTGTGTCGGATCCGGGGCGAGTCGTTCGTGGTAAAGGATGAAGGCTGACCACGCTCGGAAGGAAATGTCATGACTGCGCTCTACACCTGGGACGTCTTTTCCACGCTCGACGGCTACGGCTCGTTCACCGAGGGCGCCGACTGGGGTGGCTACTGGAGCAAGCAGGGCCCTGAGCTGCTCGCACACCGCGCCGCGCTGTTCGACACCGAGCAACGGATGGTGTTCGGGGCCACCACCTTCCGGCAGACGGCGGCGATCATGACCTCGGGCATCGACCCCAATGCGCTCGACGAGTGGAACGTGCGGACGATGCGTACGCCCGCGACGGTCATCTCCTCCACGCTGACCGACACGCTCGGCTGGCCCGACGCCACGATCGTCAGCGGCGACGCCGTCGAGATCGTCACACGACTCAAGGAGGAGTCGGACGTGCCGCTGCGCTCGCAGGCGAGCCTGTCGCTGAACTGGGCGCTGATGGCGGCCGGCTTGGTCGACCGCCTGCAGGTGACCATCTTCCCTGTCATCTCCGGGCGGACGGGGGCGAGCCCGATCCTGGGCGGGGCCGGCGACTTCGACCTCGAGCTGCTCGAGAGCCGGACGCTCGACGGCCACACCCAGGAACTCGTCTATCGCCCCACCGTCCACTGACGGCTCCTGCGCAGCGCCGAGAATCTCGGCCCGGTGAATCCGACGCGCTGCGCGACACGCTCAGGCCGGCAGCCGGGGCGCGGCGCGCTGGAAGACGACCCCGCTCGCGGCGGAGCCGGCTCCTACGAGATCGAGTGGTTCGACGTCATCAATCGCGAAACGATCGCGAGTGAGGTGCGGCAGGTCGAGTCGGACGGCGCGGTCGAGTTCTCCTCACCGTTTCCGTCCGGCCCCGTGGCGGTTTAGAGGAACCGCGTCCCGGCGTAATCCTGGAGGAGTGAAATGGGCAAGGTAGTCGCCGACATCTCCATGTCGCTGGACGGATACGTCACCGCCCGCGGCGTGGACCAGGAACACGGCCTCGGCGTCGGCGGCGAGGCGATCCACGCGTGGGTGCTCGACGAGCCCCGTTCGCCGATCGACGAAGCGGTGCTGGCGCGCAGCTTCGAGCAGACCGGCGCCGTGGTGATGGGGCGGCGACTGTACGACATCGTCGACGGCCCGAACGGCTGGAACGACGAGGTCGGATATGGACACGACCAGGACCAGTCGGCGGCACCTCCCTGCTACGTCGTCACGCACGAGCCGCCCGCGCACGTGCGACTGGCTAACCGGTTCCGGTTCGTGACTCAGGGAGTGGCGGCCGCCGTCGACCAGGCTCGGGCGGCTGCGGGGGACAAGGACGTCGTCGTCATGGGCGGCGCGAACGTCATTGATCAATGTCTGGCCGGGTGGCTCGTTGACGAGCTGCGCATTCATCTCTCGCCACTGCTGCTCGGCGGCGGTACGCGACTGTTCGATCTCGTCGGACCGACGACATTGCGCCAGCTTGAAGTCGTCGAATCACCCCGGGCGACGCATCTTGCGTACCAGGTCGTCCGTGACCAGGGCCAAGGCTGTCCGGTAGCGGATTCGTGATGACCCACGACGACCTCGCCGCCCACGCGCACATGCTGCTGAGACGAACCGCGCCGTGGTTAGTGCCCAGATCACGAAGACGGCCAACGCTATGAGCAGCGTCGCCCACAGGGGAGTACGGGATGTAGAAGATGTTGGCGATGGCGGAAACCACGGCAAGTGCGATGCCGATGCCTCGCGCCCAGCCCGCCCTAGTGATCGCCGCGAGGCCCTGGAAGAACTGCATGGTACCCCAGCAAGATCATCATCACCGCAGCGAAGACCAGGCCGCCTTCGGACCAGGCTTGCTTGGCCGACGACATCCCTGTCATCGCTTGACCTCCTGCATCCAGCGCAGGGTGTGCGACCCACGCTCTGCAAGAACTGACATTTCATCACTTGAGGGAAGGGGGCCGGGTGGCGTGGTCCATTTTGGGAGTTCCGCCACGATGGCCGATCAGGGCGAGCATCCGACCCGCGACCGGCGCTGATCTGCCGGCCTACCGGCTGACCACGTCTTCGGCGACCTCCTCGACTCCGATCGCACGACCGATCGCGCTGCATCTCCAGCCCAGTCCCGCACCTGAGGCCGTGGGAACGCGACCGGGTACATCAGGGCCCTTACGCCGCATCCGGCGGACAACTGGCCGCAGCCCGAGCGCCACCGCCTGGCTGCCCTCGCCCCGTTGACGGCGACGGCGGGTCAGGCATCTGCGCGTTGACGGCCGCGATCGGGATCGCAGGCACGTCGTTGGGCACCGCCCAGCAGGTTCTGTTGATCCTCCTTCGCGCTCGCATGCCGGACCCCTTGTACCAGTTGACGGTTGGACATCCCATCGATGACAGATCCCGAGCCCGCGTTCCGAATCCAGCCGGGGCGAATCACTCGATTAGCCTATGATCCCCTGTATTGGATCACAATTCGCAATTCACCCAAGCTGGGGCGAGGTTGACAATGAGCGAAGGAGATCGGAGCCCGGCACTCGGAGGGTCGCCCGAGCCGAAATCGCGGATCACGAAATGGCTGATCTTCGTAGGCGCCGTCGTCATGCTCGCAGGCCTGCTGTTCGGCTACGACCAAGGCGTCATCGGCGGTGCGCTGAGCGGGATCGAGAAGACGTTCAACCCCAGCACCGCCGTCGTCGAGATCATCACGAGCTGGGTGACGCTGGGTGCGCTGTTCGGTGCGCTCGTGGCCGGAACCATGGCCGAGCGGCTCGGCCGCCGCATGACCGTCATCTGGGCCGCGGTGCTGTTCACCGCCGGCGCGCTCATCGAATCCCTGGCGCCCTCCACCACGGTCATGGTCGTCGGGCGGCTGGTGGTGGGCTTCGGCGTGGGCATCGCGTCGCTGGCCGCACCGCTGTACGCGGCGGAGATGGCGCCCACCCGGCTGCGTGGCCGGTTCGTATCGATGTACCAGCTGGCGATCACATTCGGCATTCTCTTCGCCGACATCGTTGATGAACTTCTCTCTTCCGGCACGCAGTGGCGAATCATGCTGGGAATCTCCGTGGTGCCCGGCATCTTGCTGGTCCTGGCCATGGTCCCGCTGCCCGACTCGATGGTCTGGTACACGAAGGTCGGTCAACTGGACAAGGCGGCCAACGCCATCCGCAAGGTGCGTCCGGACGAGGACGTGGGAGCAGACCTGCGCGACATCAGGGACAGCCTGAGCGGCGCACAGGCATCCTGGCGCGAGGTGTTCTCGTCGCGCTGGCGCGCGCCACTCGTACTGGGTGTCGGCCTTGCGATCTTCCAGCAGTTCACCGGCATCAACGCGGTGATCTACTACTCGGACAAGATCTTCGCAGCGGCCGGGTTCAGCACGCCGCAACAGCAGACGGCCGCGACGACCTGGTGCATCGGCGTGGTGAACGTGCTGGCCACCTTCATCGCGGTGGCGTACGTGGACCGGCTTGGCCGCCGTCCGCTGATCTTCGCCGGTCTCATCGGCATGGGCCTGTCCCTGCTGGCGTTGAGCCTGTCGTTCCGCCACCTGGCCCGCATCGCCACCGCCAGCTCCCCGGGCACGAACAATCCCAGCGACGCGGGCGTCTTCACCTTGGTCGCGATGATCGTCTTCATCGCGAGCTTCGCGTTCTCCCTTGGCCCGGTCGTGTGGACGGTGATCAACGAGATCTACCCGACCGCAGTACGCGGGAGGGGTGTCGCGATCGCGACGGCGGCGAACTGGGGAGCAGCCTGGTTCGTGACCCGGTTCTTCCTGACCCTGGTGGACTGGGTCGGGGAATCGGGCGCGTTCCTCATCTTCGCAATCGTGTGCGCGATCACCTACGTCTTCGTGTGGAAACTCCAGCCTGAAACGAAGGGCCGAACCCTCGAACAGATCCAGCAGATCTGGACGACGAAGGCGGCCGCACACCACAAGGCCAGGTCCTGACGCGCGAAGCTGTCGGCTGGTTGCGGGTACGACCGTCGCATCTTCGCGTCGTACCTGGTCAGTCGGCCGGCATGATCCGAGGCCGGGTAGAGGGGCGCGCCGGCGGCGCCCGCGAGCTGAAGCCGGCCGTGCCGGCCAACCGGCTGCGATCGGCCCATTCACCGCCGGCTTGCGTAAATGGTGCTCCAAACCCAGCCGAATCCGAACGGATACCCGCTGCTCACAGGTCAATGCGACCCTCCCAGCTACGCAGCGAGAAGGGACCGACGGCACGTAGCGAGCTATTACGGGATTCCGAGATCGACTTCGAACCCGCTCTGGTCGGAGATCTGCAGGCCGGTACCGGTTCGTCGCAGGACGTCGCGGATGTGGGCGACGTCGCTCGGTGCGGCGCTGACCAGCCGCATCCGGCGGCTTTGGAACACGGCGAGCTTCAGCCGGGTCAGGCGTCCGTCGGTGATGTCGAGCTCGGGAAAGAACGCCACGCGTAAGTCGTCGCGATACGCCCCGTAACCGCCGATCCCTTCATAGTCGTCGATGAAGTCGCCGCAACCGTACAAGATCAGCTTTCCTTGATAGACATCGACGCGGCGCAGGTGATGCGAGGAGTGACCGTGGATGACGTCGACGCCGGCGTCGATCAGCTCGTGCGCGAGGTGGATGTGATGACGTGGAATGTCATCGCCCCAGTTGCTGCCCCAGTGCACCGACAGCACGACGAGGTCGCCGGGCTGGCGAATCCGCGCCACGGGCTCGATCAGCCGTTCGACGTCGGCCCGGCCGGCCGACTCCGGTAGGTACGCCAGGCCAGGCCGATGGGAGTCGGCGGCCCAGGTGCTCGGAACTCCGCTGCTGGGCATGGCGGCGGACAGCACCAGTAACCGCCCGCCGGTGAACGGTATGACTACCGGTGACCACGCGGCATCGGCGGTCGGTCCCGCACCGGCGGCGGCGATTCCCGCGTCGCGCAGCGCCGCGAGAGTGTCTACCAGGCCAGCCGTCCCGAAGTCGAGGATGTGGTTGTTGGCCAGTACGCAAAGGTCGATTCGGGCAGCCGTCAGGCACGCCGCATTCCCGGGATGCATCCGGTACAGAACCTCCTTGCCGAGGGCCGGCACGCCGTCTGCGGTGATCGCGGTCTCGAGGTTGACGATGCGGACGGCCGGCTCGGACTGATCAATCACCGGCAGTGCGTCACCCCACAGCCACTCCGGCGGCACGGGCCTCGGGATGGGGCCATTGACCAACTCGGCGATGCGGACGTAGTCCCGCGCGTCAGCGATCATGGGTTCCCACAGCTGCGGGTCACCCGGCGACGGCAAGATCTGATCAACACCGCGCCCCGTCATCACATCCCCGCACAAGAACACGGTGATGCGTCCAGGCATGGTTTTGGCGTACCCGAGTGCCATAGCAGCAAACCGGCGCCGAGCGACCGTGACTTCTCGCCCGACCCGGCCGTCACCGCGTGACGCGAGTTTACGAAAATCCTGCTTCAGAGCGGGTGGCTCACCTCCACCTACCCTTCCCCAGTGACCGCCCACGCCGTCGTGACAGCGGCTGTCGCATCCATGAGCTGCCGGCAATTGGGCTTGGCCCGCTCGATGCGAGGCCGCATCGTCCGGGCGAACTTGGCCTCGAACCACAGCTTCCGGGCGGCTTTGACCTCGTGGCGGCTCGACACACAAGGTCCTAACCCGAAGGCCGTAGGCGTTTCAGGTGCCCAGCCCCGCTTGCCTGGCCTTGACGATCGCCTCGGCCCGGTCGGTGACGGCGAGCTTGGCGAAGATGTTGCTGATGTTGTTACGGACGGTTTTCTCGCTCAGCAGCAGCGTCTGGGCGATGGCCGCGTTCGATTTGCCGCCCGCGATGAGTTCGAGGATGTCGCGTTCGCGTGACGACAGCGCCGGGAACGGATGGTGGGTACGCAGGTCGGGTTGCAGGAAGGCCGCGAGCCGCCCGGCGATCGCCGCACCGAAGAGGGCTTCGCCTGCCGCGACCGCCACGATGGCCCGGATGATTTCGGCGGGCGCCGCCCCTTTGAGGACGTATCCGCGCGCTCCTGCGCGTAACGCGGCGAACAAGGAGGTGTCGTCTTCGAGCATCGTGAGCATCAGGACCCCGACCGACGGCAGCTCGGCGACGATCTGGCGGGTGGCCTCGACACCGCTGGTGCCGGGCATCCGGATGTCCATCAGCACGACATCGGGCTCATGCTCGCGGCACAACCGCAACGCCTGTTCGCCGTCGGCGGCCTCGGCGACGAACGCCAGTTGCTCGGTCTCCTCCACGAGGGTACGCAGACCGTGCCGGAAGACGGGATGGTCGTCGGCGACGACGACCCGGATCGGCTGGTTCATCGCGGCTCCAACGGAAGTGTGGCGCGCACGAGTGTGCCACGCGGCTCACGGGGACTGATGTGGCACGACCCGCCGAGTTCGGTGGCGCGTTCGCGCATCGAGGTGATTCCGACCCCTGCCCGATAGGCGTCAGGCAGCCCCACGCCGTCGTCGGCGATCTCGATCTGCAGACTGTGGTCGACGGTGGCGAGGTGGACGACGGTGTGGGCGGCTTGGGCGTGCCGGACGGTATTCGTCATGGCTTCCAGTGCGATGCGGTAAGCGGCGACTTCGACGGCGGCCGACAACTGAAGCTCGTCGGCCGGCCCGCATACCTCGATGGAACCGAGTGTGCTCGCCTGTTCGGTCAGCGCGCCGACGAGGCCGAGTTCGTCGAGGGCGGGCGGGCGCAGGCCGTAGACCAGGCGGCGCACGTCGGCGACGGCCGCCTGGGTCTGCTGGGTCAGCGTGTCCAGCTGTTCGGCGGCCACGGCGTCGCCGGCCAGCCGTCCGCGTACGCGATGCAGACCGAGCACTACTCCCGCCAGCGCCGGGCCGAGCCCGTCGTGCAGATCGCGGCGCAGCCGGCGGCGCTCTTCCTCCGCGGCTCCGACGATGCGTTCCCGGGAACGCTGAAGATCGCGTTCGAGTCGTACGGCGTGCCCGGCCGCCGCGACCTGCCCCAGCAGGCCGCCGATCAGACGCCGTTCGGCCGTCGTGAACGCCTCGTCGGATTCGGCGATCAGGTCGCCGATGGTCTCCCCAGCGAACACCAGCGGGAAGGTTTCGCGTACGCCGCCGCCTGGCCGGCCGTCGGATGCCATCGTCGCCCCGTTTACGCGTACCTCCACGAAGGACAGTCGAAGCGCGGACCGGATGCTGGCCGTGACATCGGCGAGCAGGTCGCCGGAGGCGGCGACCTCGAGCGCTTCGCCGAGCCGGACGAGCGCCTGGTAGGGATCGTCGCGATAACCGTAGACGAGCCGGTTGACGACGCGTTGCAGGAAGTCCCGCAGCGGCAGCGCCACGAGCAGCGCCGCGGCGATCGCCGCCGCGGAGCCGACGCCTCCAGGGGCCAGCGCCCGCATCAATGCCGCCACCAGCAGATAGAAGCCGGTGACCAGCCCGGTGAGCAGGCCGTACAGCAGTGCGCTGTGCACGACGCGGCGGCCGTCGAACATGCCGTACCGGCGAATCGCGACCCACGCTGTGATGGCCAGCGCCAGCACCCCGAGCATCTGGGCGGGCAGGGCGGCGATGTCGGTCGCGCCGGCGGCCGTGACGACGACGCACCCCCACCAGGAGGCCGCGACCGTCCATGCCGCAGGGGCGACCATGCGCAGCGCGGCCGCCTGGGCCGGATCGGCGGCCCGCCGCCGGCGCCGGTGGACCGTCCAGGCGGCCAGCGTCGACAGCGGCGGGATCAGCAGGATCGTGCCGACCGAGGCATCGGCGATCTGCCCGGCCCCGCCGGAAAGCGCCGCCGGATTGGCCAGCTGTGGATAGTCCAGCAGGCCAGGGGCGAACGTCAGCCCGAAGGTCAAGGCGATCGCCTGCAAGATCGCCACCGCGAGAACCGGCCGCCACCGCCGCGACGGCAGCCGCCCGTCCGGAAACAGCAACAAGCCGATCACTGGTGGCAGGCCCAGCGCGATGACCCACGGCCACCCGTCCCACCAGCCCGCCCAGCCGACCGTGCCGGTGGCGGCGAACTCCGCCTCCGCCACGAGGTAGGCCGCACACGCACCCGGCAACGCGATGCCGCTGGCCAGCAGCAGCCAGCCGACGAGATTGCGCCGGTCGGCGCGAGCCATCGCCGCGCCGACCAACGGCACCGACACATACGCCACGACCGACAGCGGCATGACGATCGACCAGAACGTGACCGGTTGGCTCACCGCGACCAGACCGCAGTAGACGATCATGACCGAGGCGACGCCCACACCACCGGTCGCCAGCCGATCTACCCACGTCCCGCGCATGGTCGGATTCTCGGGTCAGGCGGCCACCGGTGTCACCACCGGCTGGGCCACATTCTGAGTCCGGCCGGCGCGCAGTAGGGCCACCGCGCAGGCGGTGAAGGCGACCAGCTGCAGCGCGTATGCGCCGATCGCTAGTGCGAGGACTGCGCTGGCCTCGCCGACGACCGACAGCACCGGCGCGGTGATCACCGACACGCCGACCCAGACCGGCACCGTGCGGGCGCGAATCAGCGCGATGCCGAGCAGGATCAATCCGATCAAGTTACCGAGCACCCCGAGAACGGTGGCGACCACGACGACGCCGGACGACTCGTACGCCGACACCACCTCGACCGCGCCGGCCTGATCCTTCGCCTGCGACGCGGCGTAGAGGAGCACGTCGTTGGCGAGGAGATACCCGACGCCGAGAACGCCGACGAACGCCACCACGGTGCCGGCCGCGGCCAGCCGGAACCGGCGCGATCCGGCCAGCTCACCGAGGAACAACACCGCCGGGATGATCGCCAGGGCGAGCAGGTCCAGCCACAGGCCGAGCTGCATCCGGCCACCGTGCCCGGCGATGGCCGAGACTTGGTCGGCTGCGCTGCCGCCGGAGATGTGGGCCGGGGCAACCGCGAATTGAGCGAGCTGACCGAACGCGGTGGCCACCAGCGCCCCGGCCCCGGCCGCCGCGCGTGTCTTTGAAAACTTCACCAGTCCTCCTTGAAACTGCCAGCTTTTGCGACAGGTTTCACTGTCGGATCCGGACTCGTCCCGCTTCCAGGGGCGGCAGTCCCGGCCCGCCGGGCAGGCGGTGGCGTGCAGCCGTTTGCCCGTCCTTCATCCCGGAGACGGCGGACGTCAGATAATCATGGGGAAGACGTCAGCGGGCCGGCGTCCATCGTCAGTACGCCGGGCTTTGTGACGTGCGCAGATCGAGAAACAAGATCGGATTCAGATGTCATCGAACGCGGAACGAAGCGGTCGCGCGAACATCGGCGTGGTCGGCCTGGCGGTCATGGGTTCGAACCTCGCGCGTAATCTCGCCTCGCGCGCGGGCAACACGGTCGCGGTATACAACCGCACCTATGCCCGTACGGAGGAGCTGCTGAGCGAGCACGGCGATGCCAGGTTCGTCGCCGCGGAGACGATCGACGAGTTCGTCGCCTCGCTCAGCAAGCCGCGGACGGCGATCATCATGGTCCAGGCCGGAGCCGGGACCGATGCCGTGATCGAGCAGTTGGCTGAACGGTTCGAACCAGGCGACATCATCGTCGACGGCGGCAACGCGAACTTCCACGACACCATCCGCCGCGAACGCGACTTGCGTGAGCGGGGCCTGAACTTCGTCGGCACCGGGATCTCCGGCGGTGAGGAAGGCGCACTCCACGGGCCGTCGATCATGCCCGGTGGATCGGCCGAGGCCTGGCAGACGCTCGGGCCGATCTTGAAGAGCATCGCGGCCGTGGCCGAGGGCGAGCCGTGCGTGACCCATGTCGGCACCGACGGTGCGGGCCACTTCGTCAAGATGGTCCACAACGGCATCGAGTACGCCGACATGCAGCTCATCGCCGAGGCGTACGACCTGCTGCGGCGAGTGGGCGGATACTCCGTCGAGCAGCTCGTCGACATCTTCCGTGACTGGAACTCCGGCGACCTGGAGTCCTACCTCATCGAGATCACGGCCGAAGTCCTGGGCCACATCGACGCGGAAACCGGCAAGCCGCTCGTCGACGTCATCCTTGATCAAGCCGGCTCCAAGGGCACCGGAGCATGGACTGTCCAGAACGCGGTCGGCCTCGGAGTTCCGGTTTCCGGCATCGGCGAGGCGGTCTTCGCGCGGGCGGTGTCCTCCAAGCCGGAGCAGCGTAGCGCTGTCCAGGCGGTTGTTCGCGGCTCGGCCTTCGCGGCCCGCCCACAGGCACCCGCCGTACCGGACACCTTCGTCGATGATGTCCGCGCGGCCTTGTACGCGTCCAAGGTCATCGCGTACGCCCAGGGCTTCGACCTGATCGTGGCGGGAGCGGGGGAGTTCGGCTGGAACATCGACCTCGGCGCGCTCGCCAAGATCTGGCGGGCCGGCTGCATCATCCGCGCCCGATTCCTCAACCGGATCGTCGACGCGTACGCCAAGAAGCCCGACCTTGAGACGCTGCTGGTCGACCCGTACTTCGCCGACGCGATCGCGGAGGGCGAGGCCGCCTGGCGGCGTATCGTCGGCATCGCCGCAGCGTCGGCAGTTCCCACGCCCGGTTTCTCCTCCGCGCTGGCCTACTTCGACTCGCTGGCCTCCGACCGGTTGCCGGCCGCCCTCATCCAAGGGCAGCGTGACTTTTTCGGTGCCCACACCTACCAGCGGGTTGACAAGGACGGAACCTTCCACACCCAATGGTCAGAGGACCGGCGCGAGGTCTCATCCGGGTCGTCGTCTCACTGACGCCCGGTCCGGGCGGCTGGCGGGTCTTCGTCCATTGCGCTAATTCTTGAGCTCGCGGCGGCCAACGGCGTGCCCAGAACTGCAGATCGCACGGTGGCGCACGGCTGTTCGTCGTCTCGTCAGCATGGCCGATCGGCCGGTCAGCGGCCTCCCGCTGAGCAAACTGCTCGGCAACCCGATCCGCGAGAGGTCGCTGAGCCTGCTCCAAGCGGTCACCGCGTTCCTGCCCGCCGAGCAAGCACACGCCTCCGGCGTCCTGGCTGCTGGAGTCAGCGGGCGGCCGGGTGTCTGCGCGGTCGGGTGATTCGCCAGGGCCACTGGTAGCCGCCGATGGCGTAGAGCCGTGCGGCGTCGGGGTGGCAGCGGTCGATCTCCAGGACGCGTTCGTCGGACAGGCTGTGCTGCTGCCAGGAGATGACCGCGATGTCGCCGTGGAAGGCCACGGTCGGGGACTCACCGGGCATGGTGGCCGGGTGGCTGTTCAGCTCGTCGAGGTCGGTGATCCTTTCGGTGTCGGTAGGTCCCCGCTGCGACCGACAGGGCTGCCGGGGGTCGTCGAAGTCGCGAGGATCCAGACGGCGACGAGGACGCCTTCCCCGGCCGGATGGAGCTCACCGGCGTCTCGATTCCAGCTGACGCGGTTGCCTAACCTGTGTGGACCGACCCCATTCATGCGCGGCGTCCGCGAGCAGCTCCTGCGGGCGGGCATTCGGGCCGCCGCCATCCATTACGAGTCCTTTGGACCGGACCTCGGCCTGTCCTGACCGCCAACCACTGATGGTCATGGCCGCCGGACGATCCGGGCATGGCCGTCAGGCGGCTGGATCCGGCCGACTCCATGCACGGCCGGGTCTCCCATCGACTGACTGGCCATCATGCATGCATGCTGGCACGCGCGAGCCGCTCAGGGGACCACGGCGACGGTGCGGCCCTTGCGGGCCTGCCAGATCGCCACTACCAGCGCGCCGAGACCGAACACCACCGCGGCGAACCAGACCAGGCTGCCAAGGATCGGAATGAGGGCCACGACCCGCAGGATCGCCCAGCCGAGCAGGAACGTGGCCGCCCACGGCGTCGGTTTCCGCAGGATCGCCCGGCCCAGGATCCAGGCGCTCACGCAGTATCCCAGCGCGTAGATCAGCCCCAGCGCCGTCAACACGCCGAAACCCAGTGGGATCCCCACGACGGTGAGAAGCGCGAAGATCGCGAGGATCGGCAGGCCGAACGAGACCAGCAGGCCCCAGAGGATGGACGGGCCGAGCTGGGCGCCCGCCGCCGCGATTCCCGTGGTGCCGCGCCCGATCAGCCACAGCATGAGTAGCCCGACCACCAGGGTCGAGACCGACACGGCCAGCCAGAAGACAAAGCGGCCGATCCAGCCGAGCCAGTCCCAGCGAGGGTCGGTCTCCACCCGCCGGGTCTGCCCGCCGATGGTCGCTCCCGGCACGACCACCGGCGCGTCGCGGGAGGCCACGTCTCCGGTGACGACGGCGCCGCTGCGTAACGTGACTTGGCCGTTGAAGACGACCACGTCGCCGTTGACCCGTCCGGAGATGACGACCGGGGCGTCGAAAGCAACCAAAGACCCGTCCACGGTGCCGTCCACGGTCGAGGAACCGTGGAAGACGACCAGGTCGCCGACTCGCTGGTCAGTCAGCACGTCGGCACGGCCGGAGAGGACTACGAACGCCTCGGGACCTCCGTCGCCCCGAGCCCACGCGGGCGTTGCGAGCGCGAGTAGCGCGATCGATAGCAGACCGATGGTGAAGACGCGGCGCATAAGACCACCCCCGATGGCGTCCATCCCGGAATCGCAGTGTTCAGTCGGTCCTGCAGGTGCCTACTTACCCCGTCAGACGGCCTCCACACAGGTCAGCCCCGTGATCCCGCCGCGATTGCCGAGTCCGAATGCGGCGCCGTAGATAGGATGGGCCCGGACGTATCAACGACCGCCCGGGCCAAGGCGCGGTCCCGCCGGAGGGTTCCATGACCACCGAACCCGACTTGATCGAACTGCTATTCGAGCTCTGGACCGTGCCGCCGGATCTGCGGACCGACCCGGTGGCCGACTTCGGGACCGCGTACGCCGATCCGGTCCTGATCAACGGTGTGCCCATGGCTCTCGCCGATCTCGTGGAACGCGCCCGCCTGCTGCACCATGCGTTCGAGGAGCACTCCATCGAGATCATGGACCGCACTGAACAGCCGGGGAAGGTGGCTGTCGCTTTCCGCCACACCGCCCGGCACACGGGCACCTGGCGGACTCCGATCGGCGAGATCGCACCGACCGGCCGTACGGTCAGCGGCTTGGGGATCGATCTGCTGACCGTCGTGGACGGAAGGATCGCCATGATCTGGGTACTGGCCGATGAACTCCAGCGAATCATGCAGGTCCGCGAAATCTAGGCCGGCTCCCGGCCGGGTGCTCGCCGCATCGCCCGCCTCGTGGCGGCCGGAGCCACTCGACGGAACTGATCGTAAGACCCGGCGGCGGACGGCCTCCAGCTGCTGGATGGAGGAGGCGTGGGCGAATTTGTACGATCGCTGCCCACCAGGGGTCCAGCCGAAAGCCGTCCACCAGCCACGACGCGACCAACAAAGCGGCTGCGGTCGCCACCAGACCGAGCAGCGCATCGTGCACATCTGCTGCCTTGCCGCGCACCGGGCCCGGCGGCTGTGGTCCGGCGCGCGTCCATCTTCCCAGCCTATGGACCGCCATGAAGGGCTGTGTCTGAAATACCCGGGTCAGTCCGCCGGCAGAGCCAGCCACGGACAGCCGAGAGCCTGTCATACGAATGCGCCCCGAGCCGCACTGTCCCGTGGGGACAGCCGGCCCGGGGCGCGGCGCTATTTGGAGGTCAGTACCACTTCACTTCGAGCAGGACCGTGCCTTGCACGTAAAACTTGCTGGGCCCGGCGAGCAGCGCGCCGAAGGACACCTTGTAGTTCGGCCCGAGGTCGAGCAATGTGTCCGGGTCGATGCGCCGAGTGGTCCCGTTCGTGGCGTAGATCTTGCCGTCGCCGGGCTCCCAGGCCATGTTGACCGCCCGTGGCTGGAAGTTCGTCACCGTCGGCCAGTTGTACGCGAAGTACTGCTGGCTGCGCAGGAGACTGCCGTCGGCGGGGTTCACTTCGAACGCCGTTCCATAGGTCATGCCGAACAGGCGGCCCTGCCCGTCGAAGGCCAGCCCGCTGACGCCCTGTTCACTGGGCAGGGGAGTCGACGACCACAGCACGTCACCACTGGTGGCGTCCATGGCGAAGACCTGACCGGGCGACTTGGTGGAGTCGAAGTTGCAGCATCCCAGCGAGCCGCCGTAGAGGATGCCGTCACGGTAGGTCAGGGCCGAGATCTGGTTGGAGCCGGTCACGAGCCCGTCGGTCCACGTACGCAGTGATCCGGTCACTGGATCGTAGAGCGTGACCGCGCCGTGGTTCTGGCTGTTCTTGGGCGAGGTTCCGATCGCGACGTACGGGCCGGCGCTGGTGACCGTCCAGGGACGTTCCTGCCCGGAACTCTTCAGATCGAACAGGAACTTCGGGTTGCTGTCGGAGAACGGCTGCGCTGGGTCGAACTCCCAGAGCTGCGCGTTGGGGTAGACCCCGAAGTACATCTTCCCGTTGTGCGCAGCCATGCCCTCGATCTGGTGGTGGAACGGATACTCCGCCCAGGTGGTCGTGGCCGGGTCGTACACGGCCAGGCCGCCCTGGAAGTAACCGCCGGCGTAGATGCGCCCATCCGGTCCGGCCGCCAGCGATCTCGGCGCCGTCTGCGTACCCTTCAGACCGGCGACCGGCCCGAACGTTCCGGTCCCCGTGACGGTGTCGAACCGCCACACCTCCGACAACGATGTGCCGCCAATGATGGCCTCGTGCCCGGTGGCGGGATCGATCATGCGGCCCATCGCCTTGCCTGCGCCCAGACCACCTTTGTCCGACTGCTCCGGTCCGCCGCGGAAACCCGTGCCGGTCAGCTGCTTGCGCTTGGGGTCGTACCGCTTCAGTTCGCCGTCGGCCACCAGGTACACCCGGCCCAGCTGGTCGGCTGAGGTGAGGGTCTGACCGGCGTACCCGGCGATCTTGTCGTGCCAGGTCAGCGTCTTCAGGTCGAGCACCCAGCCCTCGGACGCCGTCGTGCCGCCCGCGAACAGGACGTAGAGATATCCGGCCTCATCTTCCATCTGGTACGCGTACTTGTCGGTGGCCATACCGGGCGGGGGTGCGATCGCCAGTCGCCGACCGGAGTTCGGGTCGACCTGCCACAGTCCGGTGGTCTGACCCAGTCCGGCGTAGATCTTGCCCTCGGCGTACTCGACCGACCGGACGTAGCCGAACTGCGCGCCAAAGTCGCCGTAGTCGCGGTAGGTCCTGGTCTCGGCGGACCAGCCGAACAGGCGTCCGCCGGGCAGCGGCGCCGGCCCGAAGAACTCGCTGGTTCCGATGTAGAAGTTGCCTTGGTTGTCGGTGTCGCCTTCCCAGGTGAAGCTCGTCCGCGGGCTGGGCCGGCCCAGGTCTTCCAGCTGGGTCGCCTGCCAGGGCAGCCGGTATACGTGACCGAAGCCGTAGGAGCTGACGAAGACCGTCCCGCGCTTGTCGATCGACACGCCCCAGGCGCCGGCAGCCCCGGTGTCCTTCGGGTCTTCGGTCGAGGCAGGGTTCGGCACGTAGAGGTCCAGCATGCGCAGGACCTTCCCAGCGAAGGGGTCGATCTCGGCGAGGTAACCGGGCTTACCGCTGACGGCCAGATATGTGCGCACGCTGCCGTCGGGCATGACGGCGGTCTCGCCTCCGACGGAGGTGGTGGAGTAGAGCGGGATGTTGCCGCGGTTCCACCATTGTGGGGTTGTCGTGTCGGCCGCGGCGACGGTCGCAGGCCCGGTGATCGAGGTGGCCACCAGTACCACGGCGGCGGCGACGGCGGCCAAAGCCGGGCGGCGGGCCGACCGCCAAAGGGTTGGACGGGGGATGGGCACTACTGACTCCGATCGTCAAACGGTAGACGTCAGGCGACGAACATGGCGGTGAGGGACTGATGGTTGGCCTCGACGATGATCGACTCGGCTCCCGTGTTGGCGGTCACCCGGGTCGAGGCCTGAAAGTCGCGGGAGGTACACGCTGCACTCACCGGAACGCTGGTATGCCACGTATTGATCTTGAAGTGGTGGACGGTGTTGGTCACCGTCACCCCGGCCAGGTCGCCGTTGGTGGTCGTGACGCACACCGAGCCGTTGCTGTTGAGCTGATTCACGACGAGCTGAGTGCCGACGTAGGCGTACCCGCCGGTCAACCGGCCGCCGGCGCACAGCGGTTCGGGCGATGATCCGTAGCAGGTGGTGACGTTGACGTCGCCGATGGCTTGGATGCTCGTCACCCCGGCCGGGGCGGTGAACGTGACCGAGGCTGCGTAGTAGCCGGTGTCGACCCGCGTACGCGTCGGTTGATAGGTCTGGGCCGAAGCGGCTAGTACGCCAAACACGTCCTCGACGTAGGTCGAGCTCTCGACCCTGATCGACTCCGGATCGGAGCTGCCCGAATGGTCAATGAAGATCGCCTTGAGAGCGCAGGTCAGGTTGCCTGAGCTGGGTGCGGTGATCATCCCCCGGGTGAGGATCGTGGTCGATGCCCCGGCCAGCACGTTCTGCCCCGACACCAGCCGGTCGACCAGGGTCGACGAGCCGGCCTGGGTGCAATAGACCAGATGCGATGTCTCGGTGACGACGCTGGCCTGGGACACGATGAGCTTGCTGCTCAGGTACTTCGTCGTTCCGGCCGGCACGACGATGCCGGCGTCGAGGTCGTGGACGATGGGATGGTCGTTGGTGGAGGTGGGCTGCACGGTGTAGACACCGGGCGCCCCGGTGTAGACGCGCAGCGCCGAGGCTGACGCGGGGGAGGCGGTGATGACGATGCAGGCGGCGGCGCAGACGAGGGCGGCGAGCAACGCGGGCGCCGATCGAAGGGGTCGCGACGGGGTCCAAGGGTGAATGTCGAGCTGAGCGATTGGCACGGTCGGCTCCGATCGTCCATCGATGGATGGTTACCAGGTGAGGTGCGATCGGGAGCAGACTAACCCCGAATTGGTTATCGGTCTAGACCGGTATTACGATGCCAGGCATGGCTGACATGGTGGACATTGCGATCGAAGCGGGACAGGCCCGCATGCGGGTCGGGCCGGCCTCCTGATGCGGGTGATCACGCGATGAGGACCGGGTACGCGACGAGCGGGCTGAGCGTGCCACTCGGCGCTGCGATGGGCGGGTACGCCTTCCGCGAGGGAACCGCCACCGGCACGCTGGACTCCTTGAACATCATCGTCACGTGGCACGACGGCACCCACCACCCAGCAGATCCGCCGCCTGCCCCTGCTTTCCTGCTTATGAGCAAGGGCGTGTCTCATTTGGTGAGGCGTCGGTAGCAGATCAGGGTGCTGGCGATGGTGACGAAGGCTTCATAGTGGTCGCCTTTGCGGTCGTAGCGGCGGACGAGTCGCCGGTATCGCATGAGCCACGACATGCACGACTCGACGATCCATCCATCGATGGCGGCCCAGACGGGTAGAGGACTCGATGCCCTTCCGTGCGATCCGTACTGCGATGCCCCGGCGGCGTATCTCGGTGCGTAGGCCATGGCTGTTGTAGGCCTTGTCGGCGTGGAGCTTGTCCTTGGCCACCGGCCAACCCGAGCTTGCCTTGGGTGCCATTTCGCAGGAGCAGGTCGCCTCAGGCGGATGTCGCCTCGGGGTGCTCGAGCAGACCGTGCATCCTCATCCAGCTCACGAAGGAGTCGAACCAGTCGGTGCTGGTCGTCTCCTTCGGATACATGCCGAATCCGTGCCCGCCCTGCTCGTAGAAGTGGAGCTCCACGGGCCGCCCGGCAGCGCGCCAGCTCTCCACTAGCGGGAACCCGCTCGGGTCGATCAGGCCATCGTCTGCGGCAAGTGCGATGAACAGCGGCGGCGCGTCGTCGGGTACCTCGAACGCCGTGAGCGGACCGTAGATATCGCCGATGAAGGCCGGCTTCGCATCCTCGCCGACAAGGGCAGTGCCGACGGTGAGCATGGCACCGGCGGAGAAGCCGACCATGCCGACGCGCTCGGGATCGATTGTCCACTCGGACGCTCGGCTGCGCACGAGCGCGAACGCTGCGCGGGCGTCGGCGATCTGCGGGTCCAGGGCGCGGAGCGCGGTGGCTGGGTCATGCCAGTCCGATGGACGTGGTCCGGCCAGCATCGCCCTGAACGCTACGGCGAAGTCGTCAAGGTCCTCCGGGGTCGGCTTGAGCCGGTACTTCAGCACGAAGGCAGCTACGCCGCGGTTCGCGAGCGCGCGCGCAACGTCCCAGCCCTCGTTCTCCATGGACAGGGACATGAATCCTCCGCCCGGAGCCACGATCACGGCGGCGCCCGTGGCCTTGGCCGGATCCGGCAGGAACGGCGTGAGCGTGGCGATGCCGACGTTGCGGGCGAACATGCTGCCGTACTCGCTGTGCCAAGCCTCTGGTGCCGAGGCGTTCGGCAGCTGCCCGGTTCCGAGCTCGATGGCGTCAGGCTGTGCGGGGATGGCGATCGGCGCCATCCCGTGCTTCTCGGGCACCGCGGGTGCGTAGCTGGTGGACGAGGCCGTGGTCATGAGCTCTCCATTCGGGCGATGCGCCAAGAAAACGCGATGGCCGCGCTCGGCGCTGAGCATTTCGAGTCCACGAGGTACGGGCCGTGGCAGACCTCGACCATGAAGTCTTCGGCGGTGGAGGCGTAGAAGACGTTGCGCCGCACCAGGGTGCCCTGGGCCTGCCAGTCGAGCCACAGGGCACGGTGCGTGTGATGGATGGTGTTCCCGCTGATCACGGTGTCGATCGCGGCATGCAGCTTGATGCCGGCCACCTCGGCGCCGTGCCACTGACGCTTCACGTGAATGCGGGAGATGTGGTTGTCGCTGATGGTCGAGAACGCCGCCCCCAGGTGCCCGCCGACGCCGGCCTGCTCGCAGTCCCGGATCGTGTTGCGGCGCACCGTGTGGGAGCCGACGTGATCCCGGTCCCACGGGTGTGGTTCGCCCGCAGCGGGCCCGCGCAGGGCGAGCGCCCGCTGGATCACCTCGCGCTCGCGCTGTGTGCCGCCCTTGGCGCCCTTCGGTCCTGCGGCGGCCTCGTTCTGCCCGGTGCTGGCCTCTTTGCCCAGCGAGACGCCGACGTTCTTCGAGTCGGTGATCGTGTTGTCCTCGATCACCCAGCCCTTCGACCAGTGCGGGCCGATCAGGCCCTCTTGCAGCGCCGTGGGCGGGGCCCACTGCGTGGCGGCCTTCGTCAGGGTGAAGCCGCGAACCGTAATGTAGTCAATGCCCGTGGCGGCGGGCCAGAAGACGAACTTGCGCGCGTTGATCTCGATCTGGTGCTCCGCCGGGTCGGCACCCCCGAAGTTCGCCCAGATCGTGGTGACGTCGTCGCCCACCTCGCAGTACCAGGTCAGCAGCGAGCCCGCCTGGTCGAACGAGTCCACGGTGACCTGGGGGTGCTCGATGCCGGCCATGGTCAGCGACTCGTACAACGACTTGCCGTCGAGATACACCTCGCCTGTGTGCCAGGTGTTGACCTGGTCGAAGAACCAGTCCCCACCGATGCGCTCGAGGTAGGGGTTGTGCGACCCGAACAGGGAGTTCGGCACGGTCGCCACCCAGACCGGGCCCGCCGAGCCGGCGTGCGGATGCCAGTCGGCGATCACCTCGGCACCCGAGATCGTCACCTTCTCGAACAGGCCATCCGCGCCCAGCGCAGCCTGGTAGGTGATCGGCGCAGCAGCCGTACCGCCGCGCGGCGGGTTCACCCACTCGCGGTACACGCCTTCGTGCACGACGACGGTGTCCCCCGGCTGAGCCAGCGCCGCCGCGGCACCGATCGTGAGCAGGGGGGCCTGCGCGGTTCCGGCGGCGGTGTCGGAACCAGACTTCGCGACGTGCAGCTCCATGCCGGTAACCTCAGCCTCAGGGACGGGGAAAGAAAGAGCGCTGCTGGCCATTGATGATCTCGATTTCTAGAGTTTCTATCGGTACCTGGAGGTCTGCGTCTGGGTGCGATTACCTTGCGAGACGGTGGCGAGTCCAATTACGGCAGCCGGCGCGGATCGGGATTCCTGGCAAATCTCACTCGGTCTGCGTGAGCAGCAATGCCGCGGCAGAGAACGGCTCATTCAGCTCCACGGCTACTAGTTCCTCGGTCAGCTTGACCACGATCCCGCGGTGGGAGTAGAGGTCGCTGACCTCGTACCTGCCCGGTGGCAAAGCAACCTCGATCGGAGTTCGCTCAGCGGCTCCGAACCGGTGAGCGACGACCAGGATCTGGGCGCCGTCGTTGGACACTCGCCGGACTGCCTGCCACCCTTCGGGGTGCCGATAGCTGCTCACCTTCGGTCCAAAACGGTGACTGACACCGTTCTTGATCACCGGGACCGCCGCCCTGTAGAAGGTGATTGCCCGGGAGACCACAGCCCACTGCTCGTCACTCAGCTCGTGAATGTCACCCGATAGGCACATCCGGCCGAGCATGGTCGCGGTGAGCGAGTACGCAAGCCGCTGTGGGGAGTCCTGCGCGCGCAGCACTGCCCAGATCTGGCTCTGCCGGGGGAGCAGTGCGCGTTGCACGTTGGCGGCGATGATGGGGATCTCCGCGCACTCGTGGGCGTCCGAGAATGACGACATGCTTGTGAGGGCCAGCATCGAGGGCTCCAGCCGGTGGCCGCCGGACGCGCAGTTCTCAATCACGAGCTCCGGCATCTCCTCGCGGATCATCCGGAAGAAGCCCTGGACTGCGGCCATCTGCTGTCGCAACCCCTCACCGAGGGACTCTGCTCCGTCGCAACCGATTCCGATGCTGTTGTTGTAGTCGACTTTGAGATAGCCGAAGCCGTTGGCCTTGAGGAAGTCGATCACCCGGTCTTTGAGGTACCCGATCACGAACGGGTCGCGGAAGTCCCAGAAGCGCCGGCCGCCTACGGTGACGGGAACGCCGTCGCGCTTGACCAGGTGGTCGGTCAGCGTGAATGACGTGGCCCGGGAGCCGACCGTCTCGAACTCGAACCAGATGCCGGGGATCATCCCGGCGGACCGCACGTGATCAAGCACCTCGGTCAGCCCGTCGGGGAACGTTCGGCGATCCAGTGCCCAGTCGCCGTGACCGTTGAACCATTCACTGCCCTCGGCCTTGTACCAGCCGCTGTCGATGACGAGATATCGGATCCCTTTGCCCGCAAGCCGGTCGACGATCGCACCAAGGTTCTGCGGCGACGGCGAACCCCAGGTAGTGCAGTATTCATTGAAGATGACGGGCAGAGCCTCTTCGACCGCGGGCACATCCAGGAAGAGCTGGTGGCGAGCCGTCAACCGGTGGGCGGCGTCGTCCACTCCACCCTGCGTGACCGTCAGGTATGCGACGGGGGTACGGAACTCCTCCCCGGGAGCCACGCTCTTCGTCCAGTGGCCCAGCTCACGGTCCGCTAGCCCGCCCGACAGGTTGAGGGCGGCGTCCGTCCGGCCTAGCTCGATCTGCCACGAGGCCGGGTGGGCAATCTGCACGCCCCAGCAGACGCCAGCGCGGCTGTCCTCGAGGAACGCCGTCGGGAAGAACCCTTGCACTGGCCAAGATCCGACCTGACCGAAGCGCAGGCACCGCTCCCAGCTGGCCCAGGCTGGCTCCAGGCTCAGGTCCTCGACGTGGTCAGACACCAGACGCCCCTCACCCGACCAGGCGCTGCGCAGCCTGTGCAGGATCAGATCGCCTGGGGCATCGTCGCCGGCGAAGGGCGTCAGACCAGTGAGCGAGAACGACGAGAGCAGCTCTAGCGTCACCGTGTCCGGTCCCTCGTTGCGAAGCACAGCAAATGAGTCCAGCGCAGCCTCGCCCGATTGCCACCGCAGATGGTGTTCGACGAGGCACCCTTGGTGCGTGCGCAGGAGGGTCACGACCGTGACACCGGCGTCGGTCCTGTCCTCGAACTGCGACTCGAGGGTGAGCGTGGCGACAGTGCCTCCGTTTCGCAACGAACGACCGGCCGAACCGCCCGGGTATGTGTCACCGACGGTCTTGATCTGGACGAGCGAGTCGATGGCAGACGATTTCTCGGCGACCTGGCCTGCCATTGATGCCGGGAAGAGCATCATTCCCACCGGCCCGCCCGGACCAGGCTGCATGTAGCGGGCGATCGTGTCCCCGAGGACGTAGTCCGTCAGGACTTCCACAACTACTCCTTTCACAGACCCTGTCGAGGTAGCACCCGCCGCTGAGAACAGGATCATCGTCGCCAAGACGGCCTTCGACAGCGGCAGCACGATCCGGACGAAGATGCCGAACCAGCCGAGCCCGTCAATCTGAGCGGCCTCCTGGAGCTCGCGCGGCAGGCTCTCGAAGAACGACTTCGGCGGCGTGGACCCGGGGTGATCGGCGGTCCACGCCACTGACCGACATCGCCGGGCATGCTCAGCCTTGACGGAGCCTCACCCCGAGACAACTCAGGTCCACGGCTGGAGAGCGTCAGACCTCCGCCTCCTTCGGCTCCGGTTGCACGTACCCTCGGGCGACGAAGAACCGCTCGAGCAGGTAGCACCACCACAGGAGGATCAGGCCGGGCGCCACGAACACCGCGGGCATGAAGTTCCAGATGGCGACGCCCCCGAGGACCACGGCGATCCCGAGCAGGAACGTCAGGCTGGGCGTCGTCAGCCCCAACGTGAGCCCGTTGAGCACCTGGCGCCAGGTGGGGTTGGTGAAGCGGGCTGCGAGGGGGAGACACCAGAAGACCAGGAGCAGGAGGAAAAGCCCGACGACAATGAGCGGTACCCAGACCTCGGCCAGCCCGAGAGTGGGCAGGTAGGAGAGCGTGAGGATGCCGACGGCCGCGACCGGGACGGCCAGCAGGCCGATGACGGTCGCCTGCCTCCAACTCTGCCGCAAGGCCTTCGTGGCGATGGCCCAGGGGCCTGCGTCCTTGCCCAGGACGTACCGGCGGCACACCTCGTAGGCGACCACTGTTCCCGCTCCCGCCGTCACGACAAGGCCGAGGCTCACGAGCCAGAACAGGCTGATCACGATGACGGAGCCGAGCGAGTCCAGGATGCGCCACAGTCGCGACGCGGGGTTGTAACGGAAGATGGTCGGCGCCTTTCAGTGTCCGGAGTTGCGGGTCCTGAGGACGGGGTCGGCCTGCCGCGGTGGGCGGGAGCCCGGCGCCGTCAGCCCTTCACGGAGCCGATCATGAGACCGGACACGAAGTGCTTCTGCAGGAACGGGTAGACGAACAGGATGGGGACGGCCGCCACCATGGTGATCGCCGACCGCAGCGCGATCGGTGTGGTGACCTGCCCGCCAGAGTGCGCGCTGCCCGTGGCGGCCACGGAGTTCATGCCGGCGTTCATCGAGCTCGCCAGTAGCTTCTGCAACTCGTACTGCAGGGTGGACAACGCCGGATCGCCCGAGTTGTAGAGCAGGGTGTCCAGCCAGGCGTTCCAGCTGCCCACAGCCACGAACAGACCCACCACGGCCAGCGCGGGCTTGCACAGCGGCATCACGATCTGCCACCACATGCGGAACTCGCCCGCGCCGTCCATCCGTGCCGACTCGATGATCTCGTCGGGGATCGACTTCATGTACGTGCGCAGGACGATCAGGTTGAACGCGCTGATGATCGTCGGCACCCAGTAGGCCTGGAAGGTGTTCAGCATGCCCAGGTCCCTGATGAGCAGGTAGTTGGGGATCAGCCCGGCGTCGAAGTACATCGTCAGCACGAAGATCAGGGTGATCGAGCGGCGGAAGATGAACTCTTTGCGGCTGAGCGCGTAGGCGAGCATCGAGGTGAAGAACAGGTTTGTCGCCACCACCACGACCGTCTTCAGGACGCTCATGAAGAACGCCTGGTAGATCGTGGTCATGTTGAACACGACATTGTAGTTCTGCAGCGAGAAGTCCCGAGGCCAGATGCCGATCCCGCCACGGACGGCGTCGTTGCCGTCGTTCAGGGAGATGGCGAGCGTGTTCAGCAGCGGGTAGAGCATGAGCGCCGCGAGGGCCAGCAGGAAGGTCGTGTTAAGCGTCGTGAAGATGATCTGCTCGACCGTCCGCTTGCGACGCCGTGACCCGCCTCGTGATGCGCGCCGCGCCAGAGGCTTCGCGACAGTGGTGCCTGACATGAAGTCCTCCTAGACCAGCGTCTCTTGGTTGAGGCGCTTGGCCGCTAGGTTCGCCGAGCCCACCAGGATGACGGCGACGATGGTCTTGAAGATGCCCGCGACGACGGCGAGGCTGTAGTTGCCCAGCTGGTAGCCATAGCGCAGCACGAAGACGTCGATGGTCTCGGACTTGTCGGACACCAGGCCGTTGCCGAGGAAATACGGCAGCTCGAAGTTCGTGGACAAAATCCAGCCGCTGTTGATGATGAGCAGCACGACGATCGTGGGCCTGATGCTCGGGAGCGTGATGCTGAACATCTTGCGATAGCGGCCCGCTCCGTCGACCTCGGCGGCCTCGTACAGGCCCGGGTCGATCGCAGTGATCGCGGCCAGGTAGAGGATCGTGTTCCAGCCCAGCTCCTTCCACAGGTTCGTCCCGGCGACGATCTCCCAGAAGTAGTTCGGCTCGGTCAGGAACAGGACCGGATGGTCGACGAGGTGCAGGCTCATGAGGCCCTGGTTGATGAACCCGCCGGAGGAGGGCAGCGAGAGCGCCACCGATGCCAGGCTCGCCACGATCACCCAGCTGAGGAAGTGGGGCATGTACGTGATGTTCTGCAGGATCCGCTTGAACGGCAGGTTCTTGACCTCGTTCAGCAGCAGCGCCAGGACGATGGCCCCCAAGGTCCCGACGATCAGGGTCAGGACCGACTGTCCCATCGTGTTGACCACGACCCGGCGGAACCGCTCACCGTTGACACCGGTGAACAGGTTGTGGAAGTTTTCGAGGCCCACCCACTGCTGGTTCCAGATGCTGCCGCGACCCGGCTTGTAGTGCTGGAAGGCGATCGACCAGCCGTAGACCGGGACGTACTTGAACAGGATCTGGTACAACAGCAGCGGGACGGACATCGCGAGCAGGGCTCGCTGCGCCCAGACCCTGTCCCAGGTGATTCTGCGCTTGGGATCCTTCGCTGCATTCTTTCGGGCCTTGCGCTTCTGGGCACGGGAGTTGCTCGCGGGCTCCAGGGCCGGTTCGAGCCCGGTGGCGGTCACAGGGGTGCTGACCGTGGCGTCCGTCATCTGTCCAACCTCGTCAGGAGCAGTGGGTGGTAATCGAGAACGCGTCGTGGTGGGGGGCGCACGCCGCCCCACCACGACTGCTCGCAGACTGTTACCAGTTGGCCAGACGGTTCTTGATACCAGCGTTGACTGCGTCCTCGTACACCTTGACGTCGACCTTGTGGATGGCGTCGACGTAGGCCTGCCACTTGGCATCGAAGTCGGCGGGCTTGCCGGCGATGATCTTCGGCAGGTTCTGCACGCTGGTGTCGGTCAGCTGCTGGTTGACCTGGTTGGCGTCGTCGGAGAGCTTGATGTTCCACGCCGGGTAGTACTTGGGGTTCTCCGGCGCCTTGTTCATGAAGTCAAGCCAGGTCTTCTTGTTGCCGTACTTCGCCATGAAGTTCTTGTCGTAGTCGCTCAGCGTCGCGTAGAACTCGGCGGGCTGGTCGTCAGGGCTGTAGGCGTTGCCGTCGGAGAACTTGCCCTGGTGCTTGGGCAGCATGTCGAGCAGCGCGTCGAGACGGTTGTGGGAACGCCAGGTGATGTCCTTGTAGTTCTTGCGCTGCTCATCCGTGCGGGAGAAGACGCCGTCGGCGCCGACCTGGTAGTCCTCGCCAGCGATGCCCCAGGAGAGCGTCTTCTGCCACTCCTCGCTGAGCATGGTGTCGAGGAACTTCAGTGCCTTCTTCGGCTGCTTGCTGGAGGCCGAGACGCCGAAACCCTGGTTGATGTTCATGACGGCGCGGTCGGCGTACCAGGGCGTCACCCCGTCGTAGACGGGCATGACGGGCACGTAGGTGTTCTCGTCCTTGCCGGCGCTCTGCAGCGACTGGGTGGCGGTCCCGAAGTCCCAGCCCTGGTCGTGCATGCCGAGGACGGTGCCGCTGGCCAGCTTCGCGGTGTACTGGTCGTAGGTCAGGGTGAAGGACTCGGGGTCGACGAGACCCGCGTTGTACTGCTGGTTGAGGACCTTGTAGAAGTTCTTCGCGACGTCCTTGTCGGCGTAGATCGACGCGTGGTTGTTGCTGTCGACGATGACGCCACCGTTGTTCGGCGAGCCTGCCAGCAGCGCCGGCGGGTTGGTCATGCCCCACTCGCGGCCCTTGGACGCCAGAATCTCGAAGCCGACGGTCGGGGCGCCGTTGGTCTGGGGGTGCTTCGCCTTGTAGTCCGAGATGAGCTGGAAGTAGCGGTCGAGCGTCATGTTGCTGAGATCCGGGTAGCCGGCGTCCGCGAGCACACGCTTCTGGATCCAGAACGCGGGACCGTAGTAGGTGCCGCCGGTGACGTCGCCGTAGAAGCGGTTGTAGTTCGGGAAGATGTACAGGCCCTTGTCCACCTCATCGCCCGCGTAGCTCATCTTCTTGATGTCGTCCTTGACGTGCGCAGCGAGGTTGGGGTAGTGCCCCGTCTTCAGCATGTCGTCCAGGCGCTGGAGAGCGCCGCCCTCCAGGAAACGCTGCTTCAGGTCGCCGGTGCCGATGAGGTCGGGGTACTGACCGCCCGCGAGCATGACACCGATCTTCTGGTCCTCGTTGTCCGGCGTGACGATCTCGTACGTGAGGGTGACACCGAGCTTGTCCTTGAGCAGCTTGGTGATCTTGTTGTCGGCTGCCGGGGCCTGCTGGGCCGACGTGATCCAGACCGAGATCGTCGTCGGGTTGCTGGGGCTCAGCGTTTCCGAGTCGTCCGCGCTTTTGTCCGGCGAGCAGGCAGGCAGGGCGATCAGTGCCATGGCCAAGGCGGCCACGGTGAGCTGCCGCCCGGCCCGGCGCAGGCCGCCGAGTCTAAGGTTGCGCTTCATGTCTCTCCTTTCGAGAACTGTCCGGACGTCTCTGCTGTGGAGAAAACTGTCCGGGCGATGTTGACCGGAAGCTGTGCGGTGCGGACGCGAATTGGGCCTCACGTCTTAATCCCGGCGTGATTTTAGCGATAAAGTAGAGAGGCGATCGGGTTCCGTCAAGCCCCGCGCACGAACCGAGACTCCGCCGTGACGTCCCGGTCCACACGCAAGGAGCCGCATGTGCCACACCCTCCAGAACGACGCCATGTCGGCGTACAGGTTGGCGTGGACAGGTAGGTACGGCTGAACGGGCTCCGCCGCTGATCTTGTGATGTCACGTGCGCAGCCGGATGCGTTTGCGGAGTAGGTCGAAGTTTGCGCGGCCGTAGCCGACTCTCCAACGCTCGCAGATGTGGGAGCAGATCATCCACATGCGACGGTTGCACACGGAAGATCTTGGAGCGGTGATCCGCCCATCACAAGATCAGCGACAGAGCCGCTGAACGTACACAGCTCGCCGTACGCGATCGATCCCGCAGCGTGACTGCCCGTTCACTTTGGCCACTTCGGCGGTGGCGGTGGTAGGCCGAGGTCACGGCGAAAGGGACGGGCTCGATCGAGGGATACGCCGTCGTCGGCCTTCCAGAGCGGGCACATAGCCAGCAGGTGACGGTAGGGCCCCGGACCGTACCCCTGGTGGGGCCAGGTCCAGGGACCTGACAGCTGCCCGGCGCGGCGTGCGCGAAGCGGCCGGCCAGCCGCGCTGGTTCGAGCCGCCACCCGACCCTTCCGACGGACGACGAGCTACCCAACGCCGACAGGCGGCATGCCCAACCAGCGTCACGACAGTCGACTCTGGATCAGGCAGAAGCTCGGTACGTTCAGCCGTACCCGGCTGGGTACCGTCGCTCGTACGCCGACATCGTTCACAATCCTGCCGGCATTGCCTGCCGGATGGACATCGGGAAAGGCACGCGAACCGCCCGCCCGGGGCGGTGGCGCCGTCGATCTCGAATGGTGGGACAGGGTACTGTCGAGCGTGGTGCTGAACGCCCTGGCGACGCGTGAGGTGCATTGACGTGCCCGGAGAGGGGCAGGTGCGCATCAGGCGCAGCGTGTTGCTGCAGGCCGGCGGGACGGTAACCCTGGTAGCGCCGTAGGCGTGGGATGCTGCCGGGCAACCACGGGGCCGCCATAAGCTCGCCCCGTCAGGCTTGGTGGAATCATTTGCCAAGCCGTATTTTATCGATAATATGACGGCACCCCGCGGTATGGGAGGGCCGCGAGCCTCTCGTCAGAGGTTGCTGGGCTGGCAGAACGTCGCGGACAGGAGGATACACATGGCGAGGGTGACGATGGCGGACGTCGCCCGTGAGGCGGGCGTGTCGGCCATGACCGTGTCGAACGTACTCAACGAGCGCCTCCCGGTCGGCGAGCCGACGCGTGCCCGTGTCATGGCCGCCGTCGCGACTCTGGGGTACGAGATCAACCTGACCGCACGACACCTGCGCGCGGGACGGACCGACACCGTCGCCTTCATCGTGCCCAGCTTCCACGACTACTTCGGTGAGATCGCCGACAAGATCGCGCCGCTGATCGAGGCCGACGGGAGGCACCTCGTCCTTGAGCGGACGAGCGCCAGCCCGGAGCATGAGATGGCGGCGGTGAGCGTCGCGCGACTCCAGTTCTACGACGGCGTCCTGCTGTCCGTTGCCGGCCTCGACCGCGAACAACTGGACCGCGTGCGCACGCCCAAGCCGATCGTCCTGCTCGGCGAGCGTGACGTGCCCGACCGCTTCAACCACGTGCGGCTGGCGAACGAAGAGGGCGCCCGCCTCGCGACGGCGCACATGATCGAGCACGGCTCGCGACGCATCCTTGCGCTGGGCTGCACGTTCGACACCGCGCACATGATGTCGTCGGACCGCCGCATGGGCTGGGAGCGCGCACTTCGCGATGCCGGCCTAGACGTCGACGCACGCTATGTGGTGCCCGTCTCCGACTACACGTCGGCGGATGCACGCGATGCCCTGCTCGACGTCATCGCGTCCGGTCTGCCCTTCGACGGCGTCTTCGCCGTCACCGACGTCATCGCGCTCGGCGCCGTGGCGGCCCTGGCAGAGAGCGGGCTTCGTGTGCCCGTCGATGTCCAGCTCGCCGGGTTCGACAACCTCGACATGGCGAGCTACGTCCCGCCCGGCCTCACCTCCGTCGACGCGAACCATGAAGGTGTCGCCGAGACCGCGGTGGGTCTGCTACGCCGGCAGATGGCAGGCTGGACCGGCCCGGCCGAGCACGTCGTCGCACCCGTCCGTCTCGTGGTGCGTGGCTCCACCCGCGGAGGCGCGTAGGGCTGCTCACCCGCGTGCGGAACGCCACGCGCCCCTCCAGCTCGAATCGGTCGAAGGAAACCGTCGGCGAGCGCGACACGCTTGTCCTGAGGTGCCGCGTGATCAACGCCGCGGACGGCCGCTACGGCCCCGACACTGCGACCGAGCTCGGCGACGAGCGAACGGTAACAGCGATCCCGTTCTCGACCTGGGGCAACCGTGCCCCCGGCCCGATGCGGGTCTGGCTTCCGCGAGCTCCTCGCTGGGGCCTGCAATGACGGACCACGCAGCTGATAGGAAGACAATGACGACGAACACTATCGCAGTGATCGACCTCGACCTGCCCGGCGCCACGATCAGCCGGCACGTGTACGGGCACTTCGCCGAGCACCTGGGGCGGTGCATCTACGGCGGGTTCTGGGTGGGTGAGGACTCGCCGGTCGCGAACGTGCGGGGCATCCGCTCGGACGTGGTCGAGGCGTTGCGGGCAATCTCGATCCCGAACCTGCGCTGGCCGGGCGGCTGCTTCGCCGACGACTACCACTGGCGTGACGGCGTCGGCCCGCGCGAGAGCCGCCCGCGGATGGTCAACTCGCACTGGGGCGACGTGGTGGAGGACAACGCGTTCGGCACGCACGAGTTCATGGACCTGTGCGAGCTGCTCGGTGCGGACCCGTACGTGTCGGGGAACGTGGGGTCCGGGTCGGTGGCGGAGATGTCGGAGTGGGTGGAGTACCTGACCCGGGCGGACGACTCACCGATGGCGGCGCTGCGGCGGGCGAACGGGCGCGAGCAGCCGTGGCGGGTGCCGTTCTGGGGACTGGGCAACGAGGCGTGGGGCTGCGGCGGCAACCTGCGCGCCGAGCAGTTCGCGTCGCTGGCCCGGCAGTACGCCACCTACTGCCGCAACCACGGCGGCAACCTGCTGTACCGGATCGCGGCGGGCGCGACCGAGGCCGACCTGCACTGGACCGAGACGCTCATGCGCTCGTTCGACGACCTGGCAGCGGACCGAGCCGGTTCGGCGGGCCCGTTCCAGGCCGTGTCGCTGCACTACTACACGATGGCCGGGCCGTGGTCGGACAAGGGCGACGCCACCGGGTTCAGCACGGACCAGTGGTACGTGACCATGGCCCGCGCCCGGCGCATGGAAGAGCTGCTCACCCGGCACTCCACGGTCATGGACCGCTACGACCCGCACCGCAAGGTCGGCCTGGTCGTGGACGAGTGGGGCACGTGGTGGAACGTGGAGAAGGGCACCAACCCCGGGTTCCTGTACCAGCAGAACACGCTGCGCGACGCCCTGGTCGCCTCCGTGCATTTCGACGCGTTCCACCGTCACGCCGAGCGCGTGGTCATGGCGAACATCGCCCAGACCGTCAACGTGCTGCAGGCCATGATCCTCACCGACCCCGCGAGCGGGGCGCTCGTGCTCACCCCGACGTACCACGTCTTCGCCATGAACACCGGCCACCACGACGCCGCCGCCCTCGCGGTGCACCTGCGCGGCGTCGAGACTCGCGCCGTCGGCGCGACCGAGCTGCCGCTCGTCTCGGCGTCCGCGTCGGTCAAGGGCGACACCGCCCTGGTCTCGCTGTCCAACCTCGACGCCGAGACGGACCGCACCCTCGTGCTGGACCTGCGCGGCCGCGACGTCGTCGGGCACACCGCGCGGGTGCTGACCGCCAAGGCGCTCGACGCGCACAACACTCCCGAACAGCTCGACGCCGTCGCCCCTACCGACCATGCCGGCGTGCACTCCCACCACCGGGGACTCGAGGTCGAGCTGCCTGCCCACTCCTACGTCACCGTGGCGCTCGAGCTGCGCTGATGGACCGACCGGAGGTGAACATCCGCGACGGCGAGGCGCGCGCAGACGTCACCAGCCCCGTCATCTTCGCGGACGTGCCCGACCCGGACGTCATCTTCGACGGCCGGTACTACTACATGGTCAGCACGACCATGTACTTCGCGCCGAGCGTCCCGATCATGCGCTCGGGCGACCTGGTGCACTGGTCCATCGCCGGGTACACCGCGGCGATCCTCGACGACACGGACGCGCTGGCGCTACGCAACGGCCAGGACGCGTACGGCCAGGGCAGCTGGGCAGCGAGCATCAGGTTCCATGACGGGACCTACTACGTGTCGGTCGGCAGCCTCACCACGCAGCAGACGTACGTCTACTCGACTCCCAACATCGAGCGCGGGCCGTGGACCAGGTCGGAACTCGACGGGTACGCCCACGATCAGTCGCTGCTGTTCGACGGCGACGACGTCTGGCTCGTCTACGGTGGCGGGTCGATCGACCTGCGCAGGCTGCGGCGGCACGACGACGGGACCCTTGCCTGGGACGGCCGGGCGACCCGGCTCGTCGAGGACGCCAACGTCGACCAGACCAGCGGACTGAACGCCGAGGGCGCGCACGCGTACAAGATCGGGGATTACTACTACGTCTTCATGATCGAGTGGCCGTCGGGTGGCATCCGCCAGGAGGTGCTGTGGCGGTCGACGTCGCTGACGCCGCAGTCGGCCGGCGGCGTGTGGGAGGGCCGGGTCGTGCTCAGCCAGGCCGTGACGGTCGGGGGCCGACCCGGAACCGGCGTCGCCCAAGGAGGAGTCGTCCAGACATCCGACGGACAGTGGTACGCCATGCTGTTCCAGGACGAGGGCCCGCTGGGTCGTGCGCCTCAGCTCGTCGGCGTGACCTGGGATGACGACGGGTGGCCGGTGTTCGCTCTCCATCCGCAAGCGCCCGCGGCGGCCGCACGGGCGGCCGGTGACGGGGCCGCCGTCGTCGCCTCGGACGACTTCGACAACCTCCTCGAGCGCGCGGGCCACTGGAACACGGCCAACGCGGACCTCCTGGCAGAGTCCGCCGAGAACGCATGGAACGGGTCGGACCTGGGGCTCCAGTGGCAGTGGAACCACAACCCGGACAACCGGTTCTGGTCGCTCACCGAGCGGCCCGGACACCTGCGGCTCACCACGGGCAGCATCGCGTCGAGCATCCTCGATGCGCGCAACACGCTCACCCAACGCACGCTCGGACCCGCGAGCTCCGGCGCCATCTCGCTGGACGTCTCGCACATGAAGGACGGGGACGTCGCAGGCATCTCCGCCTACCAGCGCAAGTACGGATACATCGCCGTGACGATGGAGGGCGGGACCAAGCGCCTGGTGATGCGCCGGGCGGGCGGCGACGGTGTCATCGCCTTCACCAGCGCACCGGTGCCGCTGCGGGCGGACGTCGTCTACCTGCGCGCGGACGTCGACTTCCGGGCTGCCGTCGACACGGCGTCGTTCGCGTACTCGTACGACGGCAGCAACTGGACGTGGCTGGGCGACACCCTGCGGATGCAATACGACCTCGCGCACTTCACCGGGTACCGGTTCGCCCTCTTCAACTACGCCACTGCCGAGCCCGGGGGCTACGTCGACGTGGACTGGTTCCGTGTCAGCGACCCCACCGGGCTCGCAAGCCCTACTCACCGACGGAGCGAAGGAGCTGTTCATGACTGAGCAGGCCACGTCAGCCCTGCTGATCGACGGACAGGAACCCGCCGAGGTGCCGCTGCATCATGTGTGGAACGAGTGCGTCGGTGCTGGCCGGGCGAATGAGGCGTTGCGGGCGGACTGGCAGGCGCACTTCCGCGAGGCCGTCCAGGTGCTGGGCGCGCGTTACGTGCGCTTCCACGGCCTGTTCCACGACGACATGTTCGTCTACCGGACGGACAACGGCGGCGGCTTCGGCCCGAACCAGCCGCTGCCCGAGCCGATCTACACGTTCGCATATGTCGACAAGGTGTTCGACGCGATCCTCGACGCGGGCGCCCGCCCGTTCGTGGAGCTCGGGTTCATGCCGCGCGAGCTCGCCACCCAGACCGAGACCCTGTTCTGGTGGAAGGCGCACTGCAGCCCGCCCAAGGAGATGGGCCAATGGGTCGCGCTCGTCGACGCCACCGTGCGGCACTGGATCGAGCGGTACGGCATCGACGAGGTGCGGCAGTGGCCGTTCGAGGTGTGGAACGAGCCGAACCTCGTGCCCAACTTCTGGACCGGGACGCGCACCGAGTACTTCGAGCTATACGAGGCCACGGCGCGCACGATCAAAGCCATCGACCCCCGGCTGCGGGTCGGCGGCCCGTCGACGAGCGTATTCGTCCCCGACGCCCGTTACTCCGGAGAGATCCACGACCCGTCGCTCGAGGTCGAGACCGCGGTGGCCACCGACCCCGACGAGCTCGACTGGCAGCCGGTGTGGATCCACGAGCTGATCGAGTACTGCGCGCAGCGCGGGCTGCCGATCGACTTCCTCTCCACCCACCTGTATCCGACCGACTACGCGGCGGACTCCCTGGGCAACCTCAAAGCGATCACGCGCCAGAAGGACGCCACGTACGTCGACCTGCAGGTCCTGCGCACGATCATCGAGAACAGCCCGTACCCGGATGCCGAGCTGCACATCACCGAGTGGTCGACCTCGCCGTCGAGCCGCGACGCGATCCACGACACGCTCTTCGCCGCCGCGTACATCGTCCGTGCGTTCCTCAAGGGCGCGCCGCTGGCCGACTCGATCTCCTACTGGACCTTCACCGACGTGTTCGAGGAGGGCGGCGGCGGCATCGGCCCCTTCCACGGAGGCTTCGGGTTCGTTAACGAGAACGGCCTGCACAAGCCGACGTTCCACGCGATGGCCATGCTCCACCGCCTCGGTGACCGCCTCCTGGCCGAGCTGCCCGACGGCGCCATCACCCGCTCGTCCGCTACGGGTGACGTGTCTGCCATCTTCTACAACTACCCCGCCGATATGGGCACGACGGGGCTCGCGTCCCGCAACGGCTACGCCGAGACGCGAGCTCTCGCCGAGATGGGCCCCGAGCGCCGCGTCCGGCACCGGGTCGAGGGACTGCGCCCGGGCACCGAGCTCACCGTGGAGATCCTCGACTGGGAGCACGGGAACGTCGCCGAGGCCTGGTACCAGATGGGCGCCCCGCTCAACATTACGCGGGAACAGGCCGCTGAGCTGCGCCACGTCGCCGACGGCCTCCACCGCAGCACGCTGACCGTCGGCGACGACGGCGTCCTCGACATCGACCTCACCCTGCCCGCCTGGGCGGTCGCCTCGGTCGCGCCGACGCTCCCCGGCGGCCAGCGTCCGGCGCTTGCGAAACCTGAATGGGTGTGACGACGGCTGGAATAGTCGCCGCGACTGGCGATGAAGCGCTGCGGCATGAGCAGACGGGTTCGGCGCGGTCGCGGCGAATGCTGTGTCTCGGCATGCCAGCAGCCTTTGTCGGCGACGTGGTGTTTAGGTAGGGGAGTAGCCACCGTGTATCTGGCGCCGCAGAGTCTACTTTCGGCTATCGTCTGAAAGCGTTGCAGCTCAACCGATGTACTGCCCTACATGAGCACTCGTGCGTGGCGCGGGTGCCATCGATGGGGTTCATGTCCCCCTCGGACACCCGATCTAGCTCGTTGTTGCAGGGCGATTGGTAGACGAGCGGGTGCGCGCTCTCGGCGGCTACGCCATGGATCTTGGTGCTGTGTGAAGGTCGGGCGACCTCCACACAGCTACTGCTAAGCGCCTGGCCAGAAGTCTTGCCCGTAACCCTGGGGTAGCCAGGGTGAGGTCCAGGGCGCGGCGGTGGTCAGGTTTTGTTCGAGGGTCCGGTCACGGAAGAAGGCGTGGGCCTGCCGGACCCGGCCGGCCATCGTGGCTGGTGCGGTGTTAGCGATCCACTGCTTGAGTACGGCCCAGATCCGCTCGACCGGGTTGTCCTGTGGGCTGTAGCGGGCGCCTGCGACCAGCTGCAGGCGAGGGTGCTCGGCGAGCCACCTGCGGGTGATCCCGCTGTGGTGGGTGGTGCCGTTGTCGCAGATCACGGCCACGACCGGGGCGTCGGGGTAGGCGTCCAGGAGCGTGTCGAGGAAGTAGCAGAACACGACCGAGACGTTCTTGACCGACACGTGGTAGTGCCATGCGCCGGTGGCCAGGGTTGACCGCGCCATGCAGGGTGCGGCGCACGTTGGAGCCGGGAGTCATGACCCGGTGGCGCAGGCCCATCGGGATCCAGCACGCGCGTACTCGGGCGAGCAGGTCCAGGTGGGTCTCGTCCTCGGCGAGGACGACCGACCCGGTCGGCAGCGCGGCGATGCGTGCGGCGATGTCGGCGCAGATGCGGTCGTGGTCGGGTTCGCCCTTGGCGACCAGGCGGGGTCGGCGCCAGGTGGCCTGCTCACGGATGCGCCGGTATACGGTGCGCAGACTCATCGCAGGGCGTCCGAGCGCGCCACACGCGGGCGGTGGTCCATGCCTTCGGCGTGTTCAGCAGGGTGCGGATCCGTCGCCCGATCCGGCGGCTGCCCAGCCGGGGCCGTCCGCTGCGGGGACGGTCGGCCAGCCCAGTGACGCCTTGCAGATCATGGCGGGCGATCCAGCGGCGGACCGTGGCCGGGTCGTAGTGCAGCAGCGCGGCGATGTCGGCGGCGTTCATCCCGCCGGTCGACAGAAGCACCATCACCGCTCGGGTCGCCTGGCGCCACTGGCGGTGCAGCGCGGCGACGAGATCGTGGTACTGCTCGTCGGTGACATTGGCGTACACGTGCGGAGGGCGCATACTGACCGTGGCCTCGTCTGGTCGGCTTCGTGTGTGGTAACCGAATCCAAACCCGACGAGGCCTTCACATCGGCGTACGCGTCATCTCAGGCGAGTTACGGACAAACTTTCTGGCAACCCGTTAGAGGTGCGGGTCGAACTTCGTTGCCGGCTCGTCGAGTGCCCGTTGGGCGATCATGGCGTTCACGGCTTCGAGGCCCGTTTTGATATCTGCGCCGGTGAGCTCGCGGTACATCTTCATGGCCTCGAGCTTCCGCCCAGCCTGGGCGAGTTGAGCGACTGACGTCATGCTGGATGGCAGCTGCGCCCGTCGCGGCCACAGCGCCTCGCGCCACGTCATCCCGGACACCTTGCGCAGCACCCAACTGGCGATCAGCGCCAGGACGAACAGTATGCCGACCGCGGCCAGTCGGCGCTGGCGGCCAAGAAGTCCTTCCACGACGTACATGCCCAACCCGTAAAACGCAACGGCGACCGGAAGCCGATCCGCGAGCCGGCGCAACTTCTGTCGGTCCACCCACATACCCCTCCGCCCTGCTGAGTTTCCACCATAAGGTCCAGGATCAACAGAGCGGCGGGGCGCACAGCTGGCGAGCATGGCTACGATGCCGAGGCGCGCCAGCAGCGCGTCGAGGTGGGCTGAGCTACCCCAGGGTTACGGACAAGACTTCTGGCCAGGCGCTTAGGAGATTACCCAGTCGAGACCGCGCTCCACTGCCGGGTTTCCGTGTCGCCGAGTAGATCGTCGGCACCGTCGAGCGGGCCGATCTGGCTGGAGCTCCTGCCTGATCGGCTTGTGAACGGTGTCGCCTGGCAAGATGATCTAGTGATGTCCGAGGCGCGCGATGTGGAGACCGCCTGGCGATGGCTGCTTGAGCGGAGACCGCATACACGGGGCGCCCATGAGGACGCGCTCGTGCCGATCGCTGAAGCCGCCTACCGGCATCCGATGCTCGCTCGGCTCTATCCGTTCCCGACGCGCGGGACACTCCGGTTCCTGCGTACGCCGTCGCCATGGCACGATGCCGACGACTTGCCAATCGTTGGCTACGCGGGTCCGCCGTACACGGTCTACGCCGGCAGCTATGCCAGCATTGTCGGAACGGCGTCGAATGCCGATGAGGCCGTGACGCTTATCGTGGCTCATCTGCCTGACGACGTGGTCAGCTGATTCGGCTTCGGCCTGAGCGGATCAGACCGTGATCATCTTGTTGCTGGGTCCGGACTGAGGTGGTTCGTCGGAGAGGCCGTTCTCGTCGAGCGCGTTGAAGACGTGCAGGTATCCGTTGTCGAGTTCGAGGACCAGTCCGCCCAGCAGCCAGGCGGCGGTGTCGTGCTGCTGCAGTGGATCGGGTGGATGGACTCGGCTGGTCGTGAACAGGTGCTCGCTGATGTGGACTTCGCGGATCGTCTGCCCGACGGCCCGGCTGAGCGCCGGGTGGGCGTCGCGGCGCCAGGTCAGCGACCAGTCCACCCAGGCGATAGGGGTGATGTGGACGTCGATGGTGTTCCAGGTGATCGACAGGTCGTCGAACTTCTGATTGCAGACCTCGAGCTGCCGCTCGCCGATCTGCAGGACGACCGGCAGGTCGGCGAACCACTCGTCGAGGTCATTGATCCAGACGAGCCAGGTGGCATCGATCCGGTGTCCTCGCAGCGAGCGCAGTCGTTCTCGGCGCTGTGACAGCAGGGCGGCGGTATTCGACTGCCAGTCGGGCTTCCAGCCGGAGATCTCCCATGTCATGACCGTGACCGGCTTTCGCGAACGCGGCTGGGCGTCGGCCGGCTGTAGTAGGAGTGAACGGCGGGCTGCCCGGTGTAGTTGGGGCCGGCGGTGTCGTCGGAGCCGAGGTAGGTGAACGGCAAGGTGACCTCGGCCCGTCCGCGGCGCTGGATCCGCCGGGCCCGAAGGTCGACGTCGAATCCGGCCTTCCGTAACGCGGTGGTGAGCGGCCGGCCCGCGACGCTGCCCTCCTGGAGGCGGATGCTCGTGGGGTCGAAGCTCGCCGCGAAGACCCCCGTGTCGGTCAGCCAGGCGGCGATCCGGGTCAGCACCGAGAGCTTGTCGCCGACGTAGTGCAGTCCGTGGACGCAGGTGATCAGGTCGAAGGCCACGTCTGCCGGTGGCTGCCATATGGTGACCGAGGCCGTGGCCAGGCGTACGGGCGGAACCGGGAGACCGGGTACGAAGTAGTCGACCAGGTCCACGCCGAAGATCTCCGCCCGGTTGGTGAGCCCCTCCTGTTCGAGGAGCTGAGCGGCCTCCAGCAGTGCTCGGCCGGACCCGCTGCACAGGTCGAGCCAGCGCACGGGCCGGTGGTCGTCACGTAGCCGGAGGCGGAGTTCGTCGAGCACGTCGAAGCCGAGTTCACGGCCGTACCCGTTCGAGCCGGTCAGCCCGCGTTCGCGGTTCATCGCGCAGTTGGCCACGACCGAGGAGCTCTCCAACTCTCCGTCGGAGATTAGGTCCACGTGGCGAGTCACCGCCGCACCTCCGGGACGCTACATTGATGCCTTCGGGATCATGCCTGCCCATTGCCGAGATCTTGATCTTCGTTCTCACCATTTGCCGACTCGTGGACGTGGATGCCCTTTGCCCGCCCTCGCCCCCGCGGGATCTGCACGTTGGTGGTGTGCTGTGCGCCGTGCCCTGTCACCTGTGCACGGTGCGGGGCTGCAGTGTGGTTGGGGAGTTGGACCCAGCGCTGCCCTTCACGCGCCAGGAGAGGACCGGTATTGCCGCCGGTCCGCGGCTTGCGCGCGCCTCCCACGGCGGCTACCTGCTCCACGTCTACCCGCGGGTCACTCCAGCAGGTCGGCCTCCCAGTTCGTCCGCTGCACCTGCACATCCAGGTCACGCAGCTTCCGGGCGACCGCGTCGGCCTGCGTCCGCAGCTCGGCGACCGGCAGCGCGGAGAACATCTTCAGCTCCGACCGCAACTGCCGCACCGCGACACCCCCTGGTCCCGGCCCGCGGCAGCATCCGCCGCAGCAGTGAGCACCGCGTGCCGCAGGCGCAGCACGTCGCGGCGCGCGAGGGCCTCGGTCAGCGTGCCTTCGCCTACAGCGGTCGCGGCATTGGTCCGGTTGATCCGGCCGATGAGCCTCCTGCAGACTGTCGAGTACCTCGCCCGCCTCGACCAGTAGCTGTGCCGCGTCCCGGAGTCTCACCTTCCTGGTAGCGCGCGGATCCGACAATGCGGGTGCGCAACTGCTCCACCCGGCGTACGGCATTGGCGCGCTCGGACAGTGCTTCGGCAAGCTTCATGGTCATCCCCTTGGTGACAAGATCGTCGAAGCCTATCCCTGACCTCCGATAGGAGCCCACCCAATATCCACAGCGCAGGGCGCCGATTCGGTGCTCTCTGGTAGGAGGCCACCGTGGCTGATCCACGACCGGCCGACGGCATCATACGCCTGCTCGGGCTGGAGGTCAGCGCCGTCTGCTTCGTTCGCGACTATGTCGAGTTGCACTTCGACGGACCGGTCCTCCGCGCTCTGAGCAATCCGTTCGGCCGGTACGGGTCCTGGGGATGGCGGTTCCCTGAGGACAGTTCGCCCACCGTGATGCGTTACTACATTCGCAAGATCGCCGACGATGTCGAGTTCATCCCCGACCGGCTGTTGGCGCTCGACTTCGGCGAGCACCGCTTCGCGATACCGCTGCGCGCGAGCGTAATGCGCTATCGGGCATCATCAGGCCGGGCCACAGCTTGGGATGGGAGAGTACGATCCCAACTCCGTCGTTAGTGATCATTACCTGGCTGTCGGTGGGAAGCCGGAATCGGTCGGTGGTGAAGATCTGGCCCAGGCGAGGCGCTGCGTCGAGCCACATGCTGTCAGCGGGGACACCGAACATTTCCGGATCGAGGTCCATGCGGGTGGTGATCCGCAGGCCGTCCCAGATCAGCAGGTCGCCGACTTGTTTCGGTGGGCCGGGCGTCCGACCTGCTTGCTGGATGGTGACGGTGTTCGAGTGGCCAAGCTGGGCCCACCACATTCGACGCCCAACGATCTCTTCGACCGTGGTTTTCTTGGCACGGGTCGGCCAAGTCAGCCGCGCCTGATCCACTGCGGCTGCAAGAACACCGTCGATGCCGAGGGTGACGTCCACCCGCTTGGGCGCCTCGGCCGAGTAGGCGAGGAGCTCGTGCACGGTCCAGGCGCACATGACCAACGGCCAGTCGGCGGCCGGCCAGTCGCCGAAGTACATCGCGGGGCGGGCGCAGACGGCTTCGCGCAGGGTGACGACGCACAACGTGGTGTTCGAGTAGTCGGGGCGCTGTGCCATGCCTTCGATTCTGCCGTCAACCACCCGTCGAACGAACCGGTCGATCAGCACTGCTCGCGGCCGCGAGCAGACGAGATCCAGGAAGTAAGGCAACGCCCACTGCGCAGCCAGCACGTGTCTGACCGCCTGCCGGCCGGTCAGCCAGAGCAGGGCTGATCAGCGCCCGTGGGATGCAAACGCGTCGGACGACGTGGGTGCACGTTGGCCCCCAGCTGGCGGATTTCGCGCAGGAAGCCGTCGAACCGGTGCTCGCTGGGTTCCTCGTTCTCGACCCGAGCGACCAGGAACTCGACCAGACGATCGTCGCCCAGGACCGTCGCGGCCAATGCCGCGGCTCGCAGCGGACCGGTGCCCTGTGGCAGCACGGGCTGAAATCGCCCCCGCCATCCCGGATGCGTGTCGCCGGCGAAAACCTCCTGCGCCCAGACGGTGAAGTCGCCCAGATCGTGTGGCCGCAGCAGGAAGTCGCACACCGGGCCTGCCACGTCGGCCAGCAGATCTGGTGGCAGCGGCTCCTCGCTGACCGGCAGCTGATAGTTGTGGCGCCCAGTCGCCGTCAGGGGTGTTCCACCGAGCCCGTCGTACCGGTGGCCCGCAACCGGATCGGGCAGCCCGGCGATCCCCACCCAGACCACCAGCTGCACCTGCGGCCGCGATCTCGAAGCACGAGTGTGCACGCTCAAACGCCGATGCAGGCCGTTATCGATCCGCTCGCACCGCTGTCCCGATCGAGTAAACCCATGAGCGGCCAGAACGGCCCGGTGCAGGTGGTTGATGATCCGGGCGGCGTTCCAGTAGGCGGGCATCAGCATATTGTCGTCCCATGCTGCCCACGGCGTCTGCGGGTGCACCCAGCGGCTCGGACAGCAGGCCCCTGACTCTCGGGGTGGCGTGTTTGAACCTCGGCGTGTCCGTCCATGATCTGCTGCCGCGGCTACCCGCGCCGGGCTTTCTGCAGCGGCGTGCGGGCGACCGGGCGGCCCTGGCCCACCACATGAGAGATCAGCAGGCGGCGCCCATGCAAAGTCAGACGGGCGTTACGGTGGTGCACGGGACCTCCGGTCGGTGGTGGGCGTCAGCAACTCACACCCAACTGGAGGTCTCCTCTTTGATCAAGGCCTCCGCGTCAACAACGCTCATGGGTATTACACCTAGAGCACCAAGAGGTGCCTCGACAGAACGCTGCCTGTTACCAATCGCGTACGCTCTCGACGCCGGCGATGAGGTGTTCGCGGATGGTGCCCAAGGAGCGTCCGTATTCTGCTTCGGCATCATCGATGATGAGGCGAAGCGTATCGAACAGGTCCTCTCGTTCAACGGTTTCAATGAACGGGTTGCGGCCGCCGTCAAGCTGGTTGAACGCCTCCCCGAACTGGCGGCCCAGCTCGGCGAACCGCGATCCGTTGAGTCCGCCGGTCGATGAGGCGAGCTCGGCGAAGACCGCACGGCGGGTCGCCTTGTACTGGGCGACGGACTTGCGGAATCGGGCTGTGCTTATGTGTGAGCGGCCGTCCCAGTCGCGCAGCGGGTTGTCGCGGTTTTCCGCGACCCAGCCCGGCGATCGGGCGCCGGTGATCTCCAGGAACGTGCCGTGGAGAATCTGCGGTGTCCATGCTGTTCTCGTGGCGGCAGCGTAGTCCGCCGGCACGCTGTACAGCTCAAGCATCTCTAGGCTCGGAACAGCAGCCGGCGAAAGGCAGTCGGACGCCGACATACCGAACAGGTTGCTGATGTACAGCGTCCGGAGACGAGCGAGCTGGTTGAGGCTGGCCGCGTTGGTGAGGTCGCCGAGGTTTCCGGATAGCGACAGGCGGGTCAGGTTCGGGAAGAGGTCGACCACATCGTCGGCGTCGAGGCTGTCAACCTCGGTGACCGAGACACTCCAGAGGTCGGGGAACGGCTCGGAGCGCAGGGCCAGGTCGGCGATCTCGGTTCCGAAGAACGTTCGTTCGCCGGGGTGGTGCGAGATGCGTTCGCCCTTGTCCCACCGTCGCTGGCGCGACAGCCGGTCGCCGATGTGCCAGCCTGCCGAATACGCGTTCGATGTCCGGTCGTGCAGCAGCGGCACATTCCCGATGATCTTGTAACCACGGGGGAGGAGCCATTCGTAGTTGCAGTGTGACAGTTGGCCGGCCCACGCGTGGTGGGTCAACCTGAGCGGGGCGAGTTCGCCGATTTCGTCGACCGAGTCGGGTTCGGGTCCCGACCAGTCGAGGTCCAGTACGCCTGCGGATGGCCACGTCGGATCCAGGTCGGTCACCTGCGCCGCTGTCCATTCGCCCAACGCTTCGGCGTATGCGGCGACGATGTCGCCCGGTGCGATCGGTCGTGGCGGTGCCGTCGTGTGCTTGCGGGTCACAGGCCGCATCGTAGCGGCGGCATACGACTACGAGGGGCTGTCGCGTCCGGCAAGCTCGACGAGGGCGTCAGCCGCGTAGCCACGCACCGCCGGGTCCGGGTGGTTGAGGAACGCTTCGATCGTGGCGCGGGCTTGCGGGTCGTGAGTAGCGGACAGGATGTAGAGAGCGTGCTCGAGCAGTCGCGGCGACATCGACGCCAGCATCGGCTCCAACGGACGGAACAGCTCCAGGTTCAGGGTGTGATAAGTGATCGCTTCGCCGAGAGCGTTCAGAGCGGACTCTCGTACGTCCCGGTCGGATTCGACGCCGAGCAGAGCGACCAGTTCCCGGACGGCTAGCTCGGTGTCGCCTTGGGCCAACGTCGTGTAGCGCAGGAGGTCGGCGAGGTGTTCCGCGGCAATGTCACGTTGCCGCGGGTCGGCGTCGGTGAGGCCGGCGAGCGTGGCTTGCAGGTGGTTCATATCGTTCCTACCCGTGGGCCTTGAGTTGGACGAGCAGGGTGTCGTCGGGTAGCTGCTCCAGATAGTGCGTAAGCTCGGCGGGCGTCGTCCGATCAGGGATCGGCGCGGTGTGCGTGCAGGTTTCGAAGGCGTCGCAGGCGCCGTGTACGGGGCGCTGGTCCCAGCTGGCCCACCAGCCGTCGGGGGTCAGGATGTCTGACTTGCGGTCGGTCTGGCCGACCGCGAGGTCGATGTAGTCGTCGCGGGACATGGCCATGTAGTAGACGAAGTCTTCAGGTCCGCGCTCGATCTCGTGCCAGGCGGGCCACTCCTGGGCCGCGCGGATGAGCGGCTGGGCCAGGTAGGCCTGGTAAGCCCGGATATTGCCGACGGTGTTGGGCAGGCGCAGGGGTTCGAGCACGAGACGGTCGTCTTCGGCGTGCTCGGGCCACTGTTCGATCTGCGCCAGGGTCTGCACGGGCGGTAGTGATGGCGCCAGCCGATGCCAGGTGTCCCAAGCGTGGGCGGCGTGGCGGGCTGCGTCCAGGCGGGGCCGGCCTAGATCGAGTAGGTGTTTCGGCCCGCCGGCGCATCGGCCGGGTTTGCTCGGCGAAGCCTCCTCGGTCTCGTACGGGTCGTCATGGATCAGCAGCGCTTCATCGGCGCCGTCGGCGATCCAGAAACCGGTCCGGTCGCTGCCACCGCGGATCGTCCACCAATCCCATTGCTCCCGCCCCCAGGAGCGGCCGACTCCGACCTCGAACGGCGCGAGCGCCGTCGCCAAACGCGTACGTAGATCGGTGCCGTCCGTCGGCGGAAGGCACACCGTCACCCGAACCCTAGCCATCTGCCCGCCTTCCCGCCCGTCAACGCCGGTCAGTATGCCGTCCAGGGATGCTTGCGGTCACGCGGATTCCGGAGGCTACGCGATCACCGATCACGGGCACGGGCAGGGATGAGCGTGCGGCGACCAGACCGGTCGCCACGCCGAGTCGGCGAGGCAGCGGTTTCCAAACATCATCTCGTTAGCGGTGTGGCTCGTTGCCGATTGTGGCCTCCGCGCTGGTTAGCCAGTCGAGGTACCAATCGCGGATGTCACCGGTCCGGCCGGCGCGTTCGCGCTTGGGAACTAGTCAAAAACGAGGCACCTGCCCCGCCAGCGGAGATGAGCTACAGATATCCGTCAGGCTAATCGAACCCGGGGTCCGGGCCTCGACATCGGAGCTGTCGACGTCGGTGATCGCGTCGGGTTCGGAAGAAGAATTGCCCGTATGCAGCTTGGCCAGGCGGCAGAATCGCTCAGTACCGGTGCCACGTCCCGTCGGCGGTGACGGCCCGTTGACCTGGGGTGAGATCGCCGACGGCGGTTACCTCGGGGTGTTCTGTCACGAGGTCGCGGAGGGCCGTTTCGGACCAGGGGCCGTCGCTGCCGTCGGAGAATCGCCATGTCCCGTCTTCATCGCGACGTACGTTGGTGACAACGCTGCCGCCGATGACCGCCGGCGTGGCTAGAACGGTGTGGTAGGGCAGCGTCTTGCCGAACGGCCAGCCGCCGATCGGATCGAAATCGGCCCAGATGCCGCGAGGGTGGTCTTTCTTGGCCAGCCACAGCTTCGGCTGCTGCTGGTGTAACTCCTGGTCGGCGCCGGCATCCCACGGGAACCGGCCATCGCGGTCGGGCCACACGAGCTGGACGATGGGCAGTGGAGGCTGCTGGTAGAAGTCGAGCGCGGCACCGAAGAAGTCGCGGTACCAGCTTGGATGAGCCGGGCGGACGCCGAGATCGAATCCGTCGACGACATCCGTGCGTGGCTGGTCCGGCCGAAGCGGGTGTCCGTCGCGGATCTGATCGCCGACGATGTTGACGATCCGCATCGCCGTCTGGCTGCTCAGACCGAACACGGACACCTCCGGACTGCCCAGGCTGTGCCACAGGCCGATCGAATAGGCCCAGCCCGGCGTCTGTTGATCGCCGTGCACACCCCTGGCGCTCCACCCGAACTCGGTGATGCACTCGGCGGTCCGCCGGTCCCGGGCATCCCAATAGTTGCCCTCGACAGGTTCTTGGCACAACAGACAGTGGCATTCCCGCTTGATCACCCGGCGACGATAGACCCTCCGGCGGCAGTCGATCATCCGCAGCCGGGGTCAAGACCGTCCGCCGGCCGCAAGCCCGTGAACCGCTGGCTGCCTCGCCGTCGGTCACCGCCGACCACTATGAGGAACGGCCTATCGGGCGCGGTGCGCGGATAAGCTCGAACATGATCACGTCGATGGCGTCTCAGCCTGATGCGGGATAACCGATGCTGGAGGTGAACTCGCGGCTGAACGCGACGATGACCTCGTCCGCGCCGAGCCACCAGCGCCCCTTAGCGTGCTCCATGGCCGCGATGATGCGGACGGTGCCACGTGGGAAGTCCAGGCGTAGCGCGAGTGGCGCGGTAATCGGCCCGTCCGACCCTTGCCGGTCGGCGAAACCCTCTGCCCACACCAGCCGGGCCTTCGTAACAGGGTCAGCCAGCAACGGCGCCCACCTGGGATGTTCCGTCACCGGCCACTGATTCGACCCGCCGACCTTGGGCTGTACCACAGTGACATGGTCGGTCATCGGAGAGGCATACAGTTCCAGGCCGAAATAGCCGAACATACAATCCCACACAGCGGAGTACGGACTGCCGTCGTCGAGGAGCAGTTCAACGCCCATCACCGGCATGTGCCAGTCGCCGAAGTCCCAGGCGCCGACCTGATCCTCGATCTCAAGGCCGTAGTACACGACCTCCCGGATACGGCGTCCGATCAACATGCCTGCCGTTTGGTCCATTGCGATCTGTGCTTGTGTGAGCGAATCGGTCACCGACACATCATGCCGGTTCCGCAGCGCTGCCCTGCGGTTCGCGCCGTGGCCCGGTCGTGGGCGCGGCGCGCACGCCGGTCCTCGGTGAGCGTCAACCTGCGGTGACGTAGAGCAGGAGCTGTTCAGGTTCGGTGGACTAGCTGGCGGAGGCTTCACCGCGACCATGTTGACTCGATCGTGAACACACTATCCTAGTTACTGGTCGTTCGCCCTTGCCGGAAGATGCGACTCGGCTCTACGCCCGCGGCAAGGTCCGCACGGCATCGGGTCATCGATCGCGGTCTGGACGAAGCGGTGCGGATATCGGTAGTCTCCGATGCACGAACCTTGCCTTCGCCGATGCGCACCAGTCGATCAGGTGCCCGGCTACGCCGATAGGGCCGGAGAGTGACGGGTGCACCACGGCTCCCTGGTGCGGTCGCTAAATCCTGATGGCATAAGGGCCTGGCAACGGTCGGCCTACGCGGCGGCCAGTACTCGGGCGAGCGTTGCGCGGTCGGCGACGCCGAGTTTGGTGATCAGGCTGGCGACGTGCTTCTCGGCCGTGCGCGGCGAGATATACAGCCGGCGCGCGATCTCTTGGTTGGTGGGACGGTCGCGCATCAGTGCCAGGACCTCATATTCGCGTACGGTCACGCCGAGCGCACGAAGCGGTTCTGGGATTCGCTCGACGCCTCGGCGGCGCTGGTGGTGTGGTGTGGGGCAGGCGCGCAGCAACACTCGGCAGGCGCTGGCCACTGATGCGACGCCCATGTCGTCGAAGTAGGATTCGGCGCTGCGTAGCCAGGCGGTCGGCTCGCCCCAGCCTGCGGTCAGTGCCTCCTCGGCGATCAGCCTCAGCCCGAGGTGGCTCGCGACGGGGAATGTGGAGCCGGCGGTCTGTGCCTCGTGTACGCGGGCGGTGGCCCTGTCGTGTTCGCCTGCTCGGCCCAGCCGGACGGCATCGGCGAGGTATGCGAATTGGGCGTTGTACACGAGGTGGGTGGCGGGGTGTGACAGCAGCTCTTCGGTGTCCTGATCCGACAGCTCACCTCGTAGTGAACGCAGGAGGGCGTGCAGTCCGTATCTGCCGGTGGTGACGTACAGGTTCGGCTGGTGCTTTTCCCACTCGTCGATGCGGACGAGGTCTGCTGTCGCCTGGTCGCGGTCTTCTTCGAGCATGGCGCAGAAGGCGCGGGCGAGCCCGTGCGCGAGCGGCGTCATGAACGAGTCTTCGGGGCTGGAGTCCTCGAACGCGGTGAGCCGGTCCCGCATCTGCCGGCGCTGGGCTCGTTGTGCGGCGTCGATCGCTGAGATGAGCAGGAAGTAGCTGCGGGTGTCGCGTAGTTTCATGCGCCCGGCGGGGCCGACACATTGATCGATGATCGTCTGGGATGCGGAGTGTTCGGCGCGCAGCGTGTGGGCCATGGCGAGGGCGCCCTGTGCACCCATTTCGAGAACCCCCGCGCCGAGGCCGTGGGCGAACGCGGTGGCGTGGAGCAGCCGCCCGATCGAGCCGGTGCGCATGAATTCGTTGCTGGCGAGGCGTACCAGCGCATCCGCCCGCCAGTAGGTGAGGTGATGGCGGTCTGCTACGGCCAGCATGCGCTCGTGGAATTGGCCGGCTCGCTTGAGGTCCCCGGTTCGGGCGGACAGGCCGAGGAACTGCCAGGCCTGGCAGGCGATCTCGGGTTGGCCGGTTCGTTCGGCGCGGGTGGCGGCTTGGACGGCGAACTCTTCGGCTCGGGCGACCCGTTCTGTTTCGTCGGCCTGGTCGTCGTAGTAGGCGAGGTACGCCCGCACGACCAGCAGAGATGGGTCGTCGGAGGACTCGGGCAGGTGACGTGTCAGCGTGGCGCCGTCGCGCATTCGCCCGAGCATGATGGCGTTCCAGGCGAGCCGGACGCGTACGTGGGCAGATGGGTCGGCCGGACTGCCGGACGGTTCGGGTAGCCCGCTGTCGGCCAGGGACATGGCTTCGTCGAGCTGTCCGTCGTCGGCCAGCGCGCGTACCAGTGCGGTGACATATTCGGCTCGTTCCGGATGGTCCGCGGCCAGTTCGGTCGCGCGGCGCAGCAGTGCGACCGCGGAACCCGTCGTCCCGGCTTCGAGGGCTCGGGTGCCGGCCTCGCGGTATGCCGCGGCTGCTGTGACGTCGCCAGCCACGGCGAGTAGCCGTGCCACGAGATGGCAATGTTCACCGGCGAGGGCCGGATCGGCGGACCGTAAGGCGCCGGCGGCCTGCCGGGCCAGTTCTGCTCGTTCGACCGGGTGCAGGGTGGCCGTCAGCGCCTCGGCGGTCAGTGTGTGGCGGAAGGCGTATCCGCCTGGCGTTTCGGGGTCGGGGGAGACCAGCTCGGCGGCTGCGCGCAGCTCGCCGATCAGGTCGTGCTCTTCGGTGCCGGTCACGGCGCCGAGGTCGGACAGCAGGAATCGTTCGCCCAGGACGGCTGCGGTGAGCACGGTGCGCCGGGTCGTTGGTGGTAGCCGATCGAGCGTGCGTTGATGGCCGCGGACCACCGCGTCCGGCACGGAAGGATCGATGTCGCCATGGACCTGCCAGCCGGTGCTGCCGCGTGCCAGGGTGCCGGCCTCGACCAGGTGTGACAGGAGGGCTTCGATCACATAGGGGTTGCCGCCTCCGGCCTCGATCAGATAGGCGGCGACGGGGTCGGGTAGCTTCGCGTCTGGGATGGACAGGCAGGTGGCGGCGAGTGCGCGGACTGCCGTCGGTGCCAAGGCCGGCAGCGGGATCAGCTCGGCGACGCCCCGCTGCCCGGCGGCCGTGGCGAGGTCGAGGGCCGGACCGGGCAGCGGTCGCAGCGTTCCCACCAGCAGGACGTTCATGGCGTCGAGGTTGTCCACGAGGTATTCGACGACGGCCAGCGTTTCCGGATCGGCGTCGTGGAGGTCTTCGAGCACCAGCAGGCAGCCGGTGTCGCGGCTGAGTGAGGAGACCAGCCGGAGCATCGCCTCGGACAGATCCAGCAGATCGAACGGCCCGTTCTCGTCGGCCGCGCCGGTACGCCACTGTGGCAGAAGCCGGGCCAGCACTGCCCGGCGTACGCCGAGGTCGTCGGGGTCGGGCGGCGTATGGTCGCGCAGCAGCGACGACAAGGCCTCGACCAGTGGCCGCAGCGGCATGCGGAGGTTGACGCCACCGGTGCGCCCGCGCATCACCCGCATGCCGCGGGCTGTCGCCAGGTGTGCGCATTCGGCGGCGATCCGGGTCTTGCCCATGCCGGAGTCACCCAGCACGAACATCGCACGTCCATGATGGACTGTCTGGCTGGTCAACGCGGTACGCAGAGCCGCGACTTCAGCGTCCCTGCCGATCAGTTCCGATGTCGAGATCTGCATCTACCGTGCAGCCGGCGCGCCGTCAGGGGCCGGTGTGCGACACAGTCGGTGTGGGGAACGGATCGTCGGTGCCGCCGCCGGATGCGGCCAGGCCGGCGAGCAGGGATGCGCGGCGTACCGCGCGGGGGCTGGCCGTGATCCGGATGTCGCCGGATGGATGCTCGGCTTCGCCACGCTGCCAGTCGACCGTACCGTTGTCGGCCATGCCGCCTCCCGCCGCGCCACATTGCATCGACTCGGCCGCGGGCCAGATCAGCAGGCCGGGTGCAGGAGCTGCACCGATGGCACCTCATCTGGATGAGCGGCTCGGAGCAGACCATAACCGATACCGGCGAGGCCTGTCACGAGTCCGCTACTGGGGACTGCTCCTGGGGTGGCGCACCGCGGTCCATCCTGCTGGATGCGTTCGATGACGGCCGCCAGGCGTTGGGCACGGTCGGGCGCGGGCAGTGCGTCGATCAGGCCGAGTTCGCCGTGGCAGAGCGCGTCGCTGGGCAGCAACGGGCCTGGCTCGGGGGGCGGTGCCAGTCCGGCGAGTGCGGATCCGGCTGCGCCCCGGCACCAGGACCGGTCTACACGCCGGCTAGCCGGGGTCTCCTGTGCCTGCGTTGCACTGCGGCGCCGGGACGGGTCACGGCTCTCCTGGGCCAGGGTTGCACCGGGGCGCCAGGACGGGTCGCGGCTCTGCTGGGCCAGGGTTGCACCGGGGCGCCAGGTCGGCGCGGCGGGTGGTCCGGCGGGCAGTCCGACTTGGCTCAGCGCCCACTGGACGCCGGACGTTCCGTGGGCGAATCCGGCCGCTGCTGGCAGCGCCCGGGTGACGAGCGCGTTGCCAAGCTGGTGTGCGCCGTGAAGCGCGTCGGCCAAGCCGGTCATGCGGTGCACGGCGAGCAATGCGGCGATGCCACCGGCGAGGCCGTCGAATACGCCGGACGGGCTGGGTTCGATGGTCTGCAGACCGGATTGGACTGTCAGCTCGACGGCTGGCGGCACCCAGCTGAGGATCTCGGGGTCGGCCAGGCAGCTCGCGATGCGCGTCAACCCGTAGGCGATGCCGCCGAATCCGTCGAAACCGCCGGGTCCGACCGTCGCCACGTCGTCGGGGCTGGCGCCGATCCCGGCGAGCAGGCCGGGTATCGGTGTGACGGCGCGGCGTGCGGCTTCGGCGAACTCGTCCCGCCCGGACAGCACCGACAGCTGCGCCAGGAACAGCGCGACACCGGTGTAACCGTTGCCGAGTGCTGCGCCGAGTGGTCCGACCTGCCAGAACCGGTGGCCGACCAGTTCGAGGCCGAGCCAGTTGAGCCGGTGGCCGGAGCGTTCGGCGGTGGTGAGGAGCCGCTCGCCGATGCCGGTCGCGACGGTAAGCGGGTCGGCGGTGGTGACGACGCGCTCATTGATGCCGGTGGCGATCGTGAGCGGGTCGGCGGATGCCCGGCTGAACGGTGGACGTCGGCTGATGCGGGTGCGGTCGGGGATGTCAGCGAGGTTCGTGCTGTGACCGGCGTGGGCTGCCGTGACGTGTGGATCTGATCGGTCGCGGCAGGCCATAGCGGCACGGATGATCCATTCCTGCCGCTGCAGGTCGGTCGCGCCCATCGCTGCAAGCTTGGCGGTCGCCCGGGTGAGGCCGGCTGAGCCGCGAAAGCCGGGGATGGGCCGGTCGTGGCTGTCGAACAGCTCACCGGTGCCGGGGCGGGTCCAGAAGTAGGGAACGTCGCCGTGCCACAGGTCGTCGAGTTCTCGTTCGAACAGCACAGTCGCGTGGCTCGACCCGAAGTCGGGCTCCGGCGGGCGGAGTAGTCCGAAGACGTCGTCGCGGGCGGCCGCGTCGCGCAGCACGTCAGGGTGGGTCGACTCGTCGAGCAGCGTCGAGTAGAGCTGCGTGGGGCGTACCACGACGCGGACCTGGTCGGCGGCGAAGTGCGCCAGCGGCCCGTCCGGCGCCGTCAATTCCGCCCGGCCCGCGTTCAGTTCCCGGTACGCCCGGCGGAAGCCGTCGAGCAGGTCGTCGAGGTGGTCTGCGGGATCGGCTTCCATCCCGTTCAGCACGGGCCGATTGGCGGATCCGGCGGTTGTGCGTACCTCACGGACGACCCGCATCCGGTCGGTGCCGGCGTCGGCGAAGGCCAGACTCGGTGACGGCGACGGTACGCCTCGGTCGCCACCGAGGCCGGACAGGTCCACGGCTGCCACGTCGCCGACGCGCAGTGCGGGCAGCAGTCCGGTGCGGTGGACCGACGCCGAGAGGGCGGCCAGTGCCGGATCGTCGCCGACCGTCGCCAATGGAGTGTCGTGCGGGTGGAACAGCGTCTCCAGGTCGACGACGACGGGTTCGTCGCCGCGGGCGATGACGTTCTCGCAGTGCATGTCGTTGGCGTCGAGCGCATACAGCACGGCCAGCAGCGCGCCCTGGCGGCGGTAGAACCGGCGGACGCCATCCGGGTCGGGGCATGGTTCGGCTGCGACGAACTGCGACCAGCCGTATCCGGGCCGGGTCAGGACGGCCGCTGTCGCCGGAGTCAGTTCGCCCAACCGGGGTGCGAGCGTGGCGATCAGGCCGTTGAAATGCGCGTTGACGGTGAGTGGCCGTGGCTTGTAGACCACCCGGGCGCCGGTGGCGAATCGCACGACGGCCACGGCGCGGCCTCGTCCGTGCCGGTCGCCTTCGCTGAACGAGATGCTTTCCAGCGGCCCGGGATCGCGCCCGCCGAGAAGCGTGCCGACGATCGCGTCGCGGTCGCAGGTCAGGCGGTCGATCAGTTCCGCGCTTGCCGCGGCGGCGTGGACACATGCCTGACCGAGGATCCGCCCGAGGACGGGGTATCTCACGAGGAGCGAGGCCAGGTCGTCTTTCCGGGCGGCTTGTGCGATGAAGTCCGTGAACCGTGCGGTCGGCGTCGGGCCGCGTAACCGTCCGGCCTGGCGGGCGCTGTGCAGCTCCAAGATCAAGGTGCGGGCCGCGAGCCGGGCGAGGCGGTGGCCGAGCATGGCTGCGAAGCCGGGCGCGTCACGGGCTTGGCGCTCGGCCGTCGCCGTGAACGAGGCGAAGACCGTCGCGAATCCGGTCTCCCAGGTGATGCCGTCGGCGATGGTGGGGGATTCGCTCGGCGCGGCCCGGATGGCGTCCGCTGCGAACAGCGCCCACGCCGGCGGGGTGGGGGCCGTGGGCTCGGCCGGCTGCCACCAGCCTTCGGGGAGTTCCACGGCCCCTCCTCTCAGCCGTTCAGGACGGTGTCAGCACACGCCCGAGGTGCATTCCGAGCTGCAGATCCAGAACGAGTTCGCGGTGGGGTCGCAGCAGCCCAGGGTCCAGATGCCGTTGGTGGCCATGACGCCGCCGGACACCGCGGACAAGTCGATGGCGCCGGCTGGGTGGGCGGCGTCGCCGTCCAGATCCTTCCAGCCCCTGACTGTTTCGGGGTTCATTGTCACTCCTTTCGGTATGCGCAGGTGCGATTGCGTCCGGCTACCAGCAGGTGCCGCCGCCGCACCAGGTCTTGGCCGAGCAGCAGCCCCAGGTGAACAGGTCCTCCGACGTCGGCGCCTGCTGGCCGCCGATGACCGCCGTCAGGTCCACGGACCCAGCCGGGTGCTGCGGTTCGGGGAGATCGGACCCGTTCTTCCAGGTCCTGATCGTGTCGTCCCGGGACATTGAAGACCTTCCTTTCGTCGTCGGCCGCGTCATGGGACGCACTGCATGGTGCACGGCGCGTGCGTGCACCATGCCGATCGTCTGATCGCAGCCCGCCAGGTCGACCGTCCAGGCTTGGACCGCCCCATGCAGCCGGGCCAGGTCGACCGTGCCGACCGGGTTGTCGACCTGATCAGCGTCTTTCCAGGCTCTGATCAGGTCGGACGTCGGGATGGTCACCACGTCCAGCAGCCGGGCTCGTTGGTGAAGCCCGGGCAGCAGCCGAGCGTGTGCACGTGCTCGGTGCTGATGACGTTGATCACCCCGCCGGCGACGGTGAGCGCCTCGGCCAGTTCTCCCGCCGGGTTGGCCGGACCGTCCTGATCGGACACGCCCTTCCAGGCGGCGATCGTGGTTTCCTGGTTCATGTCGCGTTCCTCCTGATCGTCGGGGTCAGCAGCAGCCGACCGTCGGCCCCATGGCGCAGGTGCCCTGGTAGATGGTCTTGTCGCAGAACCACGGCAGCAGCGTGTCCGCCTGCTGCCCGCCGGTCAGGACGGACAGGTCGACCTCGCCGGCCGGGCTGACCGCGTCGGCCGAGGCCTCCGGGTCCTTCCACGAGCGCAGCAGCTGTTGGTTGCTCACGGGTTTCTCCTTTCATCGCAGGGGGCCGGCGGCCACCGCCGGCCCGGGATCGGCAACCGGTCCCGAGAGCAGCGAGGGCCGCTCCGGAGCCGCGAACAGACGGCGGTAGATGCCGTCTTGCCCGATGAGGTCGTCATGGCGGCCGCGTTGCGCCACCCGGCCGCGGTCCATGACGAGGATCTGGTCGGCGTTGCGTATCGCGCTGAGGCGATGGGAGATGACGACGCGCGTCACCCGCAGCCGCCCCAGGGCGTCGTCGACGAGCCGCTCGGTCTCCGGATCGAGATGGCTGGTGGCCTCGTCGAGAATCAGCAGCCGCGGCCGGTGGATCAGCGCCCGGGCCAGGGCGACCCGCTGTCGCTGCCCGGCCGACAACGCCGCGCCGCCCTCGCCGACGAGCGTGTCGTATCCCATCGGCAACGCGACCACGTCGTCGTGCAGCCCGGCCAGGCGGGCGGCGTGCTCGACGTCGTCCTGGCCGGCGTCGGGTTTGCTGAGCACCAGGTTGTCGCGGACGCTGCCGTTGAACAGGGTCAGCTCCTGCAGGACGGCGCCGCAGCGTGAGCGCAGGTGATCGACGTCCAGGTCGGCCAGCCGTACACCGTCGTGGCGTACCTCGCCGCTGTCCGGGCGGAGCAGGCCCAGCATCAGCAACGCCAGGGTGCTTTTGCCCGACCCGGTTCGCCCGACGATCCCGAGCTTGCCGCCCGGCGGCAGGTCGACGCTGACCCCGGCGAGCACTGGTTCCTGCCGCGCCTGGTAGTGGAAGGTCACCTCGTCCAGTTCCACCCGGGCCGGGCTTTCGGCGGGCAGCCGCACCGGTCCGCTGGGCTCGGCCTGGGTGTCGACCACGTCGAAGAGCCGTTCGACCTGGGCGCGGACCGAGTGGTACATCTGCCCGAACGAGGCGAACGTTTCCATCGGGGCCAGCACCGACAGGGCGACGGCGTTGGCGGCGAGCATCGCCCCCAGGCTCATCCGTCCACTCAGCACCATCCATGCCCCGGCGACCAGGAGCAGCAGCGGGCCTAGTGTGCCGACGCCGCGCTGCAGGCCGCCGAGCCACGCGGTGGTCCAGCCTCGGCGCAGCATCGCCGCCTGGTAGCGGTCGAACAGCCCGGCCCAGTGGCGTACGGCCCGGTCTTGGACGCCGTTGGCTTTCAGCGGTGCCACGGCTTCCAGCGCCTCCACGAGGTAGTTCTGCTCTTCGGCTTTGAGCGCGAGCTCGTGCTGGGTCAGCGTCCGCAGGCGCCGGTAGGTCACCGCCAGCACCGTCATCTGCGCGGCGAACAGCGGCGTGATGAGCAGCGCGTACAGCGGGGACAACAGCAAGAGCCCGATCAGGTACGCGGTCAGCAGCGCCCCGTCGAGGAAGGTCGTGAGCAGCTGTTGCGTGAGGGCTTCGCGGGTGGTGGACACGCTGGCCAGCCGCAGCAGCAGGTCGCCCCGGGCCCGGTCGAGGAAGAACGACATCGGCAGCCGGAACAGGTGGCCGACGAACGCCGCGGTGAGCAGACGGTCGGCGCGGCCGCGCAGGGTGAGCAGGGCGGCGGCCCGCGCCGCGCTGAGCCCACCGGACAGGGCGGCGAACAGCAGCACGCCCGCCGCGCATGCGGGCAGCAGGTCGGCCCGGTTGGCCGGGACCATCGTGTCGACGACGAACTTGGTGAGCAGCGGCACTCCGAGGCCGATGATCTGCAGCGCGGCGGCCAGCACGACGGTCAGAGCGAGGAGCCGCCGCCCACCGGGGGCGGCCACGAACTGCCACAGGTAGCGCAGCATGGGGTCGTCGCCGAGCCGGGCGCGTTTCGGTTCGAAGCGCGGTCCGGGACGCAACCGCAGCAGCACGTTGCCGTACCGTTGCGCGAACTCGGTGCGGCTGAGGGTTTGGCGACCGGACGACGGGTCGACGATGGTGACGTGCCGTCGGCTGGCGCCGGCGACGACGACGAAGTGGTGCGACGACAGGTACGCCACGGCCACCCCGTCGAGGCGGTCCTGGAACGGGTCGGCCCGGGTGTCCACGTCGACGTCGAGCCCGGACTGTTCGGCCGCTTCGGCCAGGGCTGCCGCAGATGCCCCGTCGCGTCCGGCGCCGAGCAGGTCCCGGCATGCGGGGACGGTGGTGTGCCGGCCGTAGTGGCTGAGCACCATGGCCAGGCAGGCGGCGGCGCACTCGGTTTTGGTCAGCTGGTACCGCAACGGCACCCGGCGGCGGGTCATCACCGGGCCTCGGCTGCGGCGAGCAGCAGTACCGGCGCGACGGCGTCGGGGGCGGCGAGTCGCAGCAGTCCGTGTCCGATGCCTGCCAAGCCGGTGAGCAGGCCGGGTGTCGCTGCGTTGCCCGGTGTGCCGCACTGGGGGCCTTGGCGTTCGATGTCGGCCACGATCGCTTCGGCGAGCACGTCACGGTGCCGGGCGGCGCCGTCGATCCCGGCGTCCGCGGCCGCGCTCAGCAGCTCCAGATTGCCCAGGTCGCCGTGGCAGAGGCTGTGATTGCCGAAGTGCCCGAACGCTGCCGTCGACTCGACTGCGCGCCGCAGGTCGTCGCCCACCTGCGGGGTATGCACCGCGGCCGGTATGCCGACGCGGGCAAGCCCGATCCCGGGAGCGCCATGGCACCACGCGTGCATGTGCGCGACCGCGTCCGCTGCCGGGGCCTGCACCCAGGGGCGTGACGGCAGCTGCCGGTAGTCGGGCCAGTTCTGGATGTCGTCGCGGAACTCGCCGCTCTCGTACGCCATCGCGGCGTACCCGGTCGACAGCGCCTGCTCGTCGCCGGTGCGGGCCGCATGGCGCAGCAGTGCCCAGCCGATCCCGCCGGCGCCGTGGGAGAAGCCCAGCAGCGGTTGGTCAGCCGGCAGCGTGCCGGGCCAGGCCACACCGCCGGGCATCGGCACGGCTTTGGTGACGAGGACCTGTACGCAGGCCCGTGCCAGGTCGCCGGCGGTGTCGTGACGCTCGACGAGCGCCTCGGCGGCGGCCAGGCATCCGGCGGCACCGGAGATGACGTCGTACGCGGTGTCCTGCGAGATCAGCGTCGTCGCCGCGGTCAGCAGCCGGTCGACCGGCGCGGTGAGTTCGGGCTCGCCAAGGAGCACTGCTGCGCTGTCCACCGCGTACGCCATGCCGACGAGACCGGAGAACGCGCCGCCGATCTGCGCCGCGGCCACCGGCCCGCCGACCCGTCGTGCCTGGGCGATCGCGAAGTCGGCGTGGGCGCCGAACGGTGCCATGACGGCGCGCGTCAGGTCGGCGTAGCGGCGTTCGCCGGTGACCTGTGCGAGCTGGGCGAAGAACAACGCCACACCCGGATACCCGTTGTAGAGGTCGGCGCGCAGCGGGCTGACCGACCAGTGGACCTCGCCGGTCAGCTCGAGGCCGAGCCAGCCGACCCGGCCGCCGTCGCGGTACGCGATGCGTTCCAGGTGCTGGCCGACGGAGACAGCCTGGGTCAGCGCACGTGACGCGAGCGCCGTTGCGGCGGCGTCGGAGGCTGCGGGCGCCACACGCTCGGCCACCTGCACGCCGGCGCTTCGGGTGGCCAGCGTCGCGTTGATGATCCATTCCTGCTCGGCGAGGTCGGCTGGGCTGAGCTCGGCCAGCGTGGCCGTCGCCCGGTCCAGGCCGCTCTCGCCGAGCAGCCCGGACAGCCGCCGGCCGCCGGTCGTCCAGACGTCGCGGGAGTCCGCACGCGAACTGAACAGCGGCACGTCGCCCGCCCACATGTCACGCCACTCGTCGGCGGTCAGCGCCAGCCGGGCGTCGTCGCCGGATGCGAGCGCGCCGAGCAGGCCGAAGACCCGGTCGCGGTCGAGCGCGTCACGGCACACGTTCGGGTGGGTCGATTCGGACAGGATCGTGGCATAGATGCGTGTCGCCCGCGCGATGAACCGGGTGTGGTCGTCGGCGAATCGCGCCAGCAGCCCGTCGGCGGCGAGCAGTTCGTCGCGGTGGGCCAGCAGCGTCTCGTATCCGGCGCGGAAGCCTTCGATCAGCGGCACGCGGTGGTCGGCCGGGTCGAGGTCACGCCCGGCCAATGCCGGCCGGTTCTGGCTTCCCGGAAAGGCTCGCTGCACGCGTACCAGCCGCATCTCGTCGGTGCCGGCGTCGTCCCAGTCCGCCAGTTTGAACGGCAGCGGCGTGTCCTTGTCGGCGCCCATGCCGCCGACGTCGAGCACACCGGCCTCGCCGACCAGGACCGCCGGGAGCAACCCGACCCGCTGGACCGAGCCACGCAATGCCCGCCCGGCCGGGTCGCCGTCGGCGAGTTCGCTGCCCGACGCGTGCGGCAGGTCCACATGGAACAGCGACTCCAGGTCCACCGGCACCGGCTGGTCGGCGACGGCGATCAGGTTCTCGTAGTGAAAGTCGGTGGCTGCCAGACCGTGCAGCAAGGCCAGGAGTGCGCCGAGCCGATGGAAATAGCGGTCCGCGTCGTCGGGTGTGGTGCATGGCTGTGGTGCGACGAACTCCGTCCAGCCGTACGTGTCGCGGTCGACGACCTTGAGCCGGTACAGGTCGGCGCTGGGCATCCGATCGGCGTACCAGGCGAGCACGTCGTTGAAATGGCGATGGATGGCCATCGGGCGTGGTTTGTAGACCGCCCGGGCTTCGGTTTCGAAGGTCAGCAGCCCCACCGAGCGGCCGCCGTCGTGCACGTCGCCGCTGCCCATGTGGACGTCGGTCAGCCGGCCCGGGTCGACGCCGTCGAACAAGTCGGCGACGATGAGCGCACGGTCGGCGGTGAACCGGTCGAGGAACTCGGCGTACGCGGCGATGGCTCGCTCGGCGCTCTCGACGAGCATGCGCGTCAGGACGGCGTACTCGTCGAGCAGGTCGGCGAACCCGTCGGGCTGTCGCATCAGCCGGACGAAGGACCAGAAGCGTGCGGCTGCGGTGTCGCCGTCGAGGCGTCCCGCCACCCGCATCACGTTCAGTTCCAGGACGAGCGTTCGCCCCGCTGCCCGGACGAGGTGCGCGGTGAGGCTGGCGCGCAGCGCGGCCAGCACCCGGTCCGTGTCGACGGCCGGTGTGGCGCCGCAGAGCGCTGGATGCTCTGCCAGACGCGAGAGCGCGTCGTTGACGAAGGGTTCCACGATCGCCGCGAACCCGGCCTGCCAGTCGCCGGTTTCCGGGGTCGCGGTCTGCCGGTCTGCGAGTCCGGCGGCGATTCTTTCCGCGGTGGCCGCCCAGCCGGGTTTGGTCACGCGACCGGCGAGGGCGGCGGAGTCCTCGGCGACCAGCGTGCGAAGGTCCTCGGCCGTGATGCCGAAGGCCGTGCGGTGGGCGACGGTGGCGTCGGCCACCAGCTCGGGGTAGGCGTCCTGCCACTGGCGTAGCCGCCGGTCGGCCCATGGAGGCGCGATCCCTGCGGTCTGGGGCAGGTCCGGCTGAAGTCGTTCGCCCAGCCACAGTCCCCGCGCCCACCACGGTCCGGTGAGCGCCGGCCGGTCGCCGCGTTCCCACGGCAGGCCCAGCGAGATGACGTGCTGTGGCGTGGTGTTCGGCATGCCCGCTCCCGACGACGCTGTGGCTTCGGCTGCGGCGATCGCCGCAGGAAACCCATGGTCGCGCCGGGTGGGACGCGGGAATATGGGGAACGGATCCCCATATTCCCTCAATCATCGACTTGGTTATCTGGGTAGGTAGGCGCCGTCACCGGTGATCGCCAGGACCATGGCGCCGACGCCCAGCGGAACGTCGAGCAGAATGCAGAACTCGGCGAGCGACCTGGCCACGACCTGATCGCGTCGATAGTGGATCACGTCCCAGACCGCGTGCGCGGCCAGCGCGATGCCCGCGAGCAGCAGGCCCAACCGCGGTGACAGAGACAGGGCGGCCCAGACCAGACCCCCGTAACCCAGGAACGCGGCCGCCTGCCAAGCCAGCGGGCCACGAGGAACACCGGCCACCAAGCCGATCGCGACGAGCAGCAGCGCGGCGAGGCCAATGCCCGCCCACCAGGGGAACCCGGCCAGCTCGGTGACGACCACGACCGCGCTGCCGCCCAGGATCCCCGCCCACGCCACCCACGGCCGGGCCAACGCGGCCGCACCCAGGTAACACAGCAAAGCGACGCTCAAGGTCACGGCCACGGTGTCCCGCTGCACGCCCGTCACGAGCTGGAAGACGGCGGCGGCCAGGCCCACCACGGCCGGCCAGCGATGTCGCAGGTTCTTCATGCGCGCCACGGTGGCAGCCGTCCGCGGCACGCGTCGAGGCCCTGGCGCTTCGATGTCCAGAATTTTGGTACGCGTGGCGGCGTACCCGTCGTCGGTCAGCGCGTGGTGGTCTGCGTCGCGCGGAAGTGCGCCGGGGAAACGCCGTAGCGATGGGCGAACGCCAGCCGCAGGGTTTCGGCCGAGCCGAAGCCGCAGCGCCGGGCGACGGCGGTCAGCGGCAACGCGGTGGAGGTGAGCAGGTTGGCGGCCGCCTCGGTGCGGACACGGCGTACGTAGCGGCCGGGTGTCAGTCCGGTGTGCTCGGTGAACAGGCGGTTGAGGTGCCGTTCGCTGACGCCCGCGTACGCCGCCAGCCCGGCGATGGACAGGTCGCCGGCCAGGTTGCTCGCGACGTGGTCGGCGATTCGGCGTACCAGCTGGTCACCGGCTGGCGGGGCCGCGGTGAAGATGCTCATCTGCGCCTGGTTGCCGGGACGCTGGAGGTAGGTGACCAGATGGCGCGAGACGGTCCGGGCGACCTCGGCGCCGTGGTCTTCCTCGATGAAAGCGAGCGTCATGTCGAGAGCGCTGGTGACCCCGGCGGCGGTGCAGACGTCGCCGTCGCGGATGTAGATCGGAGCCGGGTCAACCGTCACCTGGGGATACCGCGCGGCCAGCTGCGCGGCGAACCCCCAATGGGTGGTCGCCCGCCGGCCGTCGAGCAGCCCGGCAGCGGCGAGCACGTGGGCGCCGGTGCAGACCGACGCGACCCGGCGGCTCTGCTGGGCCAGCCTGCGGACGTGCCCGACCAGCCGGGCGTCGGCCGCGGCCTGCTCGTGCCCCAGCCCGCCGCTGACGATCAACGTATCCAGCGGGCCGGTGAGCCGTTCCAGCGACTGCTGGCCGGTCAACGCCAGACCGGAGTGCAGCTCGATGGATCGACCGCCCGGAGTGGCGATCAGCTGCCGATACGGTGTCCGGGCGCCCAGCTGGTTGGCCATGGCGAGCGCGGTGGTGACGCAGGCGATGTCGAGCAGTTCGGCGTGGTCGTACGCGACCGTCACGACGACGTGCTCCCTCACGCCGCGATCATACGCAGCCGCTACGACGCCTCCGGCGGCCGTTCAGGACGGCTGGAGGAGGTCGGCGATGGACTCGATGCCGTCGCCGATCGCGGCCGGGGTGAGGTTGCCGAATCCGAGGACGAGTTGCGCGGGCCGTCGATTGTGGTCGAAGCGGTAGGCGCTCATTCCGTACAGTCCCACGGACCGGCGGCGACCGGCCGCGATGATGTCCTGCTCGTCGGCGTCGACGGGCAGGTGAGCGACGGTGTGGAACCCGGCGGCCAGCCCGCGCAGGTCGACGGCGGGCGCGTGCCGTTCGATCGCTTCGACCAGGGCCGTACGCCGGGCGGCGTAGCGCTGCCGCACGTGGCGCAGATGCCGGTCGTATTGGCCGGACTCGAGCAGGTCGGCCAGCGCGAGCTGGTCGATGGCGGGGGAGCCGCGGTCGGCGAGTTCCTTGTAGTGGGCGACAGCAGGAGCCAGGTGGGGTGGGCTGAGAATCCAGCCGAGCCGCAGCGCCGGTGCGAGTGATTTGCTGACGGAGCCGATGAGCGCCACCTGGTTCGGGGCCAGACCCTGCAACGCGCCGACGGGTGCGCGGTCGTAACGGAACTCGGCGTCGTAGTCGTCCTCGATGACGGTGGCGCTCCGGGCGGTGGCCCAGGCGATGAGGGCTTGCCGCCGGTCGGGGGCGAGCAGGACGCCGGTGGGAGACTGGTGGGTAGGGGTCAGCACGACGGTGCGCGCATCGGTGGCGGCGAGCGCAACGACGTCGACGCCGCGTTCGTCGACCGGGACCGCGACGACGTCGAGGCCCAACATCGTCGCGACAGCGCGCTGGTCCGGATCGCCGGGATCCTCGAAGGCCACGACGCGTACGCCTTCGTCGATCAGCGCCCGCAGGACGAGCTGGAGGCCTTGGGCGTACCCGGCGCAGATGACGGTGTGGCCTGGGTCGGTGGCGGCGCCGCGGACTCGCCGCAGGTAGGCGGCCAGCACGTCGCGCAGGGTCGGATCGCCGTACGCGTCGCGGCAGGCGAGCAGCTCGTTGGGGGCGTCACGGCAGGCGCGGCGCAAGGCGCGACTCCACTGCTCCCGTGGAAAGCTCGACAGGTCGGGTATCCCGGGCCGGAAGTCGACGCGGAAGGGCTGGGTGGCGGCAGGGGTCGGCGATGCGGCTGCCGGCAGGTGCGCTGCGGCGGCTACCCGGGTGGCGGAGCCGCCGCGGGTGACCAGGTAGCCCTCTGCTTGCAGCTGCGCATAGCACTCGGTCACCAGGCCGCGGGAGATCCCGAGATCGCGGGCCAGGGCGCGGGACGACGGCAGTCGTTCCCCGGTGGCCAGCCGGCCGGTGCGGATGCTTTCCCGCAGTGCGCGTTCGAGTTGGTCGCGCAAGGGTTCGGGCTGATTCCGGTCGACCTGCAGCAGGAGGTCCGGTCCCGAACCGGTCCACTCGATCGGCATGAAACTGGACCTTACCGCTGGACCGGTCGGCCTTCTACGGTCGGCTCATGGAAAACCAGGTGCACGGGTCCGATACTCGTCGTGAAGACCGCGTGGGGAAGCGGCCGATCCTGACGTACCCCATGATCCTGCTGCTGATCACATCGCTGGGTTCGCTCGGGAGTTTCTTCCTCCTGATGCCGGTCGTCCCCATGTTCACTGCCACCGCCGAGTCCGGTGGCCTGGGCAGCGCGGGGCTGTGCACCGGCGCGTTGATGCTGGGGACCGTGCTGACCGAGTTCGCGGTGCCGGGCCTGCTGCGCCGGTACGGATACCGCACGGTCATGGCGGCGGGCCTGGTCCTGCTCGGTGCTCCGGCGCTGGTCCTGACGGTATCGTCCGGGCTCACGTGGGTGCTGGGCGTCTGCCTTCTGCGCGGGGCAGGTCTCGGGATCATCGTGGTCGCCGGCGCCGCTTTGGTCGCCGAACTCGTGCCGGCCGATCGGCGTGGTGAAGGGCTGGGCTTGTACGGCGTGGTCAGCGCGGTCCCGGGCATCGCCTGCCTGCCGTCGGGCCTGTGGCTGGCCGACAACGTCGGCTACGGACCGGTCTTCGTCACCGGGGCGGCGATGGCGCTGCTCGCGCTGCTCGCCGTACCCGGCCTGCCCGCCCGGTCGGCTCAGACCGAGCAGCAAGGGCGGGTGCTCGCTGCCCTTCGCACCAACGGCGTGGCCGGCCCGGCGGTCAGCTTCGCCACGGTGACGGTGGCGGCCGGCATCCTGCTCACCTTCCTGCCGCTCGCGGTGCCCGACGGCTCGGGTGAGGTCGCCGCGTTCGCGCTGCTGGTGCAGTCGGGCGCGACCGCGCTCGCACGGTGGGGCGCGGGCCGATACGGCGACCGCCACGGCTGTGCCCGCCTGCTCGTCCCCGCGCTCCTCGCAGCCGCGGCCGGCACGTTCACCCTCATCTGGGTGGACAGTCCGGTGGCGGTGGTCGCCGGGATGTGCCTGTTCGGCGCCGGGTTCGGCGCGGCGCAGAACGTCACCCTGTCCCTCATGTTCGAACGCGCCCGGCGGTCCGACTTCGGTTCGGTGAGCGCGCTGTGGAACCTCGCCTACGACGGCGGGATGGGCGTCGGCGCGGTCGGGTTCGGCCTGGTCGCCGGGGCGGTCGGCTACTCGGCGGGGTTCCTGCTCACCGCCGTGCTGCTGTTCGCCGGTCTCCTTCCGGCCCGGCTCGGCCGGCGGACCGCGCCGGTCGCCGCCTGTTGACGGGCCGAACTCGCCAAGCATTGACGATGGACGACGAAGCGGGAGAAGTGATGGGAAGCATCGTGCTCAACATGAGCGTGTCGCTGGACGGCTACAGCGCCGGACCCGGCGTCGCTGTCGAACGGCCGATGGGCGAGGGCGGCGAGCGGCTCCACGAATGGCTGTTCACCGGCGACTCCGAGGTGGACGCCCGCGTGGCTCGGGAACTGTCCGACTCGACCGGAGCGGTCGTGGTGGGCAGGCGAACGTTCGACGTGGGCGTGGACCTGTGGCAGGACACTCCGTTCCCCGTACCCTGCTTCGTGCTCACCCATGAGCCACGCGAACGGCTGCCCATGAAATCCGCGGCGTTCACCTTCGTCACCGACGGAGTCGGCCGTGCGCTTGAGCAGGCGCGAGCGGCAGCAGCCGGCAAGAACGTCCTCATCATGGGCGGAGCGCATACCGCGCAACAGTTCCTCAGCGCCGGGCTGGTCGACGAGGTTCAGATCCAGCTCGTGCCCGTCCTGCTCGGCGCGGGCGTCCGGCTGTTCGACCGGCTGGGAACCCAGCACATCGAGCTGGAACGAACCAGATTGCTCGCATCCGAGCAGGTCACACATCTGCGGTTCCGCGTCCGGAAATGACCTTCGTCGGTGATTTCGCAGGTCATGGACTGCTCGCCGGTCCAGCCGCGCACCGTCCAGTCCTGGTGACCGGCCGACGGCGCAGATTTCGGGCACGGATGTCGACCTTGCGTGAGCTGTCCGCCCGCTGCTACCGTCCCGGCACAACCTCAAGCGATTGAAGGAAATATGTCGATCAGAGCGAGAGTTGTCGCCGCCACCGCCGCCGTCGCCATCCTCACCGCCGGAACTCCTGCGGACGCGGTCGTGGTGCCGCGGCACGCCATCAACATCTGCCAGTCCGCAAGCTTCTACGCCAACTACGACTCGGCGTCGGGACCGTCCGGGCTCAAGCGGATCCTGTACTACGGGGACAAGATCGGCCACACCCCCGGCGTGCACCCGGTCTACAACGGCTGGGCGGCCACCTTCGACTTCGGCCCCAACGACTGGGGATACATGCGCCTGGAATGCATCGGAGGCTACGACTCGTGGTGAAAGCCGCCAAGACCGCATCGGCGATCATCGCCGCAACACTGCTGACGGTTCTCGGCGCCGTCTCGCCCGCGCACGCCGCGAACGGCACCATCGGCGTACGCGAAACCGTGTGCGCGCAAACGCTCTATGTCCGCACCGACCCTGGCGGCGCGTGGATGGGGACCCTCTACAGCGGTCAGACCTTCCTCGTCGAAGGACCGCGTTCCGGCGGCTACATCTACGGCTTTGCCTACGGGTACATCAATCGGCACGGCTGGGTGCAGGACGGATGGTTCTGCTGATCCGGAACGGCTTCCGGGCTCAACTGCCTGATTGCCCGCCCAGGTCCGCGGCCAGCGCTGCGTAGATGTACTCGCTGCCCCAGCGATCCCCGTCGAGGTCGTTCTCGACCAGATGCGCCTCCCGGCGCATCCCGAGGCGCTCACAGACTCGTATCGACCCGGTGTTCTCCACATCCAGCCGTGCGTAGAGCCGGTGCACGCCCAGCGTGTCGAAGGCGAACCCGGCGAGCGCCGCAGCCGCCTCGGTCGCGTAGCCGTGCCCCTGGTGCCGTGGGTGGACAGTCCAGCCGATCTCGGCCTGGGCGGCGCGCGCACTGGCCATGGTGATGCTCACCTCACCGATGACGCCGGGCTCATCGCGTCGGCACACGGCAAGCGCCAGCTTGTCCCCGTCGGCCGACCAAACCGAGTGCGCCGCGCGCTCGGCCGCAACCTGCTCGCTGCGCTCACGCGTGTGCGCCGGCCGGTACAAGTAGCGCGCCACGCTCGGCAGGCTCTGGTAGGCGTACAGGTCCTCGGCATCGTCAGGCGTGAACAGGCGCAGCGTCAACCGAGGCGTGATCATCGGCAGCAGCGGGGCGATCTCCAAGCGGACCTCCGGGACGCAAATGTTGATCAAGGTGCGGGCTGATTGTCACATCGCGACCGCCTGGCAGCCACGCCTTTTCACCAGCACCGCTCGACCGCCGCACACCTCGTGCCATGTGGGGGGCACCGAGTACTGATGAATCTCGCGGTGTCCCAGCGCCCTCGGCCCACGCTGACACGCGGCCAAATGTCTGGTTTCCGTCGCCAGCGTGGTACCTGCGGGGGAGGCACCCGCAGGGTCCGCGTCCCTAGCCTCGGCGGTGCGGTGTGATCTTCCGGGCGGCCATGCCTCCGATGGACGCACCAAGCAGCGGACGGCTCGGCTGGAGGACGTGTGCGTACCAAGCAGGTTGTGATCCTCGTGACGGTGCTGGCCGTGCTCGCCGCCGGTGGTGTGGGCGGCTGGTGGTGGATCCACCGCGACAGCGGGCACGAGACGTCCGATCCGGCCCCGAAGGTGACCGGCAAGCCGACGAAGATCGGCCCGGAGGGCGGGACGGTCGAGACAGGCGACGTTACGATCACCATTCCGGCCGGAGCCGTCGCCAGCGGCGTCTCCGTCACCGTCTTGCCGGCCGAGCCGATCGGCGAGCACGACGGCGAGATCTTCGGCCAGCCGATCGGCGTCGAGCACAGCCAGCCCCTCGCCAAGCCCGCGACCATACGGTGGAAGACCCCGACGTTGACCGCCCGCCAGCGAGCGGCGACGGTCCTGACGAAGTGGGACCCCGACAGCCGGATGTGGAAAGTCGCCGGACCGACGTTGACCGTCGACGGCGACACGCTGTCCGCCACCGTCAGCGAGTTCTCCTTCTGGGACTGGGCCGCCAGCGCCAGCCAATGGACCGGGCAGCTGGCCGGCAAACGCGTCGACGCGCCGCACTGCAACGGCAAACCGCTGCCGGGCTGGGTACGCGGTGTGGTCGACCCGGACGAGGACCTCTCTGCTGCGTCGCTCAGGGTGTGCTTCGAGCCGGACCGGGACGAGATCGTCACCGCCCGGGTGGCCAACAACCGGTCGTTCACCCAGCGTCTCGTCCTCACCCCGAAGGACGCCGCCTGGGCGTGGACCTGGGCCGGATCGGAGGAGTTCGGCGCCAAGGCGGTCATCTACCGCACCGCCCACGACGTCTTCGACACCGACACCAGCTATCTGCTGCCACCCACGCACGAGGTCGCCGTCGGCATCGGGCGTCCGGCGGGAGCGGGCAGCCAGATGCAGACCGCCACCGGCGTCGTCGACTTCCGGACGATCCTCACTGATGCGGTCGCGTACGTGTTCGACCAGATTCCCGTCGGCGGCAGCGACAACCCGTTGGTCAACGCGCTGCTGCAGGTGCTGTTCGAATGCGGTGGTAAGCAGGCCCTCGACCGGCCGGAGCTGAAGGTCGACGCGATCGCCCGGGCGGTGGTGCACGCGATCACCGGCTGTGCAGCCGAGATCGTGCGGCCCGACAGCGAGTTCGGCGCGCGCTTGGAATCCCTGGAACAGCAGATCATCCGCAGCAAGCCCGGCATCACCGCGCAGACCATCGCCCGCGGCGACCGCATGATCCACCAGCTCGCCCAGGCCTGCAAAATCCTCGCGTACGCCGATCTGCTGTTCTACCTGTCCGACCAGATCGCGGACGCTCTCGTCGGGCCGCTGATGTTCAGCGTGCGCGGCGACGGAAAGCCCCAGAAGCTCGGCGAATGGAAGCCGACGTGCGCCGACCGCGACGCCGACTCCAACCGCCTGTACCGCAACCTGGCCCTGCAGGACACGTTCGCCGACAAGAGCAAGGAGCTGTGGCAGTTCTCCCAATGGCGCTCGTCCGCCCGCACGGCGATCCAGCCGATGAAGACCTGTCCGGCCGACTATCTGCTCAAGTTCGCCGACTTCCTTCCCGGTGACTGGGGCGACCCGAAGGCCGCGCGCGTCGTCGCCGACGAGATCCGCACACTGGCCGGGTACGCCGCCGTCCCGTCCGGCGACCAGCTCCGCCGACTCGGCGCCTGCTCGGCCGCGTGCAAGGTGACCGGCCACGTGTGGTTCGACCATCCTGTGTGGGGCCACAGCCTGCTGTTCACCACGATGCCGAACGAGGTGGGGACGGCCGAGGCGTACATCACCGTGATCGACGGGAGTGGAAAGGTGCGCTGGCAACACCGGGCGGGCCCCTGGTACCGCCTCGCTCCGCATAGCCCGTCCCGCGACAACACCGGGCACATCTTCCTCGACTACGATCCCGGGCGGCTCAACGGCGTCATCATCCTCAGCCCGAGCCCGGCCGGCTTCGACACCTACGAGACGCTGCCAGCCCCGGGCGAGTACGCCCAACGGTTCTACAGCGCCACCGTCGTCGACACCGATCACGACGGACGCTTCGAGATCGATTCCGCGCTCAACGACTGCGAACCAGACTGCGCCGGCGGCACCATTCATCACACGAGCTACCACTGGAACGGCAGTGACTACATCGCGCAATAGCCGCCGAATCAGCGAAGACTTCCCGATATCGACGTCGATGGAATGGTGTCCGGGTCGGTCGGCCAGTGCGCGTGCGGCCGTCGGGTCAGTGGCTGCCGTACTAGTGTCCGCAGCATGACACGGGGTCGGTGGTCGCTGTGGATCGTGGGAGGTTGTGCGGTTGCGGCAGTGCCGGCGACGGCGGTAGCGATCACCCGGGGCTGGGTGGTGTCGGATCCGTTGCCCAGCGACCAGGAAGTCGTGTCGGTCTTCCCGTTCCTCGCCCTGCTGGTGCTGGGTGTGCTCGCTTGGCTCGATCAGCTGATCTGGCGGCAAAGGCGACCGGTGACGCAGGCCGTGATCGGGTTCCGCACTCTGCTCGCGTCGGCGCTGGGCCTGACTTTCCTGTTCGTCGCGGCAGTCGTTTTCGGCATCGGCCACGAACGCCCGGATGAGACGAAGGTGCTCCCGCTGCCCAAGGACCTGACGCTGGTGAGCCGCACCCAAAATTGCGGGAGCGAGGCATGTAGCGTCACGTACCTGCTCGTGACGCCGGATAGCGTCCCGGTCGGTGAGTTGAGCGCCCGTCTCTGGCGTCATCTGGAAGGCCGGGGCTGGCATCGGCAGCGTGCGAACGCCTCATGCCGCGACATCGGCTGGATCCATCGGGTGCACCAGTGCGTGTTCCTCCGCCAGGACACGCCGGGTGTCGTCACGGTGTTGTTGTCCACCGCTTTGGATCTGCGCCCCGAGCCGCCGCAGCTGGGGATGGCAGGCCACCGCATCCCGGTGTCGTCGGTGTTGATCAACGTCCTCAACCGATGCCACGGAAAGGACTGAACTATGCATCCCGACGAACACCCGCAGATTGTGCCTTTCCGAGAGTTGTTCACTCGGTACGAGCGGCACCGCTGGATCGCCGGAGGGTGGGCGGTCGACTTCCTCGTCGGTGAAGTACGCAGGGACCATTCCGACCTCGACGTGCTCCTCCTGGCCGCCGACTTTGACCATTTCGTTGACCGAATGCGCCCATTCGAGCCGATGGTCATCGACGGGCCAACGAAGGAGCGCCGGCCCGCGGAACGGGGATTCGACATCGAACCGGGCCGAATGACCGTCGAGTTCACCAGAAACCTGCCGCCAGGCTGTGGAGACATTCAGGTGCTCTTCGCCTTGAGCGACGACTCGGACTGGATCTTCCATCGAGGGAGGAAGGTTCGATGGCCATTGGCCAACCTCACTCGGCAAAGCCCGAGTGGTACTCCCTACCTCACGCCGGAGATCGTGCTTCTCTTGAAGGCAAGGGACAACCGGGAGAAGGATCAAGCCGACTTCGTCGACGCGGTCCCCTTTTTGAGCCGAGAGCAGTTGTCATGGCTGCGCCCCCGCCTTGCTCCGCCATGGAATCAGCCGCACCCCTGGGACGCCACGATCGCCGAGGCGCTCGGCGAGGATTGACGGGGTGGCCCATAGTCTGGTTGATCTACGCTGGTCTGACCATTGTGTCCGAATGCGACAGAAGCGCGCGCACCCCAACCGTCATCGAGAGCCTCGGCTGAAGAGCCCTGTCAGCGGATGGACGGTGACGGGGCGGGAGTGGGGGAGTCGCATGTCGATCCGACCGCGTCGGCGCTGAGAACGAGCTCCAGTTCCGGCCCGACTGGACCGCTGTGTGCGTATACGCCTGCGTGGGCGGCTCGGTCGCCGATCCGCTTGCAGAAGTGGACGGTGCCTGCGGCGGGTTCGCCGCCTCGGTTCATTTCCTGCCAACCGGCGGCCTCCGCAGCTGGACCGAACGTCTGCTGCAATTGCGTCGCGCCGTAGACCTGCGGCGTTGTGAACCTCCGGTGCACCTCGGCGAACTGGGGGCCCAGGGGAGAGCCGCCTTGCTCGGCGTCGCACTCGTGAGTTTTCGCCTCCTCCTCGGTCAGACGGCCATCGGGTGGTGTCACCGCGTATAGCGGATCCTCTTGGAACGTGTCGATCATTTCTGCCTGGTCCGCTGGGGCGAAGCACAGCAGGGGTGACAGGGCGTTGTGCCGGACAACGACGAACCAGCCACAGATGATCAACGCCGCGATCGCCCCAGCAGCGAATACGATGAGCGCGCGTCTCGATGAGCTCATTGGCAGCCCCTAAGATCGCAGAAGGTCGATGGGTTGGGTTAGCGTAACCCTCGCCTGGCTGCGCTGGCAGCCGATGACAGATCACCTCGGCCGGCCCTCATCGGAGTGCCGGCCGAGGCGCTGCGCTCCTTCAGGCGTTCGCTCGGGTCATCGTGGATTCGTAGCCGCCGCCCGGCCAGGTCCAGGCGCCGGCGGCGCTGTCGCCGGATTCGTCGAAGGCGCCGCGGTAGTACGCGGGGGAGCCGGGCTGGCCGAACCAGATGGTCAGCTCGCGGCCGGTGATGTCGTAGGTGTATTCCAGCAGGTCGCCGCTGCTGCCGAAGTAGTGCGAGCGCAGAGTGCCGCTGTCGGCGTCGTATCCGATGTATTCGACGCCGTGGGTGACGTGGCCGTCCTGGATCAGGTGCATGTGCTGGATGAGAAAGTGGCCGCCGGGCATCCATTCGTAGGTCACGGTGCCGTCGTGGCCCGGTCCGCTGATCGTCCAGGTGCCGACCAGCGTGTCCAGGGTCTTGAGGGCCGGGTGTGGCGTGGCGGAGGTGGGCTGGGCGGTGTCGAGAACCTGCTCGGTCATGGTCGTGGCCTCTCTGGGTGCGGTCGATGTGGTCAGTGGTTGCGGGTGAGCCGGGGCAGCCGGTGGCGCAGGCTGATTGCCAGGCCGGCCGCGATCAGCCCGAAGACCGCCGGCACGGCCGGGTTGGCGCCGATCGCGACGTTGGTGATGACGGCGCCGGCCAGCAGCGCGGTCAGTGCGACGGCGGCCAGTGCGGCCAGGCGTGGGATCAGCAGCGCGATCGCGCCCGCCACCTCGCATACGCCCACGAACAGGCGCAGCCACTGGCCCCAGCCGATGTCGGTGAACAGGTCGATCATCGTCGGATCGCCGGCCAGTTTCAGGACGCCGCCGATGGCGATCTGCAGCGCGAGCAGCACCTGGATCGTGGCGCGGACGATGGTCGCGACGCGGCGCGGCGACCGGCCGGGCGCGTCGGCGGAGTTGTCGATGGTGACGTTCATGGGTTCCTCCGAAGCTCGTTTGCCTCTTGCGCCTGGGACGTCGGAGCCGATACGGAGTCCTCGACAGACCTCGGCAACTTTTTTGGAGATCTTTTTCGGTCGCTCCGCAGCGCCCTCGATCTGGTATCAAGGTGGCATCCGGCCAGAGTGGAGGGACCGCATGAAATACATGATCATGACGTACGGTGGCTCGTCGGACTGGGACGCGCTGGCTGGCGCCGGGCCGGACGCGATGTCGCCGGAGCAGATCGCTGCCCATTTCGCGGCGATGCAGGCGCTGCAGGAGGAACTGTCCGCCACCGGTGAACTCGTGGCCGCCTTCGGCCTGTCCGAGCCGGACCGCGCACAGACCGTCGACGTCCGCACGGGCAGCCCGGTTGTGTCCGACGGGCCCTATGCCGAGACGAAGGAGTTCCTGGCGGGCTTCGGCATCGTCGACGTCGCCGACCACGAGCGGGCAGTGGCACTGGCGGCCCGGTTCGCCGGCGTCGTGTCGTCTCGTGTCGAACTACGGCCCGTCCACGGATGATCGCCGATCTGCTGCGCGATCTCACGCCGCAGGTGCTGGCGGCCGTGGTACGCCGCTACGGGCACTTCGGCGAGGCGGAGGACGCCACGCAGGAAGCACTGCTGGCCGCCGCCACGCAGTGGCCGCATCAGGGAGTGCCCGACAACCCACGCGGCTGGCTGATCCAGGTCGCGTCCCGCCGCCTGATCGACCACCTGCGCAGTGAGGAGTCGCGCATCCGGCGCGAGGTGGCGCTGGCCGCGCAGACGCCAGGCGGGCAGTGGCTGGCCCCGCCGGCCGACGCCGATGACTCGCCGGACGCCGACGACACGGTCGCGCTGCTCATGATGTGCTGCCATCCCGCGTTGGCCCCGGCAGCACAGATTCCACTCACGTTGCGCGCCGTCGGCGGATTGACGACCACCGAGATCGCCCGCGCGCTCCTGCTACCCGAGACGACCCTGGCCCAGCGGATCAGCCGGGCCAAGCAGCGCATCAAGGACGCCGGAGCCACCTTCGAACCGCCCACCGACGATGACGTGGCGGCGCGGCTGCCGGTAGTCCTGCAGGTGATCTATCTGATCTTCACCGAGGGGCATACCGCCAGCTCCGGCCCGGCACTGCAGCGCCGGGATCTGGCCCACGAGGCGATCCGGGTGGCGAGGCTGCTGTATGACAGCCGTTCCGACCATGCCGAAACCGCTGGTCTGCTGGCGCTGCTGATGTTCACCGACGCTCGCCGGGCGGCCCGGACCGGGGACGGGGGCGAACTCATCCCGCTGGATCGGCAAGACCGACGCCGGTGGGATCACCACACCATCGGCACTGCCACGACTCTGCTGACCGCGGCCTTGGCGCGACGGCAGCCGGGCCCGTACCAAATCCAGGCCGCGATCGCGGCCGCGCACTGCCACGCCGCCAGCGCCGACGACACGGACTGGCCCCACATTCTGACCCTCTACGACCTGCTGCAACGGCTGGACGACAACCCGGTGGTGGCCCTCAACCGGGCCGTGGCCACCGCGATGGTGCACGGACCGCAGGCCGGGCTCGACCTGCTGGAGCCGTTGTCCAGCGACCCGCGCATGCGCGACAACCACCGGCTGACCGCAGCGCGAGCGCACCTGCACGACCGCGCCGGAGACCGCGCGACCGCCGCCGACCTCTACCGGGTCGCAGCGCGGCAGACTGCTAGCGGCCCAGAGCGCGACTACCTGCTGCGGCAGGCCGAAGCGATCCAACCGGCTACCTGATCCCCACCGGGCATGCGGCGGCACCTGCGCGGTCCGGGCGAACCGTAGCTCCGCTGGCCGGGCGGTGCCTGCCCGCCGCCGATGCGGCGGGCAGGCGACGCTAGACGTCTAGATAGTCAAGGTTGGCGCAGCCGCCGGACGTTGTGGCGGTCACGCGGACGGTGTTCGCTCCGGCGGCCAGAGTGACGGGCACCGAGGCGGTGGCCCAGGTGTCCCAGTTCGTCGTCGCGGCGAACGACGGTGTCGCCACGATGGTTCCGTTGACCGACACCGCAGCGGGTCGGCTGGCGGTCGTTCCATTCGCATACGCGATTCGCAGCGTCGCCGATCCGGCGGTGGTCGCGTTCACCGTCCACTCGACGTAGCTGCCCGTGATGTTGTCGGTGTTCACGAAGCCGGTGCCGCTGAAGCCGAGATGGTTGGCCTCCACCACTCCCTGGGATATGACGGCGTTCTCGGCTTCGTATCGGGTCGGCGGGGGAGCGGCGATCGCGACGTCTACGTAGTCGAGGTTGGGATCGCCGCCGGCGGTGGTCGCCGAGGCACGGACGGTGTTGGCGCCGGCGGCCAGCGCTGTGGTGACCGTGATGGTCGCCCAGGTGTCCCAGTTGGCGGTCGGTGGGAAGGAGACCGCTGTGGCGACGGTGGTGCCGTTGACCGTGATGTCCATCGGCCGGTCCGCTGTCGTGCCGTTGGCGTACCGGAACTTCAGGGTGTGCGGCCCTGCCGCATCGGCTGGGACGTTCCATTGCACGTATGCCCCGAGCACGTTGTCGCTGTTGACGTAGCCCGTGCCGCTATAGCCGGTGTGCGTGTTCTCGAAGACGCCCGGCGAGTAGGTCGCGTCCTCGGCCTCGTAGCGGCCGGGCGGTGGAGTGATCACGCAGTTCTCCGTCGAGCTGGAGGCGTTGACCCGTAGCGCGCCGCCGGTCGTGTTCTGGCCGGTCACGCAGTAGCCGCTGACACTCTGGAAACCGACGTCGTACGCCGAGCCGGTGCCGCGTTCGGCGGTGAAGTTGCTGAAGTTGAGGTTGCTCGCGGTATTGGCGATGACGGCCGGGCGGTTGTCGTTGCTCTGGAAGTCGACGGAGCTGTCGATGAACGAGATGTTGGTGGCGTTGTGGACATACCACCCGTACGCGGGCCGCGTCCCGATGCTGTTCGGGTTGTAGTTGTTCGGATCGTTGCTCGGTACGCCGGTCGAGATGGCTGAGCTGCCACCCGGAAGGGTCAGGTGCACGTTGGTGAAGGTGACGTTGCTGATCTGGTTGCCGCCGGCCTCGCCCCACAACGTCGGGCTGTAGACCGGGCTGCTCTTGCCGACGCCGGTCACGTTCTCGTAGGTGATGTTGCTGATGTGGCCGACGCCGGGGCTGTTGCCGCAGCGTCTGCGGGTGCCGATCTTCTGCATGATCGGCGAGCTGACGCCGCTCATGGTGATGTCCTTGTAGTGGACGTCGGTGATGTTCGCGCCGTCCATACTCACCATGCCCAGGCCGGATTTGTTCGCGCCGGTGATGGAGATCCGCTCGAAGACGTAGTCAGTGAAGTCGCCGCAGGTCTCGGAACCGAACATCAGCGCGTTGCAGCAGCCGGCGCTGGCGTGGGTGTCGGTTACGCGTACGTGGCCGTTGGGCAGTTTGGCGCCGAGCGCGTAGTCGCTCTTGAACACGATCGCGTCGTCGTTGCCGTTGATGTCGCCGTTGGTGATGGTGACGTTGGTGGCACTGATGATGTTCCAGGCGTCCCGGTCGGTGGCGGTGAAGATCTTCAGGTGGTCGGAGGTGATGTTGTTGCAGTTGTTGGTGAGGATCGCGAAGTGCCCGCCACGGCGCATAGTGATGTCGTTCAGGACCAGTCCGTCACAGCGGGTCAAGGAGATGATCTTGTCGGCTTCACCCGAGGCCGGGTTGCCGGTGATCAAGTTGCCGCCGCCGTCGAGGGTGCCGGTGCCGGTGAATCCGATGTTGTTCAGCCGGTCGCCGTAGAACATCGCGTTGTGGAAGTGGCTGTGCCCGTAGTCCTGGTACGCGTCCCATTGGTTCGGCTCGGGCGGGTCGTAGGCGTCGGCGCTGGAGCCGACGACGGTGGAGCCGGCGTCCAGTTGGACGGTGATGTTGCTCTTCAGGTGGATGGTGTTGGCCGATTTGTAGGTGCCGGACGGGAACTGCACGATTCCGCCGCCCGCCGCGGCCGCGGCGTCGATCGCCTTCTGGATCGCCGCCGAGTCGTTCGTCGAGCCGTTGCCGGTCGCGCCGTAGTTCTTGACGTTGTAGGTGGCGGCGAACGCGGGCTGGCCGACCGCGCCCGCCAGCAGTACGCCCGCTGTGATCGCCAGGGCCACGCGTAGCAGCCGTCTCGGTCTCATCTCCGACCTCCTGGGAAGGGTCCAGACATTGGATGAATGACGGTGGACTTTCCCGCATGGCGCGGATATGCGGCCTGTTGAATGTATGATTGGTCCGATGTCACGTCAAGGCTCTAGCCTTTGGTGGCACCTCCGGTGAGACCCTTCACGAAATGACGCTGCAACAGCAGGAAGAAGATCAGCACCGGCAGCGTCGCGAGGAACATCATGGCGAACATGGCGCCGAAGTCGACCTGATACTGGCCGATGGAGCGGTAGATGCCCGTCGTCACCGTCGTGCCCTGACTCGGACCCAGGATGATCAGCGGATCGATGAAGTCGTTCCAGATCCAGACCCCGAGGAAGATGAGGACGCTCGCGGTCGCCGGGCGCATCAACGGGAAGACGATCCGCCAGAAGGTCTGACCTCGCCCGGCGCCGTCGAGGGCCGCCGACTCCTCCAGTTCGACGGGGATGGCCCGCACGAAGCCGGTGAACACGAAGACGCCGAAGGGCACGTAGTAGCCGACGTTGAACAGGACCAAGCCGGGCACGGTCGTCATCAGCCCGACGGCTCGAAGGACCTGCGTCACCGGCATCAGGATCACCTGGGGCGGGATCATCAGGCCGCTGAGCAGCAACAGCGTCAGGGCACGCGTCCAGCGTCCCCGCGTACGCGCGAGGTAGTGGCCGAGCATCGCCGACAGCACGGTGAGCACGGCAATCGACAGCGACGTGACGATCACGCTGTTGGTGAGGCTGACCCAGAAGAGCCGATCGGAGCGACCGAGGGCGGAGCGGATGTTGTCCAGCGTCGGCGGGATCGGCAGCGACGCGGGTGACTTCGAGATCTGTGGCCCGTCCTTGAACACGTTCACCACGGCCACATAGAGCGGCACGGCGAAGACCGTCGCGACCAGAAGGGCGAGTAGCTTCCTCACAGATCCACCTCCCGGCGCTGGAGCAGCTTGAGTGCGACGCCGGACAGAGCCGCGATGATGACGAGCATGAGGATGGCCATCGCGGACGCGAAGCCCTGCCGGTTGGCGACGAAGCCGGTCTGCAGCACGTTGTAGGCGATGGTCGCGGTGGTTCCGGTACCCGGTCCGCCGCGCGTGATGATCTGGACGTGGTCGAAGATCTTGAAGGCCGAGATCAGCAGGATCACCGTGTTGATGGTGAGCGCCGGGGCGAGCAGCGGCCAGGTGATCCGGCTGAAGCGGCGTACTGGACCGGCTCCGTCGATCGCAGCGGCTTCCAGCAGTTCCTGCGGGATGTGCTGAAGCCCGGCCAGGTAGATGACAACGCAGAAGCCGAGCATCTGCCACGACAGGATGCCGCCGAGCGAATAGAGCGCGTAGTCCGGATCGGACAGCCACCCGGGCGGCTCGTCGACGCCGAGTGCGCGAAGCGTCTGGTTGATCAGCCCGTCGTTGTCCAGCAGCCGGGTCCAGATGACGCTGACGACGACCGAGCTGAGCACGACCGGGACGAAGAAGACCGTACGCAGGCTGGAGAAGTACCAGCTCTGACGATCCAGCAGCACGGCGATGGCCAGGCCGGCTACGTTCGGGACGATCACCACGATGGCGGTGAGGATGCTGGTCACCTTCAGCGAGGTGAGGAACTCCTCGTCGGTCAGCAGCACCCGGTAGTTGTCCAGGCCGACGAAGTGGGTCTCGTCGCGGAACGGGTTGTAGTTGGTCAGGCTGTAGCCCAAGCTGATCAGGATCGGGGCGAGCACGAAGCACACGTAGACGGCGGTGCCGGGACCGCCGAACGAGAGGAAGTGCCAGACCCGCCGCCCGAGGACCGGACGGCGGGACACGGATGCGCTCATGGTCAGGTTGCCGCCTTCGCCCATTCGGCGTCGAGGAACGCGCATACCTGGTCGGGGGTCTTCTTCCCGGTGACGAGGTCGACCGCGGAGGAGTCCCATTTCGCGGTCACGCCCGGCAGCATGCCGTCGTCGCCGGCCTCGAAGCCGAACGCCGGAACCACTGCGTTGGCCGCGACGCCTTGTGCGTACAAGTCGTAGCCCAGCTTGTAGGCCGCGCCGACGTCGGACGGCGGGGTGTAGCCCTTGATCGCCGGGAAGAGGCCGTCGGCCTTGGCCGAGTTGTCGAGGTTGCCCTTGTCGAGCTGGAAGCCGAGCGCGAAGGTCTTCGCCGCCTCGAGGTTCTTGGCTTTGGCGCTGACGAGCAGCCCGCCGCCGGTGAAGGCCGGGATCACGGCCTTGCCGTCGTCCGCGGGCCAGGCGAACTGGCCGACGTGCAGCTTCGTGGTGGGTTTGTCGAGCTCACCGGCGAGCCAGTTGCCCATCGCGTACATCGCGCCCTTGCCGTCCAGGAACGCCTGTTGCCCGGCGGCGTAATCGCGCGAGACGTCCTTGGGATCGATGTAGCCCTGCCGGGCCAGCTCGGCCAGCTTCGCCGCGCCGGATTTGAACTCCGCGTCGCAGAATTTCACCTTGCCGGCTCGGCGGTCGTGCATCCAGTTCGGATTCTTGGCGTAGACCTCGGTGGCGAGGATGCCGGCCCACAGCGGGCCGATCGAGTCGTGCACTCCGGCGGTGACGAACGGCGTGATCCCGTTGGCCTTGAGCTTGCCGGCGGCCGACAGCAGGTCGGCGTAGGTCTTCGGCTCGCCGGTGATGCCCGCCTTCGCGAACAGGTCCTTGTTGTAGTAGACGACCGGGATCGTCTGAGTGTTGGCGGGCAGCTGGTAGACCTTGCCCTTGATCGCGCCGTTGGTGGGGAACTGGAAGTCCTTGAGCTCCTCGGTCGTCCAGGCGTAGAGGTTGCCGCCTTCGGCGAATCCGCCCGGCGAGACGGCGATCATGACGTCGGGGAACTGCCCGGAACTCAGCAGCTGCTTGGCGTACGTGGTGCGGTCTTGGTCCGGCGAGACCAGCTTCTTCACGGTGATGTCGGGGTGCTGATCGGTCACCCGCTTGATGGCGGCGTCCCAATATTGCGGCGTGAGGTTGGGTGTTTCGAAGACCAGGAAGGTGATCTCCTTCTTGCCGGCGGACGTGGTCGGTTCGCCGACTTCGCAGGCGGCCAGGGTTGGGGCGGCGAGGAGCACCGCCATCCCCAGCGTGAGCAATCGTCTCCTCATCGGGGGATTACATCCGATGTTTCGGCGGAGTGTCAAGGTCTTAGATATGCATATCGGACGCTGCCTGCGTCAATGATGGGATGACTCCGAGGTCACCCCTGCGCTCGGTCCGATCTCGACGCCGGTCGCGCAGCGTGACGGTTCTTCGGTCTCATGACGCCCGGATCATCGGACGTTTGTAAACTAACTGGCCTATCAGTAAGAAGCAACAGGGTGGCCACCGGCGTACGGATCGGCTGGCGAAGGGGCAGACATCCAATGATTTGCCGTAACGGACAGTACGGAGAGTGCGGTCGGCCGCCCTATCCTTGGCCGCATGGCCCTTACCGATGAGGCGATCGAGCGCATCAAGGAGATGATCGTTTCGGGCGAGCTGCGCCCGGGCGGGCGGCTGCCCAAGGAGGCCGACCTCGCCGAGCGGCTGGGCCTGTCCCGCAACTCGTTGCGCGAGGCGGTCAAGGCCTTGTCGCTGATCCGGGTGCTCGACGTCCGGCAGGGCGACGGCACCTATGTGACCAGCCTGCAACCCGAGGTGCTGCTCGACACGGTCGGGTTCATCATCGACTTCCACCGCGACGACAGTGTGCTCGATCTGCTGGAGGTGCGCCGCATCCTGGAATCCGAGGCGACCGCGCTCGCGGCTCGGCACATGACCGATGCGCAGCTGGCCGAGCTCGGCGAGGTGATCGAGGGAATGGAATCGGCGGCCGACATCAACGAGCTCATCGAGGCCGACCTCGACTTTCATCGGCGGATCGCGCAAGGCGCGGGCAATCCGGTGCTGGCGTCGCTCATCGAGAGTCTGTCGGCGCCTACCTTGCGTGCTCGAGTGTGGCGCGGGCTGACTCAGGCCGACGCCGCCGACAGCACTCGCGAGCAGCATCGGGCGATCTTTGCGGCGCTGCGTACGCGGGATGCGAATGTCGCCCGTTCCTGGGCCGCCGTCCACATCGCCGGTGTGGAGGAATGGCTGCGCAAGGCGCTCTGAAGCCGTTCGCGGGGTGCGAGGCTGGACCGCCTCGCACCCCGCTCGGACGCCCCTTCCCGCGCCTGGCCGGGGCGGCCGCCGCTCCGGGTGGAACCGGAGAGGTCTCGCTGACGCGTCAGGTACGCGTCTGCTCGTACATGATCAGGAATGCGCCCAGACCGTGGAAGTCGTTGGTGGCGCGCGTACGCCCGACGTAGTAGGCGTAATCCCCGACGTTGGTGCCGATGGAGATGTCGGTCAGATTGGTCCGGCCGTCGGAGCCGAGCGAGATCCGGTTCAGGACGCCGGCGACGCCCCGGTCGGCGTTGCTCTGATACGTGGTCGAGGCGTACCCGTCCGCCACCGCCTTGTCGATCGTGTACGCGTACATCGACGAGCAGGAGGTCTCGGTCCAGTTGTCCGACCGGGTTCCCTTGTCGACGACCTGGAACCAGCGGCCGCTGGCCGGGTCCTGATAGGTGGCGAAGCCGCGCACCATGTTCTGCGCGATGGTGATCAGCTGCGCCCGCCGTGGATGATCCGCCGGAAGGACGTCGAGGATCTGCAACGTCGCCATGCCGAACCAGCCGATCGCGCGGCACCAGTACTCCGGCGACAGCCCAGTGACGTTGTCGGACCATGTCTCGTCCCGCGGCTCGTCGTAGGCGTGTTTGAGCAGCCCGCTCGGTTGCTGCAGGTGGCTGGCGTACACGGCGATCTGCTTGGTCGCCTCGTCCCACGCGTACGTGCTGTCGCCGACGACCTTGCCGTACTCGGCCAGGAACGGCATGGACATGAACGCCCCGTCGGCCCACAGCTGGCCGGCCCGGCTGTCGCTGGTGGCGTGCCAGAACCCGCCGTCACTCGTACGCGGATAGGTGGCGAACCGGTCGTGGATCTTCTGCGCGGCGATCCGGTACTTGGCCTGCCCGGTCTCCCGGTAGAGGATGAGCAGCACTCGCCCGGGCAGCATGCTGTCGAGGTTGTTGTAGCTCTGCGAGACGTTGCCACTGCTGTCGACGAACCGGTCCATCCAGCTCTTGATGTAATCGAAGTAGCGGCGGTCGCCGGTGCGCTGGTAGACCAGGTACTGCCCGTACATGTACAGCCCCACCGGATAACTCCAGCCGCCGATCGTGCCGGGGGTGTATCGGGCCATCGTCGACTCCACCATCGCCACCGCCCAATCCGTGCCAGACGGTGGACCGGGGTCGCCGCCGACGGTGAGCGAGTCCAGATTCGCCGGTCCGCTCGCGGTGGTGGCGGTAAGGCGTACGACATTCGTCCCGGCGTTCAGCGCGGCCTGCACCGTCACCGTCTGCCACGCAGACCACGCTCCGGTCGGGCCGAAGACCGGCGTGCTGACGACCGCTCCGTTCACGGCCAGGGCGGCCGGCCGGTTCGTGGTGTTGCCGTTGGCGTACCGGACGGTCAGGTTCGCCGGGCCGGCCTGCTGCGCCGTGACGGTCCACTCCACGCCGCTGCCGGTGATGTTGTCGCAGTTGGCGAAGCCGGTCCCGGTGTAGCCGGGCCAGTTGCTCTCCACGACGCAGCCGACGACGAACGTCGCGGTCTCGGCTTCGAGAACCTGGGGTGGGGCCGTCGCGTCGACGTCGAGGAAGTCCACGTTGGGTCCGCCGTTGGCGGTCGTCGCCGTCGCCTTGATGAGGTTGCCACCAGTAGCCAGCGTCACGGGGATGGTCATCGACTGCCACGCGTCCCAGGAGCCGGTGCCGGGGAACGCGGCGTCGGTGACGACCGGCTGTCCATTGAGGGTGATGGTCATCGGCCGGTTCGTCGTCGTGCCGTTGGCGTACCGGAGGACGAGTTTGACCGGCGTGGCCGCGGCTGCGTCGACGCTCCACTGTACGGATGAGCCGGTGATGTTGTCGTAGTTGACGAATCCGGTGCCCGAGTAGCCGAGATGGTTCGCCTCTACGACGCCTTGCGAGATCGTGGCTGCTTCGGCCTCGTATCGGGTCGCGGCGGCCGACGCGGGTGCGCCGAGCGCGGCGAGGGACGTGGCGACCAGGACGGTGCTGACGGACGCCGAGACGAACCGTCTGACGAAACGCATGCGGGGTCCTCTTCTCGGTTCACATATGTGGACAGATGGCGATGGGTCGATCGTGGCTCACGTGAAGATATCCACGAGATTCAGCGTCGGTCAATATCTGTTAACCAACCTGCCCATCTAAAGATCCAATCAATCTTGGGTCTTCCATTGATCTATGCGGCCTACGTATGCTCTCCGCACCTTGCCGCCCCATGATTGATCGGATCTTTACGACGGAGGGTTGCGATGACCCGTCTCCTTGCCCGGCTGTGCGCGGTACTCCTCGTGGCGAGCATGCTCGTCACCGGTGGGACCTCTCCCGCGCACGCTGATCTCCAGCATCCCCGGCAGGCGTTCCTGCGCGACTCGGTCGGCGGCCTGTTCCTCCACTGGGGAATGCGGACCTCGCCCGGCTACACCAGTTGCAGCAGCTGGGAAAGCGCCGTCGTCAGCGGCGGCTGGGACCCCAACTACTGGGTCGCCGAGGCCAAGAAGCTGCACACGCAGTACCTCGTGCTCGCCACCTTCCACAGCCGGCTCGGGTACGCGCGGCCCTGGCCCTCGGCCATCCCCGGCAGCTGCCGGCTCACCAGTCACGACTTCCTACGCGAACTCATCGACGCCACCAACGCCGCCGGGATGAAGACCATCCTCTACATGACCGACGATCCCCAGTGGAACACCGAGGGACTGCCGTCCGGGCAGAGCTGGCTCAACAGCTCGGCGTACTCGGCGTACAAGGGACACACCGTCGACCTGACCACGCGGGACGGCTTCGGCGAATTCAGCTACGACAACTTCTTCGAGGTCATGAACCGTTATCCCGACCTGGGCGGGTTCTGGATCGACAACGACAACGCGTACTGGGAGAGCCACAACCTCTACGCGCAGATCTACCAGCAGCGGCCGAACTACACGATCAGCAACAACAACGAAGACACGCCGATCATGGACATGATCAGCAACGAGCAGAAGACCGGCATGACGCCGAGTTACGACTACCCGCAGGCGGTCTACACGGCCGCGCCCCGGCTGACCGAGGCGGACTTCAAGCTGCCGACCAGCGGATCCTGGTGGTACACGGGCACCGACAACTCGGTGGACTACAAGCTCACCCTCGGCCGGCTGATCACCAACGCGGGATCCTCCATCAAGGCGCTCATGGCCGAGACCGCGATGGTCAACGGGAAGTTCCCGGCCGCCCAAGCCACGTTCAACACCTTCGCCAACACGTATCTCAACGGCATCTGGGAGTCGATCGGCGGAACCGAGGGCGGCGGCTACATGTACGGCGGACTGGATCCCGGCTTCTGGAACGACGGCGCGCACGGCGTGACCACCGTCAGCAAGACCAATCCAGACCTGCACTACATCCACGTCCTGACCGCCCCGACGACATCTACGCTGCGGCTGCGCGACAACGCGTACAAGATCGCGCAAGTCACCAATCTGCGTACCGGCGCCTCGATCTCCTTCACCCAGAGCGGCGGATGGCTGACGCTGACCGGACTGTCCGGGTGGGACCAGTACGACACCGTCTTCAAGGTCGTGACGAGCGGCCGGGAAGGCATCATCCCGCCGGCGTCGTACGCGATGAGCGCCTCGGCGTCGGCCTCCGGCCACCCGGCCTCCGCCGCGGCCGACGGCGATTACCTCACCTACTGGGACAACAACAACGCGGCGACCGTGTCACTGCGGTTCGACCTCGGCACCGCCAAGCCGGTGCAGTACATCGGGATCAACCAGCGGGAGGACTCGACCGTCTACCCGGCCTCGGGCTCGGCCCGCATCAACGGGTACAAGGTCTACACCTCCAGCGACGGCAGCACCTGGACCCAGGTGAAGAGCGGCACCCTGCCGAACGCCCGTGGTGTGCAGATCATCGATCTGACCCGGGTCACGACGAGGCACATCCGGCTGGAGAAGACCAGTACGCAGGGCATCGATCGGCTGCGGGTCGACGAAGCCTGGATCGGCTCGGATTACGCCAGCTCCGGCACGGTCGCCGTGCCCGGCCCCGGCCGTCTGGAAGCCGAGACCCCGCCCGCGGTCTGCGACGGCACGATCGACTCCAACCAGCCGCCGTTCTCCGGGACGGGCTTCTGCAACACCGCCAACGCCGTCGGTGCGTACGCCGAATGGAAGGTGGACGCACCGGCAGCCGGGCCCTACACGCTCACCTTCGGCTGGGCGAACGGCACCACCGCCGATCGCACCTCGACCGTGACGGTCAACGGCACAACGGTCGCCACCCCGGCGTTCGCCCCGACGGGAGCGTGGACCACCTGGACCACGACCTCCGTCAGCGCGACCCTGGCGGCCGGGGTCAACACGATCCGGGTCGCGGGCAGCACCTCCGGCGGCGCGCCGAACCTCGACTACCTCGACGTCGTCTCCGCCGGCCCCGCACCGGTGGACTACCAGGCGGAGGACTGCGCCATCCTGCAGGGCGTCGTCGAGTCCAACTGGGCCGGTTACACCGGCGCGGGCTTCGTCAACGGCGACAACGTCGCGGGTTCCGGCATCGAATGCACGGTCACCGGACCGGCCACGACGCTGACCGTCCGGTACGCCAACGGCACCACGACCGACCGCCCGATGACGGTCACGGTCGACGGTGCCGCCGGAGCGACGGTCTCCTTCGCCGGGACCGGAGCGTGGACCACCTGGGCGACCGGGTCGACGCCGATCTCGCTCAGCGCCGGCAGTCACACGGTCCGGCTGACGTCCACCACGGCCAACGGCGGACCGAACCTGGACCGGATTTCGATCAGCTGACCATCGTTCACCGCTGTTGATCATGGGGTTTTGCGGCTGCGGCATGCCGTCGACACCACAGTCAACTCCATGATCAACGCGGTGAGGCACCTGGGAGGAATGACCAACGATGCGTAGGAGAACTGTGCTTGCGGCGGGAGCCGCGGCAGTCGGCGCAGCGGCCGGGGCGGCGCAGCTCGCCCGCCCCGGCACGCCGCTCGGCGCGGCGAGTGCTGCCGCTGCGACCTGGCAGCTCCGCTGGGCTCCGGAGGCGAGTACGCACGGGCTCGCGGCGTTCGAAGGAGTCGAAGACGACCGTGCGAACTCGCATCCGGCCGGACAGCCGCACATCTACGTCTCCGGCAACGACTACCGCTTCAACATGCACCTCGTAGACCGCGACACGATGACCGACCGGCAACGGCAAGAGGTCAAGGGCATGGTGTGGGACGGCGCGGATCTCATCCTGGCCAAGGGGGAGACCTGGAAGCTCGCCCATCGGATGTTCATCCCGGGCTCGCTCAAGGCGACGACCACCTTCACCCACATCATGCAGACCAAGGCTCCGGGCACCGACACACTGCCCATGATCACCATGTCGTTGCGACGGCACGACGGCGTACAGAAGATCGAGCTCGTCGCCGGGGGAGTCACCGTCGGCCTGGCCGACCTGGTTCCACTGCAGAACAAGTGGATCGACGTCGAGCTGGAGATGACGATCGGGGACAGCGACACCGGCCGCGTCCGCTGGGTGCTACGCGACGGCGCGACGATCGTGATCGACGTGACCCGCAGCGGCGTCGACACCTGGCTGCAGGACCGGGTGCGGCCGAAGTGGGGGATCTACCGCTCGCTCGGCGACACCTCCGGCAGTCTCCAGGACTGCTACCTGCTGATCAACACGATGCGGGCGTACAAGTGGGGCGCGGGCGACCCGCCGCCGGTGGGCACCCGATACGAAGCGGAGAGCGCCCTCATCAGCCAGGGGGCGGTCGAGAACAACCACACCGGCTACACCGGAACCGGCTTCGTCAACCTCGACAACGTCGTCGGCTCCTATCTGCAATGGACGGTCAGCGCGCCGAGCGCCAGCCTGGCCACTCTCACCTTCCGGTACGCCAACGGCACGACGGCCAACCGCCCGATGGACGTGACGGTCAACGGATCGCTGATCGCCGACGAGCTCGCCTTCGCACCCACGGTCAACTGGGACGACTGGGACACCCAGACCGTCACCGGCGTCCGGCTGCCGGCCGGAAGCAGCGCCGTCCGGGTGACGTCGACGACCGCGAACGGCGGCCCCAACCTCGACCACCTCGAGGTCCAGGTGGTGCCGCTGACACCGGTCGACTACCAGGCCGAGAACGCCACGATCTCGCAAGGCGTCGTGGAGAGCGAGCACACCGGCTACACCGGCGCCGGCTACGTCAACACCGACAACATCGCCGGATGCTACGTCCAGTTCGCCGTCACCGGGCCCGCAACCACCTTGGTCGTCCGGTACGCCAACGGCACCACGGCAGACCGGCCGATGACGCTGTCGGTGGACGGAGTCTCCCTCGGCTCGGTCAGCTTCGCGCCGACCGGCGCGTGGACGACCTGGTCCACCGTCACGAAGACGATCAGCGTCGGTTCGGGCGCACATTCGCTGCGCCTGACGGCGAGCACCGCCAACGGCGGGCCCAACCTCGACCGGATCACTCTCTCGTAGGAGTGCGTTGTGCGTACCAAGAAGATTGCACGGGCCTTGATCGCCACGGCCGTGACCGTCGCCGCCACCGTGCTCGCCGTGATCGGCGGACCGCAACCGGCGACGGCGCTGGAGAACGGCCTGGCGCGGACGCCGCCGATGGGCTTCAACAACTGGAATTCGACCGCGTGCCGGGCCGAGTTCAACGAGAGCATGGTGCTCGGCATCATGGACATCTTCGTCAACCAGGGCTTGCGTGAGGCCGGATACACCTACGTCAACCTCGACGACTGCTGGGCGGTGCCCGCGCCGAACTCGCGTGACGCCAACGGCAATCTGATTCCCGATCCGACGCGGTTCCCGCACGGCATCAAGTACCTGGCCGACTACGCGCATGCGCGCAGCCTCAAGCTCGGGATCTACACCAGCGCCGGCACGAAGACCTGCAACACCCTCGGCTTCTCCGGCGGGCTCGGCCACGAGCAGCAGGACGCGGCCACCTTCGCGTCCTGGGGCGTGGACTACCTCAAGTACGACAACTGCAACAACCAGGGCGTGGACCCGGTGCTGCGGTACACGACCATGCGCGACGCGCTGCTGGCGACCGGGCGGCCGATCGTCTATTCGATCTGCGAATGGGGACGCAGCGATCCGAAGGTGTGGACCTGGGGCGCCGACGTCGGCAACCTGTGGCGCACCACCGGCGACATCAGCGACAACTGGACCAGCATGATCGGCAAGGCGCAGGCCAACCGGGCGCTCTCGCAATACGCCGGACCCGGCCACTGGAACGACCCGGACATGCTGGAGGTCGGCAACGGCGGCATGACCGCGACGGAGTACCGCACCCACTTCAGCCTGTGGGCGATCATGGCGGCTCCGTTGCTGATCGGCTCCGACCTGCGCAAGGCCACAGCCGAGACCTTCAGCATCCTCAAGAACGCCGACGTCATCGCCGTCGACCAGGACCCGCTCGGTCGCCAGGGCACCGTGATCAGCAACGACGGGGCCGGCCATGTCGTCTATGCGCGAACCCTGGCCAACGGCGATCGCGCGGTGGCGCTGTCGAACGAGACGACGACGACCGCGACCATCGCGACGTCGGCGGCTGCGATCGGCATCGGGGGCTCGTCCTCCTACACGCTCAAGGATCTGTGGTCGAAGGCGAGCTCGACGACCAGCGGGGCGATCAGCGCGTCGGTCGGCGCGCACGCCACGACTCTCTATCGCGTTTCGCGGGCCGGGACGACGACTCGGTTCGAGGCGGAGAACGCCGCCTACACCAGCGGTTCCACCGTCGACACGAACTGGTCGGGCTACTCCGGAGGCGGGTTCGTCAACACGCCGAACAGCGCCGGGAGCTACGTCGAGTTCACCGTGACCGCCGCGCAGGCGGGACAGGCCCGGCTCACCTTCGACTACGGCAACGGCTCGACCGCCGACCGTCCCGCAACCCTGACCGTGAACGGCAGCGGCTCGACGTCGCTCGCCTTCCCCACGACCGGCGCCTGGTCGCTGTGGAAGACGCAGGTCGCCACGGTCACCCTCGCGGCCGGGACCAACACGATCCGGCTCACCGCCACCGGCAGCGGCGGCGTCGCCAACCTCGACTACCTCGACGTCACCGTCACGCCCACGACGCCGACGCAGAACTACGAGGCCGAGGACGCGACGATCGTCCAGGGCGTCGTCGAAGCCAACCACACCGGCTACTTCGGCACCGGATTCGTCAACGGCGACAACCTCCCCGGACCTTATGTCGAGTGGACCGTCACGCCGTCCGCCGCCGGTCCGGCCACGATCACCATTCGGTACGCCAATGGCACTGCCGGTACGCGTACGGCGGATGTCCGGGTGAACGGGGTGCTCGTGCAGACCCTGTCCTTCCCCAGCACGGGCACCTGGGACACCTGGGCGACGGCGACCCTCACCGCGTCGCTCGCGGGCGGGGCGAACACGGTCCGGGTCACCGCGACCGGGACAGACGGCAATCCCAACCTCGACCGGCTCTCGATCTGAGCTCCCAAGGAATGAGGTGAAGCAATGAGAAAGGCAAGAATCATCGCAGCGCTGGCCGCAGCCGCGCTTGTGATGACAGCGCTGGCCGGGACACCGGCGTCGGCCGCTCCCACCCGCTTTGAGGCGGAGAACTCACCGGCCGTGTGTGACGGCACAATCGACTCGAACTGGACCGGATTCTCCGGGACCGGATTCTGCAACACCGCCAACGCCGTCGGCGGCTCGGTGACCTGGACCGTCACCGCGGCCAACGCGGGGACGGCGACCCTGGGCATCCGGTACGCCAACGGCACCACCGCCGACCGCCCGGCCGACGTCATCGTGAACGGCGCGACCGCGTCGGCGGGGGTGTCGTTCGCCGGCACCGGGGCGTGGACGACCTGGGTCACCAAGACCGTCACCGTCCCCGTGAACGCCGGATCCAACACGATCAAGCTCGCCGCGACCACGGCCAACGGAGACGCGAACATCGACTTCCTCGACTTCGAGGTGGCGCCGCCGCAGAACTACGCCGACTATCAGGCCGAGAACTGCTCGATCACCCAAGGCGTCGTCGAGTCGAATCACACCGGATACACCGGCACCGGCTTCGTCAACGGCGACAACGCCGTCGGCAGCGGCATCGCCTGTACGGTGACCTCAGCCGCGGCCGGGATGTACTCGGTGGAGATCCGGTTCTCCAACGGCACCACGACCGTGCGGCCCATGGACGTCTTCGCCAACAACACCCTGGTGACGAACATCGTCTTCCAGGGCACCACGAACTGGGACACCTGGGCCACCCAGACCGTGAACGTCGCCCTCAACGCCGGAAGCAACACGATCCGGCTGACCTCGACCACGGTCAACGGCGGCCCGAACCTCGACCGGCTCCGTGTCGCCGCCCCGCTGGACACCCAGGCGCCGACGACTCCAGGTCAGCCGATCTGCGACCCGATCGTGCAGGACACGATCACCCTGTCCTGGCCGGCCTCGACTGACGACGTCGCCGTGGTTGCCTACGACATCTACCACGACGGCACGCTGCTCGCCTCGCCCGCGTCGTCGCCCTACACGCTGACCGACCTGAACTTCACCTTCACCTACCGGCTGTCGATCTTCGCCCGCGATGCCGCCGGTAACGTGTCAGCAACCAGTCCGCTGGCGACCAAACCGGACGGCAGCGGCTGCGTCACCGGCGCCAGCTCCGACGTGAGCCCGCCGACGGCCCCGACGAACCTCACCTCCGGCAACGTCACGCAAACGTCGGTGAACCTCAGCTGGACGGCGTCGGCCGACAACGTCGGCGTCCGGCAGTACGTCGTGCAGAACGCGGCCAACGCCAACCTGTTCACCCTCAGCGGCAACCCGCCCGCCACCTCAGCCACCGTGACCGGATTGACCTGCGGCACCTCGTACACCCTGCATGTGGTCGCCAAGGACAAGGCGGGCAACACCTCGCCGTCGAGCAACACCGTCGGCCCGTTCTCCACGAGCGCCTGCAGCCGCGGTACGCCGCAGAGCCCCACCACGATCGCGGGCAGCTGGGACATCCCCTGGGACATCTGCTGGAACCCCCAAGGCACGTACGCCCTGGTCACCCAGCGGGACACGTTCCAGGTCTACAAGCTGACCCCGAGCGGGACCAAGACGCTGATCGGCACGGTGCCCAACAGCGTCACCACCGACGGCGAGGGCGGCCTGATGGGCTGTGCGGCGTCGCCGACCTGGAACGGGACCACCGACACCGACTGGTTCTTCATGCATACGTCCAACGACGGCGGCACCACCCAGAACCGCGTCGTGAAGATGACCTTCAACGGGTCGACCCTGACGAACCGGACCGTCGTCCTCGGCGGCATCCGGTCCAGCCGCTATCACAACGGCGGCCGGATCCGGTTCGGCCCGGACGGCTACCTCTACGTCACCACCGGCGACTCGCAGCAGCAGGATCTCGCCCAGGACGTCAACTCCCTCAACGGCAAGATCCTGCGCATCACCAAGACCGGCGCGGCCGCGCCCGGCAATCCGTTCGGGACACGGATCTACAGCTACGGCCACAGCAATCCGCAAGGCCTCGCCTGGGATTCGGCGGGCAACCTGTGGGAGGCCGAGTTCGGCAACGCCACCTGGGACGAGGTCAACCTCATCCAGTCCGGCAAGAACTACGGCTGGCCGATCTGCGAAGGCAGTTGCAGCACCTCCGGCATGACCAACCCCAAGTGGCAGAAGGGCGTCTCGTCCTGCTCCTGCAGCGGCCTGGCGATCGTGAACGACACGATCTACCTCGGCGCGCTGCGTGGCCAGCGGATGTGGCGGCTGGAGATCACCGGCACCAGCATCACCAACGAATCCAGCTACTGGGTCAGCACCTACGGCCGGATCCGTTCGATCACCAAGGTGCCGTCGGACAACGCCATCTGGTTCGGCACCTCCAACGAGGACAACAACGGCGACGGCACCCCGGACGTCATCCGGCAGTCGCTGATCAGGTAACCGATCGACCGCGGCCGTCCGTGCGCCGGCACGGGCGGCCGCCCCGACGTCCGACAAGGAAGGAGACGGCCCGATGTCCCTGAAGCCTCGTGCCGCCGTCGCCGCGGCGCTACTGCTCGTGCTCAGTGCGGTCGGCTGCGATTCCGGCAAGGAGACTCCCGCCGGAGGCGGACCGCAGAACGGTCCCATCAAGATCTACTACCTGCAGAAGCAGGCCACTCAGGACTACTTCATCGGCGAGGCGGCCGGGGCGAAGAAGAAGGCCGCCGACCTCGGGATCGAGCTGGTCCTGGTCGACCTCGGCAACGACACGAGCAAGACGCTGGATTCGGTGAACGCCGCCATAGCGCAGAAGGCGCGCGGCATCGTCATCGTCGTCCCCGATCCGTCGGTCGGCCCGGCCGTGGTCAGCGCGGCCAAGGCCGCCGGGATTCCGCTGCTGACCTCCGACGACCAGATCTGCGTCAACAAGCCGAGTCCGGCCGATTGCGCGAAGGCCGACGTGGTGCCGCGCATCGGATTCAGCGGTACGCAGATGGGCGAGGAGGTCGGCAAGAAGGCCGCCGAACTCTATCTCGCCTCGGGCTGGAAGCCGGAGGAGACCCGAATCGTCGCGGCTTGGAAGCAAGACGTGAGCGTCTGCGGTGATCGGGTCAAGGCGGCGCTACCGGCGTTCAAGGCGGCCGGGGGACCAGACATCAAGGTCGTCGAGGTCGGCACCGACAACACTCCCACCGACGCGGCGAACAAGGTGGCGGCGACGGTGACCGCCAACAAGGCGGTCAAGAACTGGATCGTCTGGGGCTGCAACGACGAGAACGTCACCGGTGGGGTGACCGCGCTGGAGAACGCCGGCTACCGGCCGGACAACATCATCGGCGTCGGCATCAACGGCGACCTGGCCTGCAAGGCGTGGAGCGCGGGCAAGGCCACCGGCACCAAGGCGACCCTGTGGCTCAACGGCGGCGAGGTCGGCGCGCTGGCCGTGCAGAGCATGTACGACAAGATCAAGAACGGCAAGGAGTTCGCCGCCGAGGCGTTCGCCAAGACCACCATGGTCACACCGGACACCTACAAATCGGCCGGCCTCGCATGCGGCTGACCGACCCCGCCCGCCCCGGCGAACCCGCCGGGCCGGGCGGCCTGCGCGTCGAGGGAATCGCCAAACGCTTCGGTCCGGTGCAGGCGCTCACCGGAGTCAGCCTCGACTTTCCGGCGGGCTGCGTCACGGCGTTGCTCGGCGAGAACGGCGCCGGCAAGTCCACCCTGGTACGCGTCATCGACGGTCAGCACGTGCCGGACGACGGCCGAATCCTGCTCGACGGTGTCCCGGTCCGGCTGCGCTCGCCGGGCGACGCCCGCCGGGCCGGCATCCGGGTGATTCCGCAGGAGCCGGACATCGTCCCGCACGTCAGCGTCGCCGAGAACGTCTACCTCGGTTCGCTTCCCCGGCATGCGGGGCGGTTGGTCGACCGTGCGCGGCTGCGGCGCCGAGTACGCGACGATCTGGCGTCGATCGGCTTCGCTCATCTGATCGACCCTTCGGCGCTGGGCCGTGATCTGACCCCGGCTCAGCGGCAGCTCGTCGAGATTTTGCGGGCATTGACCACCGACGCTCGCGTACTGGCCTTCGACGAGCCGACGTCATCGCTGTCCGAGCACGAGACCGAGGCGCTGTTCGCGCTCATCCGAAGGCTCGCTGCGGACGGACGGTCGATCATCTACGTCTCGCATCGGCTCGCGGAGATCTTCCGGATCGCCGACCGGGTGGCGGTCCTGCGCGACGGCGCGCTCGTCGGCGTACAGGGCGTCGAGCAGCTCGACGAGGCGGCAGTGGTGCGGATGATGGTCGGCCGCGACCTCGGCGCGATGTTCGCCCGCGAGCATGTCTTCACGGAGCAGACGGTCCTGGCCGCCGAACACGTCAGCACCGACGCGGTCACCGATGTCTCGCTGCGTGTACGCGCGGGGGAGGTGGTCGCGCTGGCCGGTCTCGTCGGGGCGGGCCGCTCGGAGTTGTGCCGCGCGTTGGCCGGGGATCTGCCGATCCACTCCGGGACCGTGTCGGTCGACGGACGGCCGGTGGTGCTGCGCCGCCCCGCCGACGCCGTGCGCGCCGGGATCGCGTACGCGCCGGAGGAGCGCAAGGCACAGGCCCTGCTGCTGCGCCGATCGGTACGCGACAACGTCACCCTGGCAGTGCTTCGGCGGCTGAGCCGGCTGCGGTTCGTCCGCCGATCCGCCGAACAGGCCCTCGCCGCCGGCTACGTGCACCGGCTTCGCGTGCGTACGCCGTCCCTCGATCAGGAGGTCGGCAAGCTCTCCGGCGGCAACCAGCAGAAGGTGGTGCTCGCCCGCTGGCTGGCACGCCGCCCGAGAGTGCTGCTGCTGGACGAGCCGACCCGGGGCGTCGACGTCGGCGCCAAGGCCGAGATCTACCGCCTCATCGCTGAGCTCGCCGAGGACGGGATGGCCGTGGTCGTCGTCTCCTCGGAACTGCCGGAGGTCCTGGGATTGGCCGACCGGATCGTCGTGCTCCAGCGTGGCCGGGTCACCGGCGAACTCGATCGGTCCGACGCCACGGAGGAGTCCATCCTGGCCCTTGCGATGATGTCCGAGGGAGCAGACGCATGACCCCGATCGCTGAGCCGACCCGCATCCACGCCCGGCAAGGCCGGCGTCTGCTCGGGGCGATCGGCGGACCGCAGAACCTCAGCCTGCTCGGAGCGCTGGTGGCCGTCCTGGTGGTCTTCGGCTATCTCAACCCGGCGTATCTCAGCTGGTCCAACGTCGCTGTCATCGGCGTCGCCGCAACGATCCCGGCGTTGCTCGCGGTCGCCCAGACCATGGTGATCATCTGCGGCGGCATCGACATCTCGGTCGGCTCCCAGAGCGGCCTGGCCGCCGTCGTCGCGGCGATGGTCTTCGCGGCGACCGGCGACGGCCTCGCCAACGGGTCCGCCGTCGTCGCCATCGGCGTCGCGCTCGCCGTCGGGGTGGCCTGCGGCGTCCTCAACGGCCTGATCATCATCTACGGGCGGGTCAACGCCATCATCGGCACCCTCGCCATGCTCGCCGCGTACAAAGGGTTGGCGCAGTTGCTGTCCGGCGGGCGCGCTCAGGGCTATCTCCACGGCGACGACCTGTTCATCTTCGTCGCCCGTGGCTCGATCGCCGGCCTGCCGATGATGGTCTGGATTCTCCTCGCCGTGGCTGTCGGCATCCATGTCCTGCTGAAGTACACCGACATCGGGCGCAACATCTACGCCATCGGCGGCAACGCGACGGCGGCCCGGCTCGCCGGGATCAACCTCAACAAGTACATCGTCGCCGTGTACGCCGTGATGGGTTTCGTCGCCGCCCTCGCGGGAGTGATCCTGGCCGCGCGTACCGGCTCCGGTCAGCCAACCGCAGGCAGTGAGGGCTTGGAGCTCAAAGCGATCACGGCTGCCTTCCTCGGTGGCTGTGCGATCGCCGGTGGTCGTGGCGGCGTCGGCGGCACCCTGCTGGCGGTCACGGTCCTGAGCGCCCTGGACAACGGTCTGACCGTCGTCGGCGTGAACCCGTTCTGGCAGAACGTCGCGCAGGGTGCGCTCCTGGTCATGGCGGTGGTCGTACAACAGCGCCGCACCGGCGAGCGGCCGGTCGGCCTGCCCACCTGACACCGAGTCGGTGCAGCCGCGTCAGAGTTGCCAGACGACCGGCAGCACCGCCCCGGCGGCGTCCGACGAATAGTCGTGCGCGACATCGAGCAGCTCGGCCATCCGGGCCTGCCAGGCGATGTTCACGGGGAGCCCGGCGAGCCGGTCGATCATCGCCGCATAGTCGTCGACCTCGATGACATGGAACAGGTCGGCTCCGCTGCGCCAGATCGTCCATTCGCGCGCACCGCTGTCCCGGATCGCCGAGACGAGTTCCGGCGGGACTTCTTGATGGGCGGCCTCATAGTCCGCGATCCGATCGGGACGGATGCGGGTGTGCAGGGCGACTTTCATCGAGCGCTCCCTCCAGCTGTCGGCCGGCGCTGCCCACCCTACGGCCTTGTGGCCGACGAAGGAAAGATAGATAGGCAAACTTACTAACAACTATTAAGCTGCCTGCAAACGAAGGAGGCACCATGTTCCGGCGCATCCTGCTCGCGGCGGCCTGCATCGTGGCGGCCACGACCGCGGCACTGTCCAGCTCACCTGCCCAGGCTGCAACGACGCAGCAGACGTTCATCACGTTCTACGGCTGGTACGACAACACGCCGCCCGGCGGCGACATCGCGTACCCGCAGATCCACAGCACCGCGGGCGGCAAGGGCACCTACGCCGACCCGATCACCTTCGCCAGCGCGACCGCCGAACTGCCTGCCGGCAAACGGATCTACGTGCCGCGGGTGAAGAAGTACTTCATCATGGAAGACTCGTGCCAGGAGTGCGAGGCCGACTGGAGCGGCCAGGGGCCCAACGGCGGGCCCGGACTGCGGCACGTCGACCTGTGGCTCGGGGGAGAAGGCGGCAGTGCGTTCGACGCGATCGACTGCGAAGACGCGCTGACCCACTACAACGCCGACGGGACCCCGGTCCTGGAACCGGTGATCGTCGACCCCTCCTCGTCCGAGGTCTACGACTCGACACCGCTGTTCAACACCAGCACCGGTGATTGTTACGGGGGAGCCCAACCCAACGTGACGATCGGTCAGTACAAGAACGGCTCGACCGGCACGTGCCTGGACGATCCCGGCAACAGCTCGTCGACCGGCACCGCCCTGACCGTCGCCGCGTGCAACGGCTCGGCCGAGCAGCAGTTCACCTTCCACGGCGCGTTCCTGGTGATCAACAACCTGTGCGCCAACAACTCCAGCGGCGTCATCAAACTCGCCACCTGCACCGGCGGGCCATCGCAACAATGGTCCATCAACCCGAACCTGACGATCTCCGACATCCAGACCGGCAGCAAATGCTTCCGGACGTCGGGCACATCGGTGCTCGCGGGCAGCTGCTCCGGCAGCGCCGCCCAATGGACCTTCACCCCGAAACCGACCGGCCCCGACTTCGGCCTGACGGTCAGCCCGTCCGGCGGCACCGTCGCCCCCGGCGGCACGCTCACGGCCACAGTCGCCACGACCGCGTCCGGCTCGCCACTCACGGTCGCGCTCAGCGCCACCAGCCTTCCGGCCGGGGTCACCGTCACCTTCTCGCCCACGTCGGTGACCAGCGGCGGGTCCGCGACGATGACGCTCACCGCCGACGCCGGCACAGCGGCGGGTTCAACCTCGATCGCGGTCACCGGCACGTCCGGCTCGCTGTCTCACTCCAGCTTGTACGCCTTGAGCGTCAGCGGAGCCGGCGGAACATCCCGCTACGAGGCGGAGAACGCGGCGATCAACCAGGGCAGCGTGGCCACGAACCACCTGAACTTCTCCGGGACCGGCTTCGTCGACTACACCAACGTCAGCGGCTCGTCGGTGACCTTCACGGTCACGGCCTCGGCGACGGGAAGCGCGCCGGTGACAATCCGCTACGCCAACGGCACCACCACCAACCGCCCGATGAACATCTCGGTCAACGGGACCGTGGTCGCCTCCAACGTCGCCTTCGGTGCGACGGCGAACTGGGACACCTGGGCGGACGTCACGCGTACGCTGAACCTGGTGACGGGTTCGAACACCGTCACGCTCACCGCCACCACCGCCAACGGCGGCCCCAACCTCGACTACCTCGACCTCGGGCCGGTCGTAGTACCGCCCCCGGTCACCCGATACGAGGCGGAGACGGCCACCATCTCGCAGGGCATCGTGGAGACGCTGCACCCGGGTTACTCCGGCAGCGCGTACGTCAACTGCGACAACGTCACCGGATCGTACGTCGAGTGGACGGTCACAGCCGCCACGGCCGGGCCGGTCACCCTGCGCATCCGGTACGCCAACGGCACCACCGCCAACCGCCCGTCGTCGGTCGCCGTGAACGGAAGCGTCGTCGCGACGCCGTCGTTCGCCCCGACCGCCAACTGGGACACCTGGACGACCCTCACCGTCCCGATCACCCTGGCCGCAGGCTCCACCACGATCCGGATCACCGGCACGACCGCGACCGGACCGGCCAACCTCGACTACATCGAGACGGCCTGACCCGAAGGGCTGCCGCGTGCCACGCGCCGGAGCGCGGCAGCCCTGAGCTTGAAGGATGTCGAAAGCGCTGTCAGCACGGGGTCCTATCGCGGGCGTGGCGTCGGGTGTGGATCTGAAGACGAGGTGAATCCCAGCGGGCTCAGGAGACGCTGGTCCTGGCGCCAGCGTGATCATGGCCCCGTGTGCAGGCTGGTCGGCGGCCACTCACCGTCGGCGAACTCCTTGGCCCAGTAGTACGGATGCACTTCGGCCAGGGTACGCATGGCCCATCCGGCCGGTTGGATCTTGTCGGGGACGGCGACCTGTACATCGGGACCCCACATGGCCAGCCTTTCCTGGCAGATGCCGCACGGCGCCAGAACGCCGAGCCGGCCCTCGGCGTTGCGATAAACGTAGGCGGAGGCGGTGACCCGCCTGCCGAGCGTGTACGCCTGGATGATCGAGCCCGTCTCACCGCACAGCGTCACGCCGCCGTTGATGTTGTCAAGGCCGACGCTGGTGACGATCTGCCCGTCGTCGAGGTACATGGCTGCCGCGCCACCCGGTTCATCCGCAGGCCAACGCTGCTCCAATTGCGCTATCGCGGCGTCCACGAGTTTCTGATCAAGAAGCATGGGGCCAGCCTGACAGTCGGCCGGGTTCCAGGGCAACACGATTCGACGCCGCCCAGCCCGCTCCGGCGACCGCCGCGCGGGTCACGATCGGGAGATCAAGGCATCGCCGGCGTCCGTACGCGAGTAGAGCACTTCACGTCCGCTGCGCCGGCGGGCGATCAGCCCGGTGCGGCGAAGCGTGGTGAGGTGTGTGTTCACGCCGCCGGGGCTCCAGCCGGTTGTTTCGGCGATGGTGCGGGTGGAGGCGGGCTGTTCCAGTGCGCGGAGGATCGCAGCCCGTCGCCGGCCGATCAGGTCTTCGAGCGGGTCGCGTTTGGAGGTGTCCGGCTGCCACACGTCGCCGACGCCGGGTGGTTGATAGGTCAGGGCGGGATCCCATGGCGCGTCGATGCGTGGCCAGACGCCGGAGGCGAGCACCGACGGGATCAGAAGCAGGCCGCGACCGGCCAAATCTATGTCGCGTGACTGCCCTGTGGCCGGTGACACGGTCAGTACCTCGCCGTTCCAGGACACCATCCGGTTCAGATCGTGAAAGGCGGTGGCTCCGCCGGCCGTGACCAGGTGGCGAGCCCGGGCGGCGATCTCGGATTCGAGGAAGGCGGTCATCCGCGGCCACCATGGTGCCAGTGCGGCGTCCCAGAAGGCCCGCATCTGTGTGACCAGTTCGCCCAGAGCACGCCCGGGATCATCGACGAACACCGACATGGTTGCGGGCACACCCTGCGGATAGGCGCGCCGGACGTCGTCGGCGACGATCGCGGGCGGCGTGCCCCCGACTCGGGCCAGCTCGTCGGCGAGCAGCGGATGCGGGCTGAGCGGAGCGGGTGCGTTGAAGTTGGGCCATGCCCGGCGTCCCAGCGGGTTGACGGCATACAGCAGGTCAAGTTGCACGCCGGCCAGCCGGGGCAGGGTGGACTCGACGAATCGGCGGTGTTCGGGGAACCGGCCGGGCAGCCGCAGGACGTAGGTGGCGGCGGCCATCTCGATCAGCGGCGCGATCGCGAACCGGGTCCGTAGCAGATCGTCGCGCCCGAACCGGAATCTGATCTGCGCCTGCGCCTCGGGCATGAGATTCAGAATAGTCGGAATCTGTTGGAGCTCGAGGGCGTCAGGCACCAAGCTCGCATGTAGGACCGCTGAAGAGAAGTGCGAGGAATTGTTATGGGCAAGGTTGTGATGCACAACGTCGTGTCGGTCGACGGGTTCATCGCCGACGACAATGACGACGTGGGGCGGCTGTTCGATTGGTACTTCGCCGGCGACGTCCCGGTCGGCGGGTTCACTGTCACCCGGCAGTCGGCCGACTATCTCGAGTCGACCTGGGCACGAACCGGTTGCCTGGTGATCGGCCGGCGTCTGTTCGACTTGATGAACGGCTGGGACGGCACCCCGCCGGCGGGCATCGCGCACGTCGTGGTCGTCTCCCACCGGCCACGGCCCGACGGTTGGCACCCCGACGCGCCGTACCACTTCACCGGTGACCTCCAAACCGCGGCCCAGCAGGCCCAGATGCTGGCCCAAGACCGGGACGTCGGCGTCGCCGCAGGCGAGGTGGGCGGGCAGTTCCTCGCCGCCGGTCTGGTCGACGAGATCGCCATGGACATCGCCCCCGTCGTTCTCGGATCCGGGAAGCGATTCTTCGGCGCGACCCACACCCAGCACCTCCTGCAAGACCCGGACGTGGTCATCCGTGGCCATCGTGTGCTCCACCTGCGATACGCGGTGCGCCATGGATGACGCACTCATGGCCCACGCGCGAGACCTCGCCGACAGCAACCGCTACCTCACCCTGGCAACAATCGACGAGGACGGCCGCCCCTGGGCCTCACCGGTCTACTTCGCCGCCGACGCCGACCTGCGAGAGTTCTACTGGGTTTCCTCGCCCACGGCCCAGCACTCCCTCAACCTCGCGAAGCGACCCGACGTCAGCCTCGTGGTGTTCGACTCCACGGTGCCGCCCTACCACGGCCGGTGCCTCTACGCAGCCGGCACCGCTCAAGCGCTCGACGACACCCAGATACACCGTGGCCTGACGATCTATCCCGGGCCAGCGTCACGGGGCGGCTCCGCGGTCTCGGCAGCCGACGTCACCGGAACCGCACCCTGGCGCATCTATCGGGCCGAAGCCTCCGCGCTGTGGGTGCTCTGCCCGCGACCACCACGACAGGCATGCGAACGACACGGGCGCACAGACGATCACCGGCAACGCATCCGCTGAACAGCACCACCAGACATCACGGAAGGTCGAACCATGTCCGGCTGCCGGGCGGTCATTCCACCGGAAGTGCGTCCTCGTGGAAATCTCGCACCGCGGCTACGGCGGCCGCCCGGTTCGTGACCTGCAGGCGTTCGAAGACGTGCTGAAGATGCTTGCGTACGGTCGATTCCGCGATGCCGAGTCGCCGGCCGATTTGGCGGTCGGTGTGCCCGGCGGCCACCAGGCGCAGCAGTTCTCGCTGGCGCTGGGTCAGGTCGGCGGCGCCGGATCGGGCCGCCCGCCGCTGCCGGTACATCTGGTACAGATGCGGCCGCAGCAGCCACAGGATCGTTCGATCGCGATCGGTGAAGTCGCGGCCGGTGTCGCGGAAGGCCGCCAGCCGCAGCGTACGCCCGGGCGCGCCGGCCAGGCAGACGGTCATGTGATGGGCGACGCCGGCCGGAGCGAAGTACTCCGACCACATGCCGGTGTCGCGGTACTGCCGGGCCGAGTAGAAATCCGAGATCTTGATGACGCTGTCCAGGTCGCCGCTGCGATCGGGATATGCGCAGGGTGCGCAGTCCCAGTAGTGCCGGAAGAACACGGCGAGCAGGTCCGGGTCGGCGTCGCCGGTCTCGGCAGGCAGATCCTGCCAAGGCCGGGCGGAGCGCTGGGTGCTGTCGATGACACCGACCGACACGGTGTCGCAGCCGAGCAGCGACCGCAGGCCGTCGAGGGTCGCAGGGGGCAGCAGCAATTCCGGCTCGCAGCTGTGCTGCGCGCCCTCGACAATGAGGCGTCGCATCGCGCGCAGGTCCCGATCGCCGGCCTTCACGAGCCGACCGTAGGAGCGCGGGTCGACCGCTGGCAATCACAAATGCGTCAGCCGCGCCATGGTCGGAAATGAGAATGGGCCGCGCCCTGCGGCTGCAACACACTCGACTCCATGGATCGGCATCTGCACAGAACAGTCGCGTCGATGAGCGTCGGCATACTCACCGTTGCGCTGGCGGCGATCGCCGTCATTCCCGCCGCGGCCGCTCCGGCTGCCGTGGTGGTGACCGAGATGACCGCCATCGCTCGCGCCGATGCGGTGCTGGATACGCAGCGCGAGACGCTGGCGGCCACCCAGGACGACGATTTCCGGGTCGTCCGCACCATCGTGGATCCGGACGGCTCATCGCACGTACGGTATTCACGTACCTATCAAGGTCTGCCGGTCTACGGCGGCGACATCGTCGTGCACAACCGGCCGGACGGGACCTACGACGGCAGCTCAGTCGGCCTCGCCGCGCCGCTGCGGTTGGACATCCGGCCGAGCATCGCCGACAAGGACGCCATCGAGATCGCCCGGCGCGCCTTCGCCGGCAAGGTGGACAAGGTGGCCGACCCCGTACTGGTGATCGACGCGGCCGACGGCGTTGGCCGGCTCGCCTATGAGACAGTGGTCTCCGGCACGACCCTCGACGAGCAGACGCCCTCGGTGCTGCACGTGCTCGTCGACGCGCTGACGGGCGAAGTGACCCGGTCCGTGGACGAGATCGAGCAGATCATCTTCAGCCCCGAGATCGGCACCGGCAACACCTACTACTCCGGCAAGGTCCAGCTTCGTACCACCTACACAGATCTGTATCCCGGCCCGCGGTACCGGCTGATCGACCAGCCGGCCGACGCTTCTCGAACCTGCGACATGGGAAACGGCACCACCACGTGCACCCCCGTCGTCGACTCGGACAACATCTGGGGCGACAGCACCCTCGCCGACCGCCAGACGGTCGCCGCCGACGCTCACTACGGCATGGGGGTCGCGTACGACTACTTCAGGAACATGCACGGACAATATGGAATCTCGGGCGACGGCCGAGGCGTGGCCGCTCGAGTCCATTTCGGCGACCAGCACTCCAACGCCAGCTGGTGGGGCGGGGCCAGAACCATGACCTTCGGCGACGGCGACGACAACCAGCATCCGTTCGTGACCCTCGACGTCGTCGGCCACGAGTGGACCCATGGCGTCACCGAATCCCTGGCCGGGCTGATCTACGGCGGTGAGTCAGGCGCTCTGAACGAGGCGACCAGCGACATCTTCGGCGCGGCGATGGAGTTCTACGCGGCGAACCCGGCCGACCCGGGGGAGTACGAGATCGGCGAGAAGATCGACGACACCCCGCCGGCGGGTGGCGCCATCCGCTACCTGTACAACCCTGGTGCCGACGGCCTTTCCTACTCCTGCTACTGGGGGAAGTTCCCCGACACGTTCCCCGTCCACTTCTCCTCCGGGGTAGCCAACCACTTCTTCTTCAACCTCGCCGAGGGCAACGGGGAAACCACCTGGGGCTACTCGCCACTGTGCCAGACCGGCCTGTCCGTGACGGGCATCGGCCGGGAAGCCGCCGAGAAGATCTGGTTCCGGGCGCTCAACGTGTACTTCGTCTCCAACACCGGCTACAGCGACCAGGCCAACCCGGCCAACACCGCGCGGGCGTACACGATCAAGGCGGCGTCCGACCTGTACGGCCGATGCTCCGCGCAGGCGAAGGCGGTCAACGCCGCCTGGCTGTCGGTCAACGTGCCCGGCCCGTTCATCTGCTCCAAGCTGGAAGTCGACATCGACCACCTCGTCGTCTTCACCGCGGACACAGGCGTCGTAACGATCATCACCCACCCCGGCACGGAGCCGGCGACGCTAGAGTTCTCGGCGTCGGGCCTGCCGGAGGGCGTAGGTGTCACGTTCCGGCCCGAGCGGGTCCAGGCCGGCGACAAGGCGTCGATGTCCGTCGCCGTGGCGGACTACGCTCGACCCGGGACCTATCCCATCACCATCACAGCCCGGAGCAAAGAGGACTCGGACTCCGTGACGCTGGAGCTGACCGTCCTCGCTCGAAAATAAGCCCATCCTCGCCATGCCGCCGCCGGACGTAGGACCGGCGGCGGCACAGCGCTCACACGGATGGGCTCTGGGCAGTCATCGCGGTGCTCACGCTCATCGTCGCGCTGTTCCTCGGCCACGAGCCGAGGTCCGCAGTCCGCAAACCCGACGCGAGTCGCGTACGGGCGTGAACTTGGCTGGGCCTCCGCAGCGCCGACCTGCGGGGACTGCCCTGGTGGCGCAGCGTGAGGTCGGCGCGGATGCGCCATGATGTGGGATGGCGCAAACGGCGGGTTCGGCTGATCGAGCGGAGCTGGTGGACGCATTGCTGACGGCGAGCCGGGCGATGGTCGCGCTGGCCGGCCGATCATTGTCGGGGGCCGGTACTGAGGTGACGCTTCCGCAGTTTCGGGCGCTTGTCGTGCTCGCGACCAGGGGGCCGCAACGGGTGGTGGACATTGCGGCTGAGCTGGGGGTCAACCCGTCGACGGGCACCCGTATGTGTGAGCGGCTGGTGGGCAAAGGGTTGATCGAGCGGCAGCGCGATGACGCCGACCGTCGGCAGGTGCAGGTCAGTCTCACTGCGGCGGGGCGGCAGGTCGTTGCTGAGGTGACGGCACAACGGCGGACGGAGTTGCAGCGGGTGGTCGATGCGCTGCCCGACGCGTCATTTGGTCAGGTCGCGTCGGTGTTGCGGCAGGTCACCGACCTCATCGGGGAACCCGATGAGCACCAGTGGTGGCTGGGCTGGCATGACGGCGAGCACTGAACGGCTGGTCGACGTCGGACTCTGTCAGGGGTGACCGCCGGGTGGCCGCGCTCGGTGTGAGCGGCCGTCGAACAACCCGAAGACTAGACCACCACGAGGCGTATGACCGGCGGCTGTCGTCGCTCGGTCTCGCGGCGTTCAGCGGCCCGGACTACATGGGCCCGTGGTAGGCGAGAGCCACGACCAGCGTGGCGACCGCAAGAGCGAAGAACGCCGCCCAATTGCCCCAGTGGCTCGGCCGGGTATCACGGACCCGCACATGCGCCGCCGCAGCACCCACGAAGTACAGGACCAGGCCGCAGGCTGCCGCCGTGCCGATCCCCGGTACAACGAACCCGGCGAGCAGTCCGAGGGAACCGGCGGCCAGCAGTGTCCCGAGCGGGACCATCCAGGACGCCGGCACGTGCACCGCTTCGGCAGTGCGAATAACGATGTCGCTGCCAGTGATGCTCAAAATGGCGGCGTAGGCGAAGACGATCGCGGCCACAACGGTGACCGCGACATACATAGCCAGCATGAGATGCACTCCTCTCGGCCAGTGAGTTCGCTTCGCATCTCCAGTTTAGCTTGGCATCAAGTAACTTGATGCCCGGCTACTTTGCCGTCGGCGGTCACGCTAGGCTTGACCAGGTGGACCGTGATTCCGTCGATCACATCGTGAGCGCTTGGCACGACCGTGACCCGGGCCTTGACTCCAGCACTCTGCAGGTCATCGGCCGGCTCCTGCTGTGCGCCGGATACTTCGAACGGGCGGCGATCGCCGCGCTCGAGCCCTACGGGCTCAGCATCGCCGACTTCGACGTGCTCAACACGCTGCACCGGGTCGGCGACCACGGCGGCAGCAAGCCGACCGACCTGGCTCGTGCGTCACTGATCACCACTGGGGCGATGACCTCTCGATTGGACAGGCTCGAACGGGCCGGGCTCATCCGCCGCCAGCCTGATCCTGCCGACCGCCGCGGAATACTCGTCAAGCTCACCGCGAAGGGCGCCAAGGTCGCCCACCGCGCGCTCCGCGCATTGATCGACGTTAACGAGTCGTATCTGGATCCGCTGTCGGCCCAGCAGCGTGACACGCTGGCGTCCACACTGAAGACGCTGCTGCTACAACAAGAGAACGCTCACCGCGACCAACCTTCCTGACGGCCGCAACGCCGCCGGAATGGGATGGTCGACCATGTGTCGGCTGCATGCCCGGCGTACCAGCGATCCGCGGGGTGCGGGCCGCGGGGCACCCGGTCGCCGCGATCTGCCTCGTGGCACCATGGTGCGTTATGGATCATCAGGGGCAGTTTCGTCGTGCGGCGCTCGCGTTGGGCATTCCGGACGAGGAGGTCAGCCGGTTTATCCAGCACCTCCGTGTGTCGATCCAGTTGAGCGGGGGATCCGACGGTGTTCCGGTCGGGCAGTTCGGTGGGTTGCCCCGGCTGCCGGTGGGCATGGACTGGCCGTCTGATGGGGTCGGTTTGTTGCCGTTCATCTTCTCGGTCGATTGTGCGGCGCTGCCTAGCGTCGACGGCTTCGGCCTGCCGGCAGACGGCTCGCTGCTGTTCTTTATGAACCATGAGCAGGCCGCCGCCACGGGGGAGCGCAGGTACGGCCGAGTCGTGTACGTGCCGGCCGGTGCCGATACCGAGGTGGCGCAAGGCGCCATCGACGACGAGTTGGTCGGCGAGCAGTATGAGGTCGGTGCCACGCTGCGCGCGGAGTTCCCGGATTGGTTCGGGGCGGGCGGCGAGGACGAGGACGACGAGGACGAGGACGAGGACGAGGACGACGAGGACGACCTGTCGCCCTTCCAGCAGGAGTTGGCCCGCGACCTCGAGCGTGACCTGCCGCACCTGGCTGAGCTCTGCGCTCTGGCCCGCGAACTCTGGCCGGCGTCCGACGGGTACGTCAGCGCCTACATCGGCGGGTATGCCGACGAGGATGTGATCGGGAGTATCGCCGAGCAGACCCTCGCGGGACGCGAGAAGAACGGCGAGATCGTCATCCCGGTCGCGACATGGTATTCCCATGTGGAGAAGGAGACGCATCGGCTGACGAGTGAATGGGTGTCGCTCGCCCGCTTCCCCGTAGACAACGAGTACTACTACCGCAGTGACGGCAGTTTCGTGATCCGTCACGCCGACCTGGTCGCTGGCCGGCTGGACGAGGCGCTTTCCGTGGCTGAGCTGATCCCATAGAACAGCGGCGGCACCGGATGCGGCCACGATGTTGCGTTGCCGGCGATGCCGACGTCAGATGCCGGGGCATTCGCCAAATCAACCCGGTGAGCGGACGTACCCGTCCCCACGGAACGGGTACCGCGGTTCGCCGCACGATGCCGAGATCCGGGGACCCCGAAGTGCAATACAGCAGGCTGTCAGCTTGTTCCGTGTCATGTGGTGGCGCGATGCCGTTCTGTTCAGCCGTTGATGCGCAGGACGTCCTTGACTCCATGTGGTTGCTTGAGGACCTCCGGGCCGGCGTCGAGCGGCACCCGGTTGGTGATGATCGACCGGACGCTGTGCGGGATTAGGTACATGGCTTGTTCGAGCTTCTGCACGGCCAGTTCGAACGCTGACCGGCCGGCGTTGACCGTGCCCACGATGGCCTGGTTGTTGAGGACGATGTCTTTCATGATCCGGTCGATGGGCAGCGTGGCGGGTTCGTTCAGCGCGGGAATGCCGGTCAGGATGAGCAGGCCGTTCGGGGCGAGCGCTTGGGTGGCGGTGAAGGCCACAGTGGGAACGCCGACGGCTTCGTAGATGACGTCGATGGCTCCGATGACGCTGTTGATCTTTTCGATCGGGGTCTGCTCCGTGGACACGTATACGGCGCCCAGTTCGCGGACTTTGTCGGCGCGAGGGCTGTCGGCGGGTTCGCGCGAGTAGACGACCGTGTCGAAGCGGGTCACGGTCATCGCGATGGCGCCGAGCATGCCGATCGGGCCTGCGCCCAGCACGAGGGTTCGGGCCTTGTCTGGTTGCCAGGGCAGCCGTTGCTGGATGGCCTGCGCCTGTTCGGCGGCCTTGGCGGCGATGGACAGAGGCTCGATGAGGGTGGCGACGTCGGTCAGTTGCGGTGGTACGGCGACGAGGTTCTGCTCGTCTTCGACGACGAGTTCGGTGAGGTAGCCGTGGGCGTGTTTGATGCCGCGCTCGGTGAACGCGCCGGTGGTGCAGAAGTCCTGCCGGCCGATCCGGCAGGTGCGGCAGCCGGAATCGGGGCATGGCCGGCGCACGGTGGGGACGACGAGGTCGCCGACACGCAGCTCGGTGACGTCTGGGCCGGTTTCGAGGACTTCGGCGACGGCCTCGTGGCCAAGGATCAGGTAGTCCGATCCGGTGGGCGGATCACCGTACTCGAAGGCGGCGATCTCACGGTCGGTGCCGCAGATGCCGACCTCCAGGACGCGTAGCAGCGCTTGACGCCCGGTCGGCGCGGGCGGCTCGGCGACGTCGATGACCCGGACGTCCTGCTGTTCGCGGAATACCGCCAGTGCACGCATACTCTCACGTCCTTCCATGGTCGATGTGGTTCACCGGGGAACGCGGCGGCAGGCCGCTGAGTACCCGGACGGCTTCGGTGGCCGCGATGGTGCGAATGGCCTGAATGGATTCCTCGGAGTAGTAGGCCGCGTGCGGGGTGACGATCACGTGGGGGTTTCGCAGGAGCGGGTTGTCCGGTGTCCAGCCGCGGTGCTTGGCGGGTTCCTCTTCCAGGTCGTCGAGGGCGGCGCCGGCGATGACGCGTCGTTGCAGCGCCCGGTCGAGGGCGGAGTCCTCGACGATCGGCCCGCGTGCGGTGTTGACGAGGATGGCGGTGGGTTTCATCCGGGCCAGGGTGGTGTCGTTGAACAGATGGCGGGTCTGCGAGGTGAGTGGTGCCTGGATCGTGAGGTAGTCCGACTGGCTGATCAGCTCGTCCAGTTCCACCGGCCGGACCCGGTCGGCGCGCATCTGATGGGCGTCGACGAACGGGTCGCAGGCCCAGACGTCGACGCCGAACGGTTGGGCGCGGGCGGCGATGAGTCGGGCGATGGCGCCGTAGCCGAGCAGGCCGAAGACTCGACCGCGTAGCCGCCAGATCGGTTGGCCCGTCTGCCATCGCCATTCGCCGTGGCGGGTGGCCGCGTCGTACTGGACGATCTTTCGGGCGGCGGTGAGCCATAGTGCGATGGCGTGGTCGGCGACCTCGTCGGCACACCAGTCGTTGGGCGCGTTGGTGACCTGTATGCCGAGGCGGGTGGCTTGGTCGACGTCGACGATGTCGACTCCGGTGCCATAGCGGGAGATGACCCGGAGCCGTGGCAGGTTGTCCATCGCGGTGGCGCCTATGTGGGCGTACTGCGTGAGGATGCCGTCGGCGTCTTGGCCGGCTGCGATGACGTCCTGTTCGGACTTGCACTGGTGGGCGGTGAGCCGGAATCCGGCGTCCTCGACGATGGCGCGCTCGATCTTGACATCGCCGAAGTCCGAGTCTGCGATCATGATCGTACCGGGTTTAGTGGGAGTCACGAGGGAGTCCCTTCGTGGCGATGATGTCCTGGTAGGCGACGGCGAACTCCAGGCAGCTGCCGGTGTCCATCTGCCCGGTGTGGGCGCGGAACAGCTCCTGCCAGGGCGTCTGGTGGGCCAACGTCAACGGCGCGTGATCGCGCCACCGTTCGGCGATCTCCTCGTCGCTGAGGTCGACATCGAGCCGATGGTTGGGGACGTCCAGCGTGATGCGGTCACCGGTACGCAGGATGGCGAGGTTGCCGCCGACGGCGGCCTCCGGGCTCACGTTGAGGATCGACGGAGCGTCAGCCGTTCCGCTCTGCCTCCCGTCGCCCAGGGTCGGAATCGCCTCTATTCCTTGCGTGATCAGCGCCGCCGGCGGTTGCATGTTCACGACTTCGGCCGACCCGGGGTAGGCGATGTTGCCGGCGTATCGAACGACCAGGATGCAGTCCTCGTCGATCTGCAACTCGGGGTCGTCGATGCGGCGGTGGTAGTCCTCGGGGCCGTCGAAGACCACGGCGCGCCATGTCACCGTCGGGCTGGTGAGGTAGCGGGCGCGAAGGTCCTCGGTGATCACCGACATCTTCATCATCCCGGACGTGAACAGGTTGCCGTGCAGGACGAGCACCCCGCCACGCGGGCCGAAGGGACGGTCGTAGCTCGCGATGACGTCCGGGTTCGTGCTCGCCGTGCCGGCGACGTTCTCGGCGACGGTGCGTCCGTTGACGGTCATGGCGTCGCCGTGCAGCCGACTGGCCGCCAGCAAGGCGTGCATGGTCGCCGGTACGCCTCCGGCGTGGTAGAAGTCCTCGCCGAGATACTGCCCGGCCGGGGCACAGTTGACCAGGATGGGTATGTCGCCGCCGCCGCGTTCCCAATCGCCGTTGGTCAACTCGATGCCGCAGTGACGGGCGATGGCGTTCACATGGATGGGGCAGTTGGTCGATCCGGCGATCGCGGACGTGACCATGATCGCGTTATGGAAAGCATCCCGGGTCATGATCGTGCGCGGGGTCAGGTTCTCTCGTACCAGCCCGACCGCTCGATGACCGGTGTCATAGGCCATCTGGGCCCGTTCCCGGTACGGGGCCGGGATCGCCGCACAGCCCGGCAGGCTCATTCCCAGCGCCTCGGCGATGCTGTTCATCGACAGCGCTGTGCCCATGGTGTTGCAGTGCCCGACGCTGGGCGCCGAACGAGACACGCGGTCCATGTACTCGGCATAGCCGATGCGACCGGCCGCCAGCAGTCGCCACGACTCCCAGATCACCAGCCCCGACCCGACCCGGCGGCCGTCCATGTACCCGTTCAGCATGGGTCCGCCGGACAGCACGATCGCCGGCAGGTTCACCGTGGCCACGGCCATCAGGCAGGCGGGCGTGGTCTTGTCGCAGCCGGTCGTCAGCACCACCCCGTCCAGCGGATAGCCGTAGAGAATCTCCACCAGGCCCAGGTAGGCCAGGTTGCGGTCCAACGCCGCCGTGGGTCGCTTGCCTGTCTCCTGCAGGGGATGGACCGGGAACTCCAACGGGATCCCACCCGCGTCTCGCACGCCGGCCCGCACCCGGTCGGCCAGCTGCAGGTGATGCCGGTTGCAGGGAACAAGATCGCTGCCGGTCTGGGCGATTCCGATGATCGGACGTCCCGACTGCAGCTCTTCCCGGGTGAGCCCGAAGTTGAGATAACGCTCGAGATACAACGCCGTCATTTCAGGGTTGGCAGGGTTGTCCCACCACTGCTGGCTGCGCAGCCGTTGCCTCGCATCGCTCACGGCTCGGTTCCCTTCGCCGTTGTCTCGCCCGCTTCGCTTCGCTCGCCGCGCCGCGCCGGCTACGTTTGCCGTCCCGCTGCCGGGTAGATCCGCCGTCTGGCCCGACGCTGAAGCACAGCGCATCGAAGGGTGAGGTGGCGTCGAACCGCGTGACGCGTGACCCGGTTCCGCTGGCGGTGATCGGTATGTCGGCCCACTCGGTGGGCTCGATGGGCGCAGCCATCGCACCCCAGGGCCCATGACCCCGCTGCCTCCAGAGAAACACAACGACGGCACCCACGAAGGCAGATCGCAAATCACGGCATCTCGGCCTGCAGCGCCGTCAAGGGCCAGCTCTCATCCCCACGACGCTGCCGGGAGCAGATCTACCGTCTGCATCGCGGATCGCGTTTCAGGTGGTTAGAGACGATATGGGCGGTGATCGCGACGGCGCAGCGTGAACCGTGCCCGGTGGTGCCCTAGGATGGCAGTCCACGCCGGCCAAGATCCAGACGCAGAAGTGAAATGATGACGTCGACCCCTTCCCCGAGCCCGCTGTTCAGCATTCTCAGCTTGATCGAGATCCGGCAGTTGGACGGCGTCAGCGTCGCCATCAGCGGTTCCAAACGCCAGGCCATCCTTTCGTTGTTGCTGCTGGAGGCCGGCCGGACGGTCAGCACCGACCGGCTGATCGAGGGTCTCTACGCCGACGGGCCGCTGACCGACGCGGCTAACGCCCTGCACGGGCAGGTGTCCCGGCTGCGCCGGCTGGTGAGGGGAACCGGAGCCGTCATCGAGTCGGGCCCGGCCGGATACCGCCTCGATGTCGACCCCGAGGCGGTCGACGCCCACCTGTTCAGCCGGCTCGCCGCTGACGGCCGCCGCCTCCTGACGGCCGATCCGGCGGCCGCCGAGGCGCTGTTGTCCCAGGCGTTGGGGCTGTGGCGGGGCCGCGACGTGCCCGATCTGCCCGATGTCGCCTTCCTGCACCCGCACGTGACCCGGCTCGTCGAGCTGCGATTGGCCGCGATCGAAGACCACGCCGAGGCGGCGCTCGCTCGCGGCAACAATGTCACCGTCGTTGCCGAGCTCTCCGAACTCCTCCGCCTACATCCTCTCCGGGAACGCGCGTGCGCGTTGTTGATGCGGGCCCTCTACCGTTCGGGACGGCAGGCCGAGGCCCTCGAACTGTATGAGCGGATTCGCCGGTTGCTGGCGTCGGACCTGGGCACCGACCCGTCGGCTGAGCTTGCCGCCGCGCACTTGGCCATCCTGCGGGATCGCCCGTCGCCCGGGCCACGCCGTGCGCCCGCGCAGCTGACGAGTTTCATCGGGCGCGAGGAGGAACTCGCCCAGCTGACCGAGCTGCTCGGCGGCGGACGGCTCATCACGGTCACCGGGCCCGGAGGCACCGGCAAGACCCGGCTCGCGATCGAGGCCGCCGCCACGCTGACCGGCCAAGTAGCGTTCATCGAACTCGCCCGCCTCAGCGACGCCCGGCTGCTGGGACAGACCATCAGCGCCGCCTTGGGCCTGAGCGAGCCGGGACTGCTGTCGGCCGCCGGCCCGCCCGCAACCGAGGAACACCTGGTCGCGGCACTCGCCGACCGGTCGCTCCTGATCATCCTGGACAACTGCGAGCACATCGTCGACGACACCGCCCGGCTCGCCCATCGGCTGCTGACCGCGTGTCCCCAACTGCGGATCCTCGCCACCAGCCGCGAATCACTGGGCATCACCGGGGAGACGCTGTTCCCGCTGCGCCAGCTCGGCGTCGCCGCCCCCGACGCACCGCTGCCGGAACGGCTGAACAGCCCGGCGGTACGCCTGTTCGCCGACCGGGCGCGTACGGTGCGGCCGGACTTCCGGCTCGACGAGGCCGCCATCGACGACGCAGTACGCATCTGCGCTGAGCTGGACGGGCTCCCGCTGGCCATCGAACTCGCGGCGGCAAGGCTTCGTTCGCTCACCCCGGCCGAGGTCGCCGCCGGGCTCTCCGACCGCTTCCGTCTGCTGTCCAGAGGCAGCCGGGCCGCCGAACCCCGGCACCAGTCGTTGCGGGCGGTAGCCGAGTGGAGCTGGGAGCTGCTCGATCCCGCCGAGCGCACACTCGCCCGGCGGCTCACCGCGTTCACCGGTGGCGCGACCGTCGCCTCGGCCACCGCCGTCTGCGGTCTGCCGGCAGCCGACCTTCCCGACCTGCTGGCGGGACTCGTCGAGAAATCCTTCGTGGAATACTCCGGCGGCCGCTACCGGATGCTGCAGACGATTCGCGCGTTCTGCGCCGAACGGCTCGCCGAGGCAGGCGAGGAATCCAGCGTTCGCCGCGCACATGCGGAATACTTCTGGCAGCTCGCCGTTGCTGCAGACGCTCGTCTGCGCGGCGCGGCGCAGCTGGAATCGCTGGACCAGCTGGCCGCAGAGAACGACGACCTACGCACGGCTCTGCGCTGGACGACAACCGACGACCCGCGACAGGCGCTGCAGATGGCCGCAGCCATGTCCTGGTACTGGTACCAGGGCGGACTGCGCCACGAAGGCGCAGTGCTGTGCGCTGAGCTGCTAACCAGAATCGGTGCAACAGCACCCGACGACCTCGCCGAGGAGTACGCGTTGTGCGCCTCCAACGCCACGGCGACGCCGAGCGCGGATCCGGCGGCGACCCAACGTCTGGCGTACGCGACGGGGCTGATCGCCGACCGTCCACCCCGCTGGCCGGCAACAGCGGTGCTCTGCCGCGACGAGGACCGTCCACCCGCGACCGATGACTGGTCGCAAGCCACCACCGAGCTGTTCCGCGGCCACCGGCACATCGTCCACGGCGAAACCGAGCTAGCCGAGGCAGCGCTGACCCGCGCGCTCGACGGCTTCCGCCAGGTCGGCGAACGATGGGGCATCACCAATGCCCTCGACGCGCTGGCCGAGCTGGCGGCGTGGCGCGGCGATTGGCCCGAGACGCTCTCGCTCATGAGCCGCGCCATCGACACCGTGGCGCAGACCCCGACCGCCACCGCCACGCTCACCGACCTGCTGTGCCGGCGGGCCAAAGTGCACACGCTCGCCGGAGAACTCGACGCCGCCCGGGCCGATCTGGAGCGAGCCGCCCAGACCGCCGCCCGCGCCGGCCACCGCGACGTCCCCGAACTTCATCAAGGGCTCGGAGATGTAGCTCGCCACCAAGGCGATCTGGCCGAAGCCGCCGCCCAGTACGCGACGGCGCTCGCCACGGCCAGCCCCGACGCGGATTCACGTTTCCTTCGATTGAAAGCCCTCCGCGGCCTCGGCTGGATCGCCGTCGCCGCCGGGCAGGCCGACGAGGCGGTCCGGTACCACCGCGCTCTGCTCGACGAAGCACTGGCACACGACAACTATCTGCTCGCCGCCGACGCAGTCAACGGCCTAGCCGCAGTCGCCCAGCTCAACGGCGACGGCGTACGGGCTGCGCGACTGCTCGGCGCGGGCCGGGTGGTCCATCCCGGCCGTCGCACGGAAGACCAGGACACCCGGCGTGTCCTACAAGCGACGCAACAGCTGCTCGGCCCAGAGGAGTTTGCTGCAGCGCTCGCTACTGGGCAGGCGATGAGCCGCGAAGAAGCGTTGGAAGCCGCGCGAACCGCGACCACCTGCTTCCACGTGAGGGATCACCTCGAGCCATGACGAGCACGTGCGGCCCTTCAGGCACCTCGAGCTCCGTAGCATCGTCAACAGCGTGGTCGTCATGGCAGCGAGGTCGTGTGGCACAGACCTGGCTTCACTTCAGCCGGTGACGAGTTTCCGGACCTGCGGGTCGGCCTGCGTCCGTCACAAGACGAATGTGAAGGTGCCCCAGCCGTTGCCGATCTGCACGGGCGTGGACAGACCGCTGCCGTTGTGGGGGTAGTACCAGAGATCGCCGGAGTCGTCGACGCCGAGAACGTCGGCGAATCCATCGCCGCTCCAGTCGGCCGCGAACACGTGATGGAAGGTGCCCCACCCGTGGCCGATCTGGACAGGAGTGCCGAAGCCGCTGGCGGTGTAGGGGTAGACCCACAGGTAGCCACCGGAGTCGACGCCGATGATGTCGGCGCGTCCATCGTGGTTCCAGTCCGCCCCGGTGATGTGTTTGAAGCCGGCCCAGCCCTGGCCGACTCGGACCGGCGTGCCGAAGCCGCTGCCGCTGTGGGGGTAGTACCAGAGGTAGCCGCTGGCGTCGACGGCCATGACGTCGGCCTTCGTGTCGGCGCTGAAGTCAGCCGCGATGACATGCTTGAACCCGCCCCAGCCCTGGCCGATCTGCGTCCCGGACGACAGCTGCTGCCCTTTGTTGGCGTAATAGCGCAGGTAGCCACCGGCGTCGACGCCCAGGACGTCGGCGGCACCGTCACCGCTCCAGTCCGCGGCCATGACGTGCTTGAACCCGCCCCAGCCCTGGCCGATCCGCACAGGGGAGGACAGTCCGGCGCCGTTGTGCGGGTAGTACCAGAACACGCCGGACGCATCGATGCCGAGCACATCGGCCGCACCGTCGCCGCTGAAGTCGGAGACGTGGTCGTCCTCGACCGGTACGGGCGCCGGCAGGTCGACGAAATCGATGTTGATGGCGGCGCCCTTGGTGACCGTGCCTCCGCAGGTGTAGGCCCGCGAGATGGCCGTGTAGAGCCCGCCGTTGCGCCACACTTCGAAATGCAGATGTGGGCCGGTGGAATTGCCGGTGCTGCCGACGTAGCCGAGCGTCTGGCCGCGTCCCACCGACTGACCCACCGAGACCGACGGAGCCTGCACCATGTGCAGGTACTTGGTGACATAACCACTCGCGTGGGACAGGTACACGCTGTTGCCGCCGCCGGAGGTGTAGCCGGCGAAGGTTACGGTGCCCGAGTACGCGGCACCGATCGCCGTACCGCCGTTGCCGGCGATGTCGATGCCGTAGTGGTCGCTGTCGGTGCTGCCGCATCTGTTTGACAGCACACCGGTGACCCTGCCACTCACCGGCTGGATCATTGCTCCAGTCTGCGCCGCTGCAGGCTGCGCCGGCACCAGCGTAAATGCGCTGAATGTGAGGGCGGCGCCGATCGCCAACGGTAGGAACCTCACGGGCTTCGTTGTCCGCATCGCGTCTCCTAGAGGGGTTCGCGCGGCCGGCCAGGACGTTGGGTCTGCCCTCACTCGATCCGCGCCAGGGATCGAATAGTTCCGATGCGGCGATCTTGTGTGCGGCGGGTGGGTACGTCAAGTCCGCAGATTTGCGGACTGGCGATTCGGCGGCGGCCACTGTTCAGGCGACGGTCTCGCCTCAAAACCTCATTGACTAGGCACTTCTGCGGACTGTCCGACGACGGCCGGCTGGCTATCGTCCATCTCACAAATAGTCGCATTCCAATGCCGTCGCGCCGTCGGACTGTGCGTCGGCTCGGTTCGTGAAAGGGAGACAGTTCTGTGGACGACTTGAAGAGCCGGTTCCTCGATGACCTCGACGCTGAATTCACCTCGGCGCCGACCGCGGTTGCCGCGGTGTCGCCCCGCAGTCGGCGGCGGCCGAAGTTCTTCGCCTACGCGGCTGTGCTCATGGCCGTGTCGGGATCGATCGTGTTCGCCGGCGCCGCGCCCGCGTCAGCGGTGTCCTGTAACTACCCGGACTTCAAGAACTGGGACCACATGAAGTGGTGTGGCATCGCGCGGCAGGACTTCGATTACCTGTACACGACGAACTACTACTCCGCGCGCACGACCTGCTACTACTTCGACCACTACGCGTGGATGTGCGGGTACTACACGCGGTACTACGCCGGCCGCAAGAGCGCCTGCCGTACCTACTGACCAACTGCACTTAACGCAGACACAAGGGTGGCCGGGGCGATTGCTGCTCGGCCACCCGGCACGTTCGGCGACCACGGCAACCCACCTCGCAGGGACCTATGGACGACTTCGCAGATCTCCTGGAGATCTATCAGCCAATTCCTGACGGCGCCCCGGCGGCCCGTGACCGGCCCTGGCCCGTCACAGTCGTGGTGTTGACCCGCGACGAGGAACGTGCCATCGCCCGCTGCCTGGACAGCGCGTTGGCGACAAACTGCGACCGGGTGCTCGTCGTCGACACCGGATCCACCGACCACACGGTGGACATCGTCGCCTCGTATACCGACCGACGTGTCGAGATGATGCAGATCGCCTGGGCCGATTCGTTCGCGCAGGCGCGCAACGCGGCGCTCGACGCGGTCGGCGACGGCTGGGCCGTGTTTCTCGATGCGGACGAATGGATCGACAGCGGCCACGCGAGCCCGCTATGTGATCGGCTACATGCCCTGGAATCCGTCACCGGCATCACCTGGTGCGCTCTCGCTCCGGTCATCCGAGAGGAGGGAAGGGACGAAGAGTATCTGGAAATCGCGAGAATAGTGCCCGTCAACGGTCTGCGTTTCCACGGTGAAGTACACGAGTACCCTTACGTTCCTGCCGATGCCGACGTCGTCCCGGGCCTGATCGGCGTCGACCTCGTCATATGGCACGATGGCTATGCTTCCGAGGTGGCGGCCGCCAAGGACAAGATCCAGCGCAATGTCGCATTGCTGGAATGCGCCCGGCGACGCGAGCCGGACAACCCACGCTGGCTGTTCTTCCACCTGCGAGACGCGCTGCCGACACTGCATTTCGCCGACGTGATGGCGCTTGTCGACGCCTTCGACGGTGCCCAACGGCGCTATCCCGGTGACCGGCAGGCGCCAGAGTTCTACCGTGCCCTCGCGCTCGCACGGGCATGCGCCCGACTTGCCCAACTCGGCGAATGGACGACAGCCCTCGGCCTCTGCTTCGACCTCGACAGACTGACGTCAGGGCAGCATCCCGACGCAGCCTACTTCCGCGGACTCCACGAGCTGCGAAAGCTCCACCGACCGGATCCGGACACACTTGTCACACTGGTGCGCCTGCGACAAGACCCCGCCGCGGTGGCAGGCAGCGGTCTCGATCAACAAGGCCGGCAACTGGACGCGCTCATCGCCGCTTACCTGTTCCAGCTCAAAGGACGCGACGCGGCAAACCGATACCTCGCCATGTGTGAGCCCTGGACCGACGCATTCTTCGACATGTCGACCCTGCGGTAGACATCCGGACACGCCTCCCTGCTAGTGCGTGGCCGGGCCGCTGTCACGGCTGCTGTCGCGACCGGGCAACCGCTCGCGGCCGAGTCCGTCCTCGCGGATCCGCTCGCCGTACTCACCGCGATGTCTGATGGGCCTGCCCGCCTCGGCGTACTTCTGCTTGGCCCGGTCCAGATGTGTTCGCACAGTGCCGGCCGCGATGCCCAGCCGACGGGCCACCGCATCCACAGTCATCCCACGCCCGTATGCGACCAGCACTTCGTGCTCGCGTGGAGTCAGTTCGGGCCGATCCGGCCGGTCGTCGCGCCCCAGCCAGAAGGCGTGCTCCGTGGTCAGCGGCGAGTCCCCGCGAGCCACCGCGCGCACGACGTCGGCCAAGTTGGTGAGGTTGGCGGTTTTGGCGACGTACGCCACCGCGCCCGCCTCAGTCGTGGCCAGAATGTACGACAGATCCGGCACCACCGTGATCACGATGACGGTGAATCCTGCGTCGACCAGCGTGGCCACGTTGTCGACCGGATCGGTGAAGTCCTCGAGATTGAGATCCAGCAACACGATCCGGGCCGTGACGACCTGGCTCAGAAGGTCCGCCACCGACGGCGCGGTCGCCACCAGCCTGATGTCGGGCACCCCCGCGATCCAGGTGGCCATGCCCTCCAGGAGCATCTGGTCATTGTCGATCGCCGCGATCTCGATCATGGAGTCCATGCCACCTCCACCACGGTGCCCTCACCCGGGCTCGACACGACCGATGTCGTGCCACCGATTTCGATGACCCGATGCCGTAGCTCCCGCACCAGGCCACGGCCGGCCGGTGCGGTGGCCTGGTCGAACCCGCAACCGCGGTCGACGACCACGATCCGCACGCCGTCGCCCTCGCCCACAGTGGTCAGCCACGCTTCGGTGACACCCGCATGCTTGGCGACGTTGTTCAACGCCTCGCGTACCGCACCGAGCAGCCCCGCCGCGACAGGAGGCGGCAACTGCGTCGGCACGGCGTGGAACTGCGAGTGAACGCGCAGTCCGAGGGCCTGCTTGTCGCGGACCACCCCGGCCAGGGTGGCCAGGAAGTCGCCTGGGCCGCCGTCGCCCTGCCCGCTGATCAGTCCCCGCAAGAAGTCGGCATCGCGGGCGCAAAGTTTCCTCACGTCCTCGGAACGATGGTCCAAACCGCCCCGGGCGATCTTGCTCAGGGTGCTCAGGACGGTGTGGTGCAGTGCGTCGAACTGCCGGATCCGTTCGTCGTAGCGGGCCCGGGCAGTGGCCTCGCGGGCCCGTGCCTCCATCGCTTCGGTGACCGCGGTGTCAAGTCTGCGGGCGGACTGGCGCAGCAGGCGGGCACATAGCCAGCCGAGCACGCCGAAGCCCAGCATGAAAAACACGTTCACCGCCACCGTGCCCAGAGTGTCCGGCGCCGCGGCGGTCCGCGACAAATGCTCCTGGATGCCCACCACATAGGCCACGACGACGATCACCGCACCGATCGCCGCGACGCCGAGCTGGACAAAGACCATGGCCAGGATGATGGAACCCATCGCCGAGGGCACCACCCACAGCTGCCACCCGCTCACACACGAGATGGCGCACAGCTGCGGAACCGTGACCAGCCAGGTCGATGCGAGCGCGAGATCGACAAGCACCCAGGGCAGCGCAACACGGCGGCGACGCAGAGTCGCTGCGAACAGCGCTGCCGACCAGCACACCGCAGAAAGGTGGCTGGCGACGATCAGCCACTGGACCCGGAAAGCATCGAGCCCCCCAGACAGCAGCACTGGCAGGCCCACCGCGAGTTGTACCGCCCGCAGCGCGGCAGAGGCCTGGATGAGCAGTAGCTCCGCACGGGCACGCGCACCGTACGGAATCGTCGCCGGCTCTGGCATCCGTCAACGCTCGCATGTAGACCGGCCTGGCGGTAGTCGGCAGAATGGCAGACTGCCCCGAGGACCGGCGTAGTGACCGACGTGCTGCTCATCGCTGGCGTGGCGGGCTTCGCCGCACGTGTTGCCGCCCGCAGCCGGCCAGCTCGCATCGGGCTGGCCTCACCTTCGCCGCCGATGAGGGGCGTCGCCTTGGCCGCGGTCCGAGTTTCGCGCATGTCGAGACCGGCGGCTCGGCGGGCGAACCGATCCTGCTTGCGGTGCGCATCGGCGACCTCCCGTCCGACGTGGCGATCACCTCCACCCCGGCGGGACCTCACCACCGACCAGAGCGAGCCTGATCATGAGCCCGAGCATCATCGTGCAGCATGTCCAGGTGCGGTGGAAGCAGTCACGCGGCGGGCAGCCGCCGCGCAACGTAACCGCATCCCGATCGCCTACCCGCTTATCGAGTTCGAGCCTGGCGCAACAGCATCTGGTGACGCATGACGAGTCCGATGCCTTCATCCCGCGTGTCGAAACGCGGGACTTCATCAGCGAGGCGCAACGAAACCGGCTGCGGTGGGCCGAACTGACGCTCGACCGCGACGGCGAAAAAAGTGCGTGTCTCGGCTCACCCGTGATACGAAGAAGGTTATTCACTCGACCGAGGTCGATGGGTTGCGTGATGCCGTCTTGATCGACTCATGATGTATCACATATGGACACACGGCCTGGCGTAGATCACCGCCGTGCGCTAGGCCGCATGCTTGACCCATGGGTTGACGGTGCGTTGTCATGCTACGGTCGTGAGCCATCCACGCATGCGGGGGCCACGTTGTCGATCGGGGTACGCGTTCTCATCGCCGTATCGGCCTGCACCGTGCTCGCCGTGGTAGCGGCCGGTTGCGTGCGGTCGCTACGGATGAGTCCAGACGTGGCCCTTGACGTCTCGGACGCCCACGTCACGAAGGTCGGGTCGGTCAGCCAGGCAGGTGACCAGCAGGTGAGGCTCTGGCTCAACGTCACCAATCACGGCAATGACGACGCGACGTCCTGTGTGGCCCGATCTGACCTTGGTGGTGGACTGGCGAGCGCTCCGGCCGACATCCACGCGGGCACGACCGTGACGTTCACTCTCGAGGGCCTTGAGCACGCCAATCCCGAGGCGTTACGTCATGAGACCGATTTCCACGTGTGGGCGGCTTGCGGCAGCGTCGACTCCGGCAAAGAGTCCCTGAATCTCGTGATCGAAGGTGTTGCTTCCTGAGGGCGTGATCGAATCGACGGTCATGAGGTTCGATAGACCTCCAACTTCGTGATCGCGTCAAGGAATGTCGGGAAGCGGTCGAGCAGCCCCCGGTAGCCGGTGGCCAGAAGCCTCCAGTTCTTCAGGTGGGCGATGACACGTTCGACGCTGGCCCGCTGGGAGGCGATCATGCGGTTGTAGTCGCGGGCGGACTCGGTCAGGGTCTGGCCTTTGGGTTTGCGGTCGGGGACGCACAGGCCAGTGCCGGTGTAGGCGGTGTCGCCGTAGCCGCCGGGTCCGCCGTCGGCGTGCAGGTGCCCTTCCAGCCGGGCGGCCAGCCCGGACTCGTGCCAGGCCTTCGCGTCGTGCATCGATCCTGGTTGGGGCTTGCCGGTCAGGGTGAGCGTGCCGAAGCAGGAGCCGATGACCTGGAGGTTGAACCCGCAGCGGTGCCGTTTGCCGGAGTACATGCCGGATTTGTAGGTGCCGACGCGTCGGTCGCCGGTCGGGGCGATGAACCCGTCGACGCGCACGGTGGAGCGCAGGTGGTTGGTGGCAACCCGCTCGGCGTTCGGCGTGAGCACCGTGGTGATTGTGGGCATGAGCCTGCCGATCAGCCGGGACACGGTCGGCTGGGAGCAGCCGAACAACTCTGCGATGAGGGCCTGGGACAGGTTGTGGCGTAGGTAGAGCAGTACGACCAGCACGGAACGGTACGGGCCGACCGCGCGACGACCGGACGGGTCGAGGTCGCCGGCGGCGTAGACGTCGAGGACGAGCCGGTCGACTTGATCGCTGGTCAGGCCCGTCATGGTCTCTACCCGCGACGGCCGGTCGGCGAAGATCTTCTGTGTGATCACAGACCAGTTGATCTACCCGCGAGCGGCCGCTGCGTCCATTTGCGACACATCACGAGTTGATCAAGCTGGCGTCATCGACGCACGTCGAGTGAATAATCCTCGAAGTGTTGGCCGAGGGCCAGGAAAGAGCGTCGGTCGTATGTGTGCGTGTACTGGGGCGCTCGCTCGATGGATGCGCCCGTGTCCGGTCAATTCGCCGTGGAGGTCGTCGTGCTTCTGGCCTTGTTGTCGGAGCCACCGCCTACGATCCGGCTTATGGGTGTGTTGTATGACTACTTCCGAGCCGACGACGACGCTGCAGCGAAACGACTGATGGACGAGCTTGACGGCGGTCCCGTAGTTCGCGGAGACATGGTCGTCAACGTCGACGCCGTGGACCTTAAGGGCATCGACCCCGCAGTGACACTTGCACAGCTCGTGGCCTTCACCCGGCAGACCGAGTGGGCAGTCGACACGGTCGAAGGTCAGTTGCTGTGGTCTGGTGGCGAGCACGGCCCGTGGCTATCGTCGATCGATGATGCCGCGCGGGACACACTTGCATCGATCTCCGATGATCAGATTTTGAGCCTGTCGCAGCGCTGGAGTCGGATCGAGGAGCTGTGGCTTGGTGACGATGCCGCTGGAGATGAGATGGTGCCGGTGATCGAGGAGATCGCTGGGCTCGCGCGTCGCGCCCGTGACGCCGGCGAGCACCTGTACTGCTGGTCGTGTCTTTAGAGGCATCGGTTGGCGGTGTGCTGACGTCATCACTGAACGACATTCCACGCTCTTTCGGACTAGCGGGCATTATCGAAACGGTTTGGGGCCGCCGTTCCAGTCCGCTACCCAATCGGCGAAGTTCGAACTGCCCCTGAGCGCAGGGCTAGCAGCTGTGTCGTCGATGAACCACACCGTGCCACGTGCCGGTCCGGTGACGACCAAGAACCAGTTGGCGTCACAGCCATCAGTCCCCAGTTGCAGGAGACCGTCATCGACCGCCAGAGGATCGTTGGCTGGGCCGCCCTGCCATTCATGTCGGGCCACGAGCGGAAACGTCCGTGCCAACGCACCCGGGCGCCGCGGCGCTCCTTCGTCCGGCTTCTGTAGCCCATAACGGGGTGGACCGCAGAAACGGCCGCCGGCACCGACTTCGGCGACGAAGCTGCGATACGGCTCGGGCAGAACGACACCATGACGCCGCTCGAACGCGAAGGTCGCGGCCCACCCCCAGGGCGGTTCAAGCGGCCACCCGCCGTAGGTGTCGCGAAGCGACGCCAGAGCAGACGTCGTCGTATCGGCGTACACGTTGCTGATCATGCCGCCATCGACCGGTCAACTTCTAGAGGTGTTCGGTATGCCGCCCGCGACGGACGACGATCGGTCGGCACGCGGGCGCTGCGACGGAAGGCGCCCGCTTCCGTGGCCAGCGCGCGATGCCTCGCGCGGCATCTTCGCGAGTAGGTTAGGGCACGCGCCGGTTCGTCCGGAGGCGCTACGGTGACGCGATGATCACCTTCGCCGTCGACGATGTCACGCCCGCCGCGCAGCCGTTGCCGACCACGCCGCTGCGCGACGAGTTCCCGGACGCGCTGGCCATCGGTGGTGACCCGGATCTGCTGGTGCTGCCAACCAACGGCGTGCATCCCTTGCTGCGCGCCGTCGGGCAGGCATTCGCCGACCATCGGCCGCTGGCGCTCTCGCCCGACGCTGTTTGGCTGACCATCACACAGGGCGTCGCTCAGCACATCCGGTTGCACCCCGACGAGTCGCGCCCGATGCTGATCAACCACAGTGGTCGCAAAAGGCTGAGGATCGAGGTCGATGGGCCGGTGCCGCAGGACGCGGAGGGCTGGGGCGAAGCCGTCGGCCGGTTTCAGTGCCGCCTCGCGGAGCAGGTCAAGGACGCGGACCTGTTCGCCTGCGATTTCTCGACCAGCACCGACGTCGACCGGATCGCTGCTCAGGTGGTTCTGCTCGACGCGTACTCGCCCTTCTTCTCCTACTGGATGGTCGCCGTCTGCGGCATCCCGTCGATCACTCTGATCGGGACGGCCGAAGACTGGTCCCGGATCCGTGTACGCGTCGACGAGCTCGCCCGGTTCGGCCTCGCGGACTGGTGCCGGTCTCTGGCCGCGATCCTGGACCAGTTCGTGCGGGCCGCTGCCGGGGACGTGGATCTGGCGTTCTGGCAGCGTATTTACAACCCGGTCGACGCGTATGGCGGCAAACTCATCACCGGCTGGGTGGCACGGTTCTATCCCTATCTGTCGGCCGACGGCGCGCAAAATCTGCCGAACGAGCTACTGCAGTTGCCGATCGACGAACCCCGCGACCTGACGGCGGACGGCCGTTCCTACCGCGGACCGGGCATCCGCAGCAGCATGGTCCCCGCCGTGCTGTCCCGTGCCAGCATCAAGATCAATGATCGAATGAGTGGCGACAATCGGGCAGTTTCGCTCTACGGGGGAGTCGCCGCGGTGACTCAAGACCCCGACGGCGCACTCCGCCCGGTCGCCGGATGGCATGTGATGCCGGGCCGGGCCGAGATCGGTGAGGTGATCGACCGCATCATCGCCGAACATGAGACCACCCCACCGGCCAGATCGCATCCCGTGCTAGACCAGCCGGCCGAGATGTCGGCGATCTACGACCGGATCGGCACCGCGAGCCTGTTCGAAGGCAGATGGCGCATCCCCCAAGAACCGTTGCCGAGCGTCTATCGAGGCGGGCATCTGCGTTCGATCCGTCCGGCGATCGAGCTTGCCGACGGGCGCACGCTCTGCGCGGTCGCCGATCATCGCTCGGAAGACGTCCATTGGGTCGTGTGCCAGGTGGAGCAGGCCCGGCCGGTGAATGGGCGCACGCTTCCGTTGACCGCATCCCAGCTCACCATCAAGGAGAGCCACCTGCTCGACGACCCAGCCGACATCCCGGTATACGGCACGTCCCTGGCGCTGATCCTGGACGCCGCCCTGGACAACGGCGGAAACATCGACGACCTCGTCACCGGCTGGCTGTCGGACGTCGATGCGGCCGACGAGCATCGAGGCCATAGGCGTTAGCCGGTATCAAGGGTTTGCCGGGTATTCAGATGTAATCGAGATGGCGGATCCAGGGTCGGAGGTGCAGGTCGATCTCGAGGGCGGGATACAACCCTATGCAGCTCCCCTCAGGGCCGTCTGGCCCTAGCCGCTGACCTGCCGATCGGCGGTGGATTGGGTTGATTGGTGAGGCGGTCTGAATACCTTTGCGAATGGCGATGGGTCGGTAGGGTGCGTTCATGATCCGTAATACCAGGCTTGTCGTGTTCGGTGTCACGCACCTGGGGCGCCGTGGCGTGCCGGAGCCGGACGAGGCGCTGGCCGGCGTGGTTGATCGGATAGTGCAGTGGCGCCCCGACGCGATCGCCGTTGAGGTCCTGCCCGGTGATGTGGTTGATTCACACCTGCGGTTGGGCGGACCGTACGCCGGTATGCGGGTGGGCGGGCTGTCCGAGGCGGCAACCTGCGCCGAAGCGGCTGGTCCGTACCATGACTGGGATCTGTGGCAGGCCCGAGCGGTCGGTGCCGATCGCGGCCGGTCGGCAACGGAGCGGGTGCTGGCGTGGTGCGCGGCGTACGAGCCGTATACCGCGCTGCTTCTCGCGCGGACCGCGTCGGACTTGCCGGCGCAGGTACGCACCGCGCTGGATGCGGTGGTGGCGAAAGGAAGCGAGGTCTGGCGGATCGCCGGTGTGGCCGCTGGACACCTGGGACTGGATCGGCTTTACCCGTTCGATGACCACAGCGAGGGTCCGGGCGGGCAGGACGTCACCGACTCCGAACACAGCGATCTCATGGCGAGCCTCGCCGAGCGCGCTCAGCCACGGGTGTCCCGTATCGAGGCCGAACTGGACGAGGCACTCAACAACGGCGACTTGTGGCCACTGTGGCGTCGCCTCAACACGCCCGAACGCGTGGCCGCCTCCGAAGAGCTTGAATCGGGCCTGTTCTTCGAATCGGGTACGCCGTTGGCGCGCCGGTTACTGGGCGAGTGGCGTGCGCGGAATCTGCTGATGGCGGGCCGACTTCGGGCGGTCACCGCGCTGCATCCGGGCCGGCGCGTACTGGCGATAGTGGGGCAGGCACACAAAGGACCGCTGGAGGCGGCGTTGCGGCCCGGGCAGAGCGACGTCGACCTCGCCGACGTTGCCGAACTGGACGCCGGATAGGCAGCGGGCACTCCGCGGGAATGTCCAAGCTCATCACCACACTAGCGTGCAGACCCTTGCCAACCAGTAGGAATGGTCTGGGCGCCGCGAAAGCCAGGCAGTCCGACGGGTGCTCGGCGACCAAGCGATTATCGGACCGATTGTCACTGAATAACTTCACTCAACCGACGATTTGCTCGTCGAGGCCGGCGGAAGAGCCGTACCAACTCAAGCCAGAACGTGCGCCGCCTCGACAAGTCGTGCATCCCCTTCCAGCGTCGTCGAACCGAAGCATCGTCACATGATCACTTTCCGTTGTCGGGTCGGTCGTACGATCGTGACTGTCGGGGTCGACACCCACACCGATGTGCATGTGGCTGCCGTGCTGGATCGGCGAGGTCAATCGCCGCTTGTTACGGTCACGCGTCCGTGGAGGCCGCCGCCGCCCGCTCCCGGGGAGTCCTGCGTGGCGATCACCAAGGTGACGGCTCGGGTCGGATAGGACGGCAGGGCAAAGGTGTGCACGTCGTTGCTGCAGCCGAGGGCTGGCAAGGGTTTGTCGTCTAGCCATACCGACACGAGCCGAGACCGGCTGGGCACCTGCAGCCGACCGGATCGAGCTTCGCTGGGCAGCCGGCCGTCGAACCGGTAAACCAGGCCACCGGAGTAGTAGCCCAAGCCTTGCTCGGCGATGGAGCGGTCGGTGTGCAGATCCAGCCACTGGTTGGTGGTGGGAGTCTGGCGTTCCCACAAGCCCAGTTCGGCGCAGTCGCCGACTGGATCGATCTTGGCCCGCCACTGTGTCGCGAGTTGCTGGTTCCAACCAGTGGTGTTGACGATCACTGCCGACGGCACTTGGCGGAGGTCACGCCGGCCGGGCTGGCGGACGATCGGCGGTGGGGCGGACAGCGGTGTGATCGCTTCTGCGGCCCAGACGAAGGCGGGACCGACGAGGCCGCCGGTGCCGAGTTCGTTGAGATTGCGATTGACCACTCGCAGAACCAGCCGGTCGGTGCCGTCGAAACGCAGTTTCCCGCGAAGGTCGAACTCCCACGGCTGGAACGACTTGGATCCGGTGATCAGCGGCAGCTCGTTGCCGTTGACCCAGGCGCGTACCGACTCGTCCACCGATCCCAGCCAGAGCGACAGCCGTCGCTGCGCCCAGGCGGCCGAGATCGGTAGTGCGGTGCGGTACCAGTAGGCGCCGCGAAAGTAGCTCAGTCCTTGATCGGAGGCGGAACGGGACCGAGTGGCGAGCGGCCGCCAGCCGGCGTCGGGCACGTCGGCTGCGTACAGCTCGTCGGTAAGCCCGTCGTCGGTGTCGTCCAGGATCGCGGCCAGTTCGTCCGGCAGTGACCAGACGATCTCCTTGCCGCCGGTGATCCGTTCTGCGGCCGCCCGGATCGGAGGTGCGATCAGGTTCAGGAAGTTGCGTCGTTGGGGGTAGAGCGCGACCGGCTGGTGCGCCACTGCTGCGGCGAAGTCGCTTTCCGCCCGGGTCAGACTGGCGGCGGCTCGCGCATAGGAGCCGTCGTGCCAGGAGCGCAACACGTCCCAGATGGACCATCCGAACCGGAACGCGAGCCGGGCCACCGCGACTCGATCGACGATGCCCGGATCACCGGTCTCGGCTGCCCGGCGCTCGGCGTCGGACAGCAGCAGATCGAGCGCCTCGAAGTCCGCCGCCGTGAAGATCCGTACGTGCGCCAGCCATCGGCCGGTCATGATCGGCGCCCGCGACACCGTCTCCACGATCTTGTCGAAGTAGTCGGCCATCGGCGCGGCGGCCGGCCCGTACGCGGCGGCGCAGAACTCCGCGAGCACGGCCGCGGGGTCGGCGGTCGCGTCCCACATCAGCTTGGTGGTGAGGTAGAAAGCCGGAGCGTCGTAACCCCAGCTCGCCGAGACCTCCATCCGGCAGCCGTAACGTGACTCGTGCCGGACGTAGAGCGGGATCTCGTCGCGCGCCGGGGCGATCGGCACGAACGGCAGTCCAGGATCGGCCAGATTGAACAGATAACCCCGATAGGACCAACCGTCGACCATCGCTCGCCATCGATCAGCGAGACGCAGGTAGTAGCGCCGTTCCTGGCCGGCTGGCTCGGCTGCGGTATGCAACCGGTCGACGTTGATCGGCGCCATCGCCGGGATGATCTTGCGGTTGGGCACTACCCGGACCGGTGGCAGCATGTAGTTGTCGTAGCAGAAGAAGGCGACCCCGACGTCGGGATAGTCCCGCTGCAGATCGTCCAGCACGAGGTTGAAGAACCGGATGTACCGGTCGGTCACGCTGGGCAGCCCGGCGAGGGTGTCCCAGTTGCCGGCGTCCCAATCGGTGACGCCGAAGCCGTGTCCGTCGGCCGGGCCCATCCGCAGCACCTTCAGCTGCGGGTTGGCCGCCAGCTCGGCGCGGGCGTACGCGATGGCCCGCCGCAAGACTTCCGGATTGGTCACGTCGAGCTGATTGGTCGGTACGCCGTTCTCGTGGATGTAGAGCTCAGGCTCCGCCGTCTTCGACGCCGGTGGTTGCAGGTCGATTCCGTGGGCGTCCCACGACTCGCCGCGCAGCCGACGCCGGCGTGACCAGTCCGCGCCTTCGGTGCGATCGACGCCGGGCGGCATCGTGCCGAGATAGTTGTCGACGAAATGCAGCTGGCGGCTGCCGAACGTCGGCACGCTGATCAAGTCTTGTTCGGGTGCGACGACCGTGCTTTGGCGAGGTAGGACGGTGCCGTGGGGCCCCGGCATGAGCCAGCGCACCCCGAGTTGCTCCAGGAGTTCGTACGCCGCGAAAAGCGTGCCGGCCGAACCGGCACCGGCCAGTTGAATGCGATTGTGGGCCACCTGGATGCGGAACGAGTGGCCGGTGCCGTCCGGGTCGTCGACGTCGCCGAGCGGCAGGTCTGGGCAGGCGGCGCCGAGGTAGACGGGCAACAGGCCCGGTATCGGTGTGGCGCCGGCGCGGAGCTCGACGCCGGACATGTCTGTCAAATGGCTGATGAGCTCGTCGGCTGCCCGCTGCTCGTCCGGGTGCGGGTCGGCCGGCAGCACGAGGGACGCGCGGGCTCGTCCGTCACTGATCAGGATGGGGCCTGTCGGCTGAGCGGGCGCGGCGCTGGCGACGCCGGTTCGCAGAGCCGCGGCCGCGAGGCCGAAGGCTCCGGTACTGCCGGCGAGAACGGTTCGTCTGCTGAATTGCTGCGGCATGGTCGATTCTCCTCGAGATCGAGCTCACGCAATTAAGCGCATAATCACGAGGAGCGTAGGAGGCTGGCCAGGGACCGTCAAGAGGAAGGCGGCGGAGCGATCGTGCTACCGGTCTCGATCGTGCACGGCATCATCACATGCTCGGTCCTGGTGGTCTTGCTGCCAAGCAGGCGGATCAACATCGCCACCGCCTCGCGTCCGATCTGGCGCGACGGCGACATCAGCTGAGCCAGGCCGGGTGCGACTTGCTGGCCCGGAGCCCGCTCGGACCAGTCGCCGAGAGCGACGACGCTCAGCTGGCCGGGGATGTCCACACCGGCGGTTGCTGCGACGCTGCGGACCTGGTCGGCGAGGTAGTTCGACTCGAACACGAGGGCGGTGAGCTTACGGCGGCGCGCGAGCGACAGCAGCGCGCGAGGCCGATTCGCGTCGGCGCCTCCGGCGGTGTCGTAGGTCAGCACCTGAAGCCCGGAGGTGGGCTGGCCTGGTTCGCGCAAGACGTCGGCGAATCCGGCCCGCCGCTCCTCGACGGTCTCATGCGTTAGAACGCCCCGGACGAGGGCTATTCTGCGGTGGCCTAGGCCGGACAGGTTCCGGACCACCTCCGCGGTTCCGGATCGATAGTCGGCCGCGACCCAGGAGACGCCCTCGGGGATGGAATCCCGTCGCCCAACCATGACGAACGGGTACCGCTCCGCGTGCAACCGGGCGAGTTCTTCCGGGTCGACCTGCCCGCCGACCATGATTGATCCGTCGGCGAGCTGAAGCATGTTGGATCCGCTGCGGTAGACGGTGCGCTTGCCGGTGTCGTCGCGGGCCCCGGTGAACAGCAGCACGTTGTAGCCGGCGTCCTCGGCCGCCTCCTCGATGCCGAGGAGGAACTCGAAGTAGAAGTCGCGGCTGTCCCGGGGAAAGAGCCGCTGATACGTGAACGCGCCGATGAGGTGGCTGCGCCCGCCGGCGAGACTGCGGGCGGCCACATTCGGAACGTATCCCAGCTCCTCGGCGGCCTTGAGCACCCGGCGCCGGGTCTCCTCGCTCACCCGGATCGTCCCGGTGCTGGCGCTGCTGATCACCGCGGAGACGATCGCCGTCGACACGTTCGCCGCTTTGGCCACGTCGATCTGACGCGGCCGGCGACCCCGGTTACTCACCATCCGGTCAACGTACCGCCTCCGGGCTGCCCGCCTGGCAACGCCATCGTTGCGACACTCGACGCTCAAGTCGTTCGCCACTCCGCTTGCGCCACTCTGTGATTAAGCGCATAATCGGCCGGAATCAATCCAGCCTCCTCGGGCCACGCTCCGAGAACGAGAGGGGATTTCGATGTCCATGACCTCCAGGCCGGTGTCTCGGCGTACGCTGCTCGGCGCCGCGGCACTCGCCCCACTGGCCGTCGCACTGACGGCGCAGAGTGCATCAGCGGAGACGTATCCCGTCTTCGACATCCAGACGGACTTCGGCGCGGTCGGCGACGGCGTCGCCGACGACACCGCGGCCTTTCAACGCGCCGCCTGGGCGATCGCGGCGACGAGCGATCGGGGCGCGACACTCAACATCCCCGCCGGGACCTACCTGGTCGGAAAGCAGATCCCCGCCGACCAGGTCGACGCGTGGATCGACGCCCAAAGCCCCTACATCGACCCCGCCGACCTACGTGCCGACCTGCTCGAGAACTTCGGCGCGTCCGGCTACCTCGACGCCTGGCGGGTCGCGCTGCCGATCTTCCACATCGGCTCCCGGGTCGGCCTGCAATTCCTGCAGATCAACGGGCACGGCGCGACGATCAAACTTGCCGACGGACTCCTGTACGGCGGATACGTTCCCGCGACGAACTACGACGCCGGACAGGTGCCAGGCAACCCGGTCGACGAGCTGGGCACCAGCCCGCGCAGCCGATACGGGGTCGAGGCCGGCCGCATGATCCAGGTGGTCGGCGGCAGCAACATCACGATCTCCTCGCTGGTCCTCAACGGCAGATCGGTCGCCCTGAAGCTGGGCGGAAGTTGGGGCGACACTGGCCGGCAGCTGAAGGCGACCGGCATCCGGCTGCTGAAGTGCCGCAACGTCACGATCAACTCGGTGATCAGCAAGTTCCACGGCCTCGACGGCATCGCGCTGGGATACGGCGGCTTGACCCTCGCCGATCCGCCGACCGACTACACGCTCACCAATGTGATCGCCGAGTACAACGGCCGGCAGGGTCTGTCGTGGACGGGCGGCCGCGGGCTGACCGCGACCGGCTGCAAGTTCCGTTTCACCGGACGTGCGATCAACCACGGCGGCGGTGTCGACGACGGGCTGGCGCTGTCGTCCAAGCCCGGGGCCGGGGTCGACATCGAGCCCGAAGGCGGCAGTATCTGCTTCGACGGGCAGTTCACCGACTGCGAGTTCTACGACAACGCCGGCCCGGGCGTGGTCACCGCTTCGAAGCTCTCGCCGGTGTCCGACATCGGTGACATGACCTTCGACAACTGCCGAATGTGGGGTGGCACGACCTGGGCGATCGACACCAACGCGCCCCGATTCCATTACTCCGGCTGCGACTTCTACGGCAGCATCGACCCCGCGACGGGCACGACCCTCGCGGCCGACGCGTCGACCTTCACCGACTGCACCTTCGTGGACCTGCGACCGGCGAGCGAGACCACAGGCTCGGTCTATCGCAGCAGTTACCTGATCAACGGCACTGCCCTGATCAACCTCACCCGGTGCATCATCACCGCCTATGAGGTGGGCAGCATCTACAGCGGCGACGCCAAGGCGAGGACATTGCTCGACTGCACGATCAACCACAACTTCCGCATCACCTCCACGCGTACCACGTTGTGCGCGCTGCGGGGCTGGCGCGTCGACGGCACCCAGTTCTTCGAGAACATCACTGGCAGCGGGTCGTGGACGATCCTCGTTTCCGGCGTGACGGTCGCCTCCACCAACCGCCCGACCACTGTCGAGGGGCCACAGGTCCTCTGGAACGGCAGCCTCTCCGGCACCATCCCGAACACATAGGACCTAGGCAGTACGCCAGTCCTGGGAGCCGAGCCGGCCGGCGGCGACGCCGCAGGCCCCCCGGCGCCCATGTCCCAACTGTCGCTGGGAGCGGGCCGGTCCGCCATGCGCGTGGCGACCGGCCCGCTGGTCAGGTCACAGCAGTGAGGCGTTCCAGTAGGAAAGGGCTGGTCCGATCATCTGGAAGCGGACCCAGGAGGAGCAATAGCGGGTGCCTCCTTGGCTGTTTCGTGGGCAGACGAACTGGGGGCTTGCTGCGCCGACGATGGTGCCGGCATAGGCCCAGCGCGGGCTGACGATGTGCACGGGTCCGCCGCTGTCGCCGTGGCCGGCCGGAGCCGCGCCGTCCTTTCCGGCAGTGGCGGTTCCACAGGTCAGTCTGCCTGTGATGTCCGTGCAGTAGTTGGTGGCGATCACCTTCAACGAACCGCACTGCTCGCCGCTGTAGGCGCCGTTGAAGCAGACGTAGGAGCCGACGGTCGAGGTCCACGGGGTGGAGGACATCGTCGTGATTGCCGTGTCGCTGGTGAACATCGTCCCTGATCCGGTGCCGGTGAGGATGGCAGTGTCCGTGCCGCCGTCGCGGATGTCGATCCAGTTCTTCTTGCCGACGTACTCGCTGCCGTTGTAGACGTATGCGCCATTGGCGAAGCAGTGTGCGGCCATCAGCAGGTAACGGGTGCCGTTGCGAAGGATGCCGGGTCCCGACGTGCAGGAGCCGCTCCCGTCGTTGATCTCTCCACCGGCGGTCCAGGGGGAGTAGTCGTCCCAGCGGGAGAACGCCGAGTCCTTTTCTGGTTCTGCGACGGCCTGGATCTCGACGTCGGTTCCGAAGGCGGCGGTGAGGATGGACACGGTGCTGGGGGATGGGTCGACGACCGCCAGGCGCAGCGTGTTGGTGATCTCGTCAGGACCCCATTCCACAATGTGTATGCCTTGGCTGCGGAGTCCGGCGATCTTGCCGGTGACGGCGTCGCGGCGGGCGACCAGTTCGTCGTAGGTGTACTTCGCGTGGCCGTGGATGACTGTCTCGCTGGACAGCGCTCGTGCGCTGGCGGAGGTCGCCGACGTCTTCGGGTCTCCTTGGTAGGAGACGTGGACCCGGCCGCCGTCGTCGATCCACATGCCGGCGAACCGGTGGTCGTTGTGCACGGCCTGCCATGTGTCTCCCGACAGTGCGGTGACCTTCATCTGCTGATCGGTGGTCAATAGCTGCTGGCCGGGGTCGGCTTGGACGTTGGTGCCGAAAGTGGCGACGAGCGCGAGCGTGGCTGCGAGTGCCACGGAAACCCGTGTGTGTTTCGTCATCGGCTCTCCATTCGGATAGCGTCAGCCGGGGTCGGCTGAGCGTTTGCCGCTGTAGAAACGCCGTGACATGCCGGGGCGGATGCCTTCACATGAATGTGAAATCTGTCACTTAATCGATATATCGGTCCTATGTCTGGTGCACGGCGATCGACGACTCTGCGCCCGACACCGTCCAGCCATCGCCGCCGCGGTCCGTCGCCGCGGCCGGCGAACACGTCGCGGGCGATCCAGCGCGTCAACTGCCGAGGGGCCGAGCGCAGTGGAGCGACCGCTGTGACGACCCGACGTGAGCATCCATAGCTCATGCGGCTTCAAGGCGCTGGACACCGAGTCGGTTCCGATCGGCGGGACCAGGCGGCAAGATCATCCTTGGATCGGCCATCCGAAACCTCGGGGCGATGGCGCCGCGTCTGCCGCTGCGGTCTACCGGATCCGGCATAGCCATCGGCTGGCGTCAAATTCCGCGCATCCGTTGGGTTGTCCGACGATGCCCAGTCGGCTGTGCTGTACCGACAGCGATCGTTGGCAATCCAAGGACGGCCGATGACGTATCAGAAGCGGGCGTCCGCCTTCTCTTGAGGGCTGGCGGCCGGCCGCCCACGTCGCAGAGCAGCGGTTGGCGCAGATCGGCGGCTACACCGGCCTGATCGACGCAGTCCCAGGGCCCGAACACATGTCGGGCGTTCTCCAACCTCGTCCAGACCTCGGGAGGAAAACATGAACTACGAAGAAGTGCACCCGTGCTGCAGCGACGATATCGACGACGGCAGCCGGCTTTCCGGGCTGAACCGCCGAGACCTGCTGCGGCGCGGCGCTGTCGTGGGCGGAGGCGTGGTGCTCGGCGGCCTGTTGCTGCCCACCGCCGCGCACGCTGTCCCGGCCATCTACAACCCGTTCAGCGCCTACCCGATCACCGGGACCTGGCAGGACCACCTCAACGCCGGATCGCTGGGCGGCATCGACTTCGGCATGGCCGTGGGCACCGGACTGCCCGCCTGCGGCGCGGGCACGATCCAGAACATCCCGTACAACGGCACCGGCGGGCACACCGTCACGATCTACCACTCGGAGGGATTCCGCAGCCAGTACATGCACCTGTCGCAGTTCCGGTTCGCCAACGGCACCTCGGTCGCACAAGGCACCGTCGTCGGATGGTCAGGCGGCGCGGCCGGCGCCGACGGATCAGGCAGCTCCACCGGGCCGCACGTGCACTGGCACATGATCGACCCCAACGGTGTTCGGGTAAATCCGTTCAACTATCTCGGCGGTGGCGGCACCAGCTCCGTCCCGGAAGGCAAGATCCTCCAGGAGATCGGCCAGGCCGGCGGCTACACCGGCCCGGTCGACGGCGTACCCGGCGTCAACACCTGGAAGGGAGTACAGACGGTCGTCCGAGGCTACGGCTACACCGGGCCGATCGACGGAGCGCCCGGCACCAACACCTACGCTGCCCTGCAGCGGCTCGCCCAGAAAGGCGGCTACACCGGCCCGATCGACGGCGCCCTCGGACCCAACTCGTGGAAGGGCATCCAGACCGTCCTGCGCGGGTTCGGCTACACAGGGCCGATCGACGGCCTTCCCGGCACCAATACGTATGCCGCGTTCCAGCGCATGGCCAAGCTCGGCGGCTACACCGGCCCGATCGACGGAGTCCTGGGGGCTAACTCGTGGAAGGGCATACAGCGGTTGCTGACCGGCCACGGCTACACCGGACCGATCGACGGGGTCCCCGGGATCAACACCTATGCCGCGCTGCAGCGCATGGCGCGCCTGGGCGGCTACACCGGCCCGATCGACGGCCTCCCGGGCCCGAACACCTGGGCAGCTTTGGCGAAGCTCATCTGACCCGGCAGCGCACGTCTTGCTGGGCGGGCGGACGAGCCCGCCCAGCAGTTCGGCGGATCGGCACTCCATCGTCCTCAAACCCGGCGCGCCGATGGATCATCGCCGTGTATTCGTCGACCGCGTGCCAACCGCCGCTACCGCGTACGGTGAGCTCGGCAGCCATCGAAGCGGAGCGGTCGAGGACGAAACAGGGAAGCTACAGAAATTCGCACACACTCCGACACCGCGGGCCTCGCAGTCCCAGTACGTGTTGTCGCCGTTCTGATGGCGAAATGGTCGAGTAGGGCAATGAGCGCGAGTGCGCCACGTGGGTTGCGGTGGGAGCACCGCGCAATCCCGGTCTGCGCCCGGCGCCTTCGCGTCACACGGTGACTCGGCATGTCGTCGCAGTATGCGCGCAGCCTCCTCCTTGGGCGTCCTCGCCGACCGAGCGCGTACGCCACGCCGACCTTCAACGGTGATTCGCCGGCGCTGGTATAGCCCGCCGGATCGGCGAGATCACCCCGTAGCGAATTGACAGAGGTAATCCAGATTGCTTGGCTTGCCCGCACCAGCGCTCGCCAATCGGCCCACTGGCGCAACTATCACGTCACCTGCACCGGACGAGCGTCGGACAGTACTGTCCCGCTTATTACAGGACAAGGTCCCAGACGGATGATGCCGTTCGCGAACGCCAGATCAGTACGCTCCCGTCATGATTTTCGTCGACGGGCAGAGCAACGAGCGCCTAGTGCTGGACGGCGAGTGGTTCGAGAAGCTCCGGGGCGGAGCGTCGAAGACCAAGGTGCCGGCGTCCTCGTTCCGGGGTGCTCAGTGGGCCGAGATCGAGCGGCGCACCCGGCTCTTCGGCGGGGAGAAGGAGCGCCTTGTCCAGCTCACGTTGTCCTTCGATGGCGGGCCGTTCGTGGGTTTCGTGGCCGACGAAGGCAAGCGAGCCGAGTTGGAGGCCATGGTCGCCCGGCTGCAAGCAGCCAGCGTGTCGCCAAGCGCGTGACGTGGCGGTGCGGTTGGGCGGCTTCCATCCCACCCGGACGTTACCGCAGGTCGAGACGATGAGTGCGGTCACCTGGCGAGGATGTCGGTCCCGTCCCCATCCTCAAGATGGGAGATTCAGTTGTCGCTCGTGGGACGCAGCGACACTCCGGCGGCGATGCGCGCTCGGGAAGGTGTGCACGACGGTCAGGACGGCGCCCAGGGACCGATGACGAACTGGCCTTCAGCCGTGAAGGGGTGCGAGTTGGGCAGGCAGCCGTTGAGCGCGATCGTCTGCGTCTGCATCACTGGCGCTACCTGTCCGGCGCCCGGGCACAGCATGTGGTTGAAGCCCAGGTAATGACCCATCTCGTGGTTGATCACCATGGTGCGGTAGACCGGCAGATTGGTGAACCCGGTCGTGCCCTTCAGCCAGCGCCGAAGGTTGATCAGAATGTTCTTGCCGTACCGGCACGAGTAGACGCCCTGCGTCTGCACACCGGCCGACCCGCATAGTTTGTCCACGGTATCCGGCGTCGCCAGCCGTACACGCACGCTGTAGGTCCCGTCGCTGACTCGCCGGAACGCCCACGACGCGTCGGTCATTTGCTCGTCGGCATCGGTGACGGGGTGCGCGCCGGAGTCCGTCCAGCCCCGCTCGGCGGCGATGATCGCGTCGACGGTGGAGGCGAAACTGGACGGCGTCCAGGGGGTGATCGTGCCCCAGTTGATGCCCTGCTCCACCTCGACCTGATACTTCACCAGCGTCGTGCCCGTGCCGACCACGTCCGTCGACCCACCTGCGATGGCGAACGTGCCGGCCCCGCGAGTCGGCACACCGTCACTGACCGGGCTCGGCGACGCCTTGGTGGTCGGGATGTCCCCACCGGGCGTCACAATCTTGGTGGAGGTCTTGGTCGGCTTCGGGGTGGGCTTACGCGTCGCGCTCGGTTTCGCCGACGGGCTCGGGGAGGGGGACGGGCTGGCTGCCTCCGTAGCGCTGGCCGACAGCGTCGGCTCGGCCCACGTCGGCTGGGCGGCGACCTCCGCCGGATGCGACTTTCCACAGCCCGCCACCAATGCGCTCAGCAGCGTCACCGTCACCACGGGCAACCAGACTCGCCGCACAAGTGCCTCCCCGTGTACGTTGTCGATCCGCGCGGCAGGCTACCACCCGATCCCTATCAGCAGCGCGACGGCCCGAGACCATGCTCGACCCCGCGTGGCCCGGCACTCACGTAAAGGGCTGATGCGGGCGTGTCGCCACTCTGACAGCGGCAATAGGCTCCCTGTCTCACATCGTCATTCGTGGTCTCCCCGGGGGCGGCGTTTGCGCACGCTGATTATCCCGCCGTATGTCGATGTGATCGTTCGCTCGATCAACGACTGCGACGGCGGGATGGGTTTCTGCTGGTCGGCTGACCGGTCGTGGAAGCGTGGCCAGGCGGGTGTAGGCCAAGACGAGGTGATCGCCCAGGGCCAGGACGTCAGGTTGCGCACGCGGGTTTGCGGTGCGGGTGATCCGGCGCACCTGTGGCAGCCGGCAGCGTAGCTTCGGCTCGGCATGTGTCACTGCGTCGTCGAGGAGTAGGTGGCGGGTCCGAGTTGGGGCAGGCCGATGCCCCACAAGGTCAGTTCGGGCCAGGCGGCGGTCATAATGATATGGCGGCAGGGGAACTGGCCGGGTAGGTGTCGCCGCACGGGCAGCGACCGTGAAGTAGGGGACAGGTTGTCGATCGCCGTCGGGCGGATGCGTTGGTAGAGATGCGCTATCTGGGCCGGTGTGCGTATCCTGTCGCGGTGCATCAGGTGATCAGGCGAGCGCCAGCGGCTTGGCCGCTACGGCTGCTGCTGGTCACCTTGCTGTTGGCCGGGCTCGCTCTGGCCGGTGATCGGCATTGTGCCGACGACGTTCTGATCGGTCCGACACCGATCGCGGCCGCTCATGATCACCCGCCTGGCGCGCACAACGACACGCATGGACACACGACTCCCGGCGAACTGTTCGGGCTGTGCGTGACGGTGCTGGCTGCCGTCGGCGGTGCCATGCTGCTGCTCGCCGAGCCCGGTCGCTGGCGAGCCATGCTGCCGATACTGAGGGCGCTGCCCGAAGCCGTTGCGTCCCTCCTGCCACGCCCGCCGGCTCTGTCGCAGCTGGGGATCTGCCGCACATAGGCACCACCACACCCTCATATATCCATTGAGTTGGATCTGTTGGCTGCTGGTTGTCGAAAGGTCCCTTCGTGTCTTCCCGCCTCATCGCCGGGCTGATGCTCGGCACCTCCGTCGTGCTGTCCGCCTGCGCCGCGTCGGACCCGGATCCGCCGACGGCGACGTTCGCGCCGAACCCTGACACCGTGTTCGTGCAGTCCATGGTCGCGTACCACGATCACAACCTGATCATCCTGACGCTGGCCGACGCCCAGGCGGACGACGCCGAAGTCAGAACCCTCGCCGCGCAGACCGCCGGGCTGCAGCGGCTGCAGCGCACGACCATGGTGACCTTGCTGGCCGGCTGGCCGCAGCCCACCACTGCACCCACCTCGGCCGACGATGACCACCTGACCATCCTGGAGAAGCTACGCGGAGCGGCGTTCGACCGGGCGCTGGTCGCCACGATGATCAGCCACAACGATGACGCCATCCGATTCGCTCGGCAGGCGTTGACCGCGCCCTTGTCGCCGCAGACCCACGGCATCGCGGTCTCGGTGGACGCGGGCCTGTCGGCCGAAAACGCCGCGCTGCGGCTGCTTTTGTCTCGCCTCGACACTCAGAAAGCCCGCCCATGAGACTGAAACTGAGCCCGGTCGCCGCGTGGGCGGCTCTGGCCGGGGCCGCCGGCTACATCCTCGCGACGAATCCGGCCGACAACCGGCCGGACACGTTCGGTGGCTGCACCTGGTACTCGCTGTTCGCCAGCAATGGCCCGACCTGTGGTGGCACCCGCATGGTCTGGTACCTGCTACACGGCGACCTGGTCAACGCCGCGCGGATGCACGCCGTTGCGCTGATCGGCACCCCGTTCGCGCTGTACGCGCTGATCGAGTGGACCGCCCGGCAGACCTTCGGCCGGACGGGCCTGCCGAGGCTTCGCATCCGCTGGTGGATGTATGCCGCCTACGGCATCGCGTTCCTCGTCTACGGCGCGATCCTGCGCAACCTGCCCGCGTTCGCCTGGTTTCACTTGGACTACATGCAACCCGGCATCGGCCTGTAGCCCGTGCGCCCAAACGCTCTGACCTGCGGAAGGAATCCCAACCCCCCATGCGTAACCGAATCCATGTGCGGCGCGGCCTGCGACTCGTCGTTGCCGCAGCGGCTGCGATCGGCCTCTGCCTGAGCATGACCGGCCAGGCCGTCGCCGCGCCCAGCGTCAGTGAGCTCGAGCGGCAGATCGACGCCGCCTGGAACAAACTCGAGCCGATCATCGAGCAGTACAACATGGTGCACAGCCAGCTCACCGCGAACCGCGCCAAGGCCGCCGCCCTCAGCAAACGACTGGCACCCCTGGAGTTGCAGATCCAGCTGTCCGGTGCCGAGCTGAATGACGCCGCCGCCGCGATGTACATGGGTGGACAGGTCTCGCGGCTGAACGCCCTGCTGTCGGCGCCCTCACCGGCCGAGTTCGCAGAGAAGATGACCACGCTGGAGCTGCTGGCCAAGACCGAGCAGGATCAGATCGCCGGCGTGGTCGTGCTGCGCGACCGGTACGCCGGCGACAAAGCCAAGCTCGACACGCTGGTCGCCGAACTGACCAGCCAGGACACCGCGCTGGCGGCGCAGAAGAAGACGATCGAAAAGCAGATCGCCGCCCTGCAGAAACTACGCCAGCAGGTCTACGGCACCTCCGGCGCGACCGGCAAGTTCAAACCGGTCGCTTGCCCGGTCGACTACCTGAGCGGACCCGGTGGAACAGCGGCGAAAAAGGCCTGCTCACTGATCGGCAAGCCCTACATCTGGGGCGCGGCCGGCCCGGACGGCTACGACTGCTCCGGCTTGACGCTGACCGCGTGGAAAGCCGCCGGAGTCACCTTGCGCCACTACACCAAGTGGCAGTGGGAGGACAACAAACCCGTCTCGCGGGCTGATCTGCGCCCCGGTGATCTGGTGTTCTTCTTCTCCGACCTGCACCATATGGGGCTGTACGTCGGCGGCGGGTGGATGGTGCACGCCCCGACCACGGGAGACTTCGTGCGCATGGCGAAGATCGACAGCCCGTATCTGCCGATCGCCGGATACCGCCGACCGCCGGCGTGACAGCCAGCTGCTGCGGCGCCGAGTTTGAGCACGGGCGCACGGGCACGTGTCCAGCGAGTCCAACGGGTGAAGGCGCCGGTCATCCGCCTGGTCGACCGCCTCACGACGGCTGTCGCCATCGGATGACCGGCGCGATCGAGCAGGCTGCCGGACAGCCGAACGAGGTTTCGCACCGTCGGTCGGCCGGTTGTCCGGAACCGTCATGCTCCTTGTGGTGTCTACACCCCCTGGGGGTATGGTGGCGAGTCTGGATACCCCCTCCCGGTATGCGGCCGTACTCGGCCATGTCTGCGCAGATCCTGCTGTACCGGCTCCGCAGCCGGAGGAAACGCTTGCATGTCAGGTGGTGGTGTGCCGGGGCTGCTGTTGCGGGACCGAGTCCAAGCACCCAGACATCGACCACGCGGCGCAGGTGGCCGCACTGACCGAGCTCGCGCGTGCTGCCGCACGGGTGCGTGTCAGCGGCTGCCTCGGACATTGCGACAGCAGCAACAACATCGTGATCATTCCGTCGCGACAGGGCCGTGCCGCCGATGGGTCGGTGACCTGGATCGGTTACGCGTTGTCCAGCGAGGTGACAGCGGCGGTGGCGGACTGGGTGCGCGCCGGTGGCCCGGGCGTCGCGGCGATGCCGTCCGTGCTGTCGGCGCATGTTGTCGATCGCCGAGCCCGCGCCGTCCGCTAATCCTGGACGTCGACGGCAGGGCGGCCCTCCGGTCGCCGTCGCATGCCTCGGCCATCGGGAACAGCCCGACGAGGGCGGCCAGCGGCGCTGGTCATGACCCCGTGGATGCCGCGGCCGAACATACGGTTCCATCGCCGGATGAAGATGTCCCGGAGTCTTCGTAGCCGTTCTGCTGACCTCAGTCGTCCGTCCCGGGTGTCGGAATGCCGTCGGCTTGTTGCCGCCACTGACGCCCGGTGTCACAGTGCTCTGCGCGTACGCCCGAGGGCGGCGCGAACCACTTCGGACGCTGGAGGACCAGTTGAGGCCTGTCGAGGACTCAGGCGGCGCGCTCGCCGACTTCACCGCTCCGCTGCGTAGCGGCGGATACGGGCTGCCCCATGGGGGCGCGGCCCATGCCCACGATCACGGCACGAACGGGGTGTCGACGTCTGTGCGTACCGCCGTCCACAACGGGCATGAGATCCGCATCGAGACCACCTACGCGATCACGATCGACGGCAAGCCGCTTCAGGGCGGCCTGGAGGTCCTCGACAACGGCGCGGTGCACTACCACGGCCTGCCCCAGTACGCGTTGCCGTCGGCCATCGACATGTGCAAGCGGGTCCTGGATTACTTCGGCACCCAGCCGCCGGCGGCGGACGACCTCGGCTGCCTGATCGGGGAGCACGGCGAGAACTGCGCCTGCGCCGAAACCGGCGAGGGTCACCACGACCACGAGGGGCACGAAGGGCAGGATCACCAGCACCAGGCCGGCCAGCACGAGGGCCACCAGGGCGAGGGCCACCAGCACGGGGAGGTTAACCAGTGACTTCCGTTCGCGCCAACATTCAGACCTCGGAGCAGGCTCGTGACCGGTACCTTGCTGGGGTCGTCGCGCTGAACGCCGAGCAGTCCGGCTACACGACGTCGCAGCTGAACCAGATCCTGTCTCCGGCGATCCCGGGATTTCGGCTCTATGGGGTGGACCAGCCGCTGACCACTTGGGATCTGTTCGTGCTGTGGCACTTCGTCGCGATGCAGATGCCGAGCAGCCCCGCCCGGCCGATGCGCAACCTGGCCCATGGCGGCCCGATCTTCCTGCCGTGGCATCGCATGTTCCTGCTGCGCCTGGAGCAGCAGATCCAGCGGATCACCGGCGATGCCGAAGCGGGCCTGCCGTACTGGGACTGGACCGCAGACGGCGGGCTGCCCGCCGACCAGCAGCTGACGAGTTCCCTCTGGGGTGCACATGCGCTCGGCGACGCACGCGGTGACGTGAGCACTGGACCACTCGCGGCGATGCGCGTACGCCTCGTCGGGCACGGCACCCAGCTCTGGTCGGCCGCCCCGCGGCCCCTGCAGCGCAACGCCGGAACCGATCCGGACGTGCCCGGACTGCCGGTCGCCGACGACGTCAAAGCCGCGCTGGAGGACGGGCTGGGCTACGACAGCCTGCCGTGGGATGTGAGCGCCGACGGGTTCCGCAACCGCGTCGAGGGCTGGATCGATCCACGCCGCCCCGGGCAGGTCTCCGCGCCACAGATGCACAACCGGGTGCATGTCTGGGTCGGCGGCGACATGGGACCAGGCACCTCGCCCAACGATCCGCTGTTCTACCTCAACCACTGCAACGTGGACCGGTTGTGGGAGGCGTGGCTGGCCCGCAACGGCCGTCGGTATCAGCCCGGTGACGGCGACGAGCAGATCCCGACCGGCCAAGGCCTGAACGACACCATGGTGACGTTGCTCGGCGAGCCGCTGCGCCCGGCCGACGTCCTCGACGCGGGTCACTGGTACAGCTACGACACACTTCCCGGCTAATTCTGAAGGGATGCGGCAGGGCGGGCGACGCGGTGGGCGAGCCCGCCCTGAAGCCTGCAAGAGGTTTCAGGCCTTGGGTATCGGTGCGGAACGCGGTCGGAACACTCACTGGGCGAACGTCCGGCACTTGAGACGGCCGATCTGCGCTGACGGCGTACTGGGCGCGCCGTCACCTGCGTCCGGCGGCAAGGGCAGCACCTATACCCTCGATGCCACCTGTCACGATCAGCTGATCACCGGGTGCGCGCCTTACGGCCAGCGGACTCGCACCCGGCCCGCATCACTCCGGAAGGCGTCCACAATGAGCACGACAGCCCCCGGCCTGCACCACGACCTGCCCTTCGACCCGGCCTACGGGCACACGCTCGACACCCTGCTCGCCATCGCCCCACCACCCGATGAGCCATCCGACTTCGACGACTTCTGGACTGCCTGCTATCGGCGCGCCCTCGCCGTCGACATCGCGCCGGCCCTTGGGCCGGCGAGCCGCGTCGGTGGGCACCTGGTCCAGTCGATCCACTACACGTCGACCGATGGCGTACGCCTCGGTGGCTGGCTGACCTCACCCGCCGACGGCCCGATCGTTCGGGGAACCGTCTACCTGCACGGATATGGTGGACGGGCCGCACCTGAACCGGAGCTGCTACCACCTGGCACCGCGGCGATCTGGCCCTGCGCACGAGGACTGGGCACCGCCAGCCGCCTGCCTGGCGTCCCCGACAACGGAGCCGGGCATGTTCTCCACGGCATCGACAGTGCGGAGACCTACATCCACGGCGGCTGCGTGGCCGACGTCTGGTGCGCGGCCACCACCCTCCTACGTGCGCATCCAGCCGTGGCCCAGCAGCTTGCGTTCGTCGGCGACAGCTTCGGCGGCGGCATCGGGGCCATGGCCGTCGCCTTCGACGACCGCTTCCACGCGGTGGCGCTCGGCGTGCCCAGCTTCGGTCACCACCCGCTGCGGCTGACGCTGCCGTGCACCGGCAGCGGAGACGCCGTACGCCGGCATCATCACCAACATCCTGAAGTCATCCGGGTTCTGCGTTACTTCGACGCCGCGACCGCGGCCACACGCGTACGCCAGCGAGCCCACGTCGCGGCCGCCCGGTTCGATCCGCACGTCCCGCCACCGGGTCAGTTCGCCGTCTACAACGCGCTGGCCGGCCCGAAGACCCTGCACGTGCTCACCGCAGGCCATTTCGACCACCCTGACGCCGTCATGGAGCGGTCCGCCCTGAACGCCGCCCGTAGGGATTTCCTCCAGGAATGAAACGACACCGCCCACCCACGTGGTCGACCCGATGCCTAGTCATTGGGCGCCTGGGTCGCCTCTTGCGTATCAGTCCGGCAGCCAGTGCAGCTCGTGCGCCACGGTCTTGGCGACGGCACGGACGCGGCGGTGTAGCGGCGACTGCTCGCGGGGGAGGACCAGGTGGAACGCCAGGGTGGGCGCGCCCCTCAGCGGTCGCCAGGTGAGACCGGCCGGTTGTACCGTGACTGCGGCTTCTCCGGCCGGGGCGAGGGTGACCCCGTCGCGAAGGTCGTGCTGAGACATGTCGAAGGAGACTGCGGGCGTGTGGAACCGCGGGTGTGGCCGGGTGTCTCGGAACAGTGCGGACAGCTGATCGTGGACCACAGGGTTGGCCGCACGGTCGGGGAGCCGCAGCGGATAGGCGGCCGCGTCGGCTATCTCGATCTCCGGGTGTTCGGCCAGCGGATGGTGCTGCGCGAGTTGGACCCCGATGCGCGCACGCCGCAGCAGGAATCGGCGAACGCCACGGCCGGGCTGTTCACCGCGGGTGATTCCGGCATCGATGCGGCCGTCGGCGACCGCGGGGGAGATCTCCGGTGTCGCCATCGGGACCGCGCGGACCTCGAGTCCGCTGTTGCTGCGAATCAGCCTGTCCACTAGAGCAGGTGCCGTCTCGGCCCCGGCGCTGAGGCTGTATCCGATGAGCAGCGTGCCCAGTTGCCCGGCCGCGGCGCTGCGGGCGGTGTCCCATGCCCGGTCCAGCGCCGCCAGCGCGGGCGGCGCGGACTCCGCCAGAGCCGCGCCGGCCGTGGTCAGGACGACGGTACGCGTGTTGCGGACCAGCAGGGCCGTACCGAGTTCCTTCTCCAAGCGGCGCATTCGGGCGCTGAGTGCGGGCTGTGCGATGCCGATCCGGGCGGCCGCGCGGGTGAAGTTCAGCTCCTGCGCCAGGACCAGGAAGTACCGCAGGCTCACCGTATCCGGCGCCACGTGCCCTCCCGCCGATTGATAGCGATCCGTTCTGAGTCTATCCCGTACCGATCTTTCCGTTGACCGCAGATCTAGCTCTAACCTGCGTCTATGGCGATTCCGCTGACGGCAGTACCCGTCGCCGGGATCGATCGATCTGAGTGTCAAGTAGAAGCCGGACGTGAACGGCCGAACGCAGGAGGTTTCCGTGGCAAAGGGCTACTGGGTCAGTGTCTATCCCGCGATTTCCGACCGTGAAGGGCTGGCTGCTTACGACAAGCTGGCCCGTCCGGCTGTCCAGGCTGGGGGCGGGCGTCTACTGTCCAGGGGCAGTCGAGTCGTCGCCCGCGAGGCCGGGATCACGCAACGCGTCGTCCTGATTGAGTTCGACAGCCTTGAGCAGGCCGTCGCAGCGTACGAGAGCGAGGCATACCAGAAGGCGCTGGTGGCCCTCCCTGCCGGCGTGGAGCGCGACTTCCGCATCGTCGAAGGCATTGACTGACCGGCGGGCCCAGCGATACCTCGCTGCCGACCACCCAGAAGCCGGCCTTCTCCAGTACGCGCAACGAGCCCACGTTGTCACTGGCGGCGCGGGCGAACAGGGGACGGATGGTCACCTGAGTCAGGAACAGCTCGAGAGCCCGGCTGGCCACGCCTTGCCCCCATAGGGAGCACCGTCGAGATATGGCCGGTTGTGTCGCCGTGCGGGGCATGGTCGACTCGGATGCCGGCTTGCCGAACTACCCTCGGGGTCATATAGGGACAATCGGACATCTTGACGATTGTCGTTGGGGCAACCTCGACGGACCACAACCGATCGGTGACGTAGCCAGTCGTCTGTGCCCGGCAGACTATTCGAGGCGGCTAGGGTCACACGGTGCTCATACAGGAACGTCTGATCGCCCGGGTCCGGGAACTCTGCCACGCCGACGAACGTCTCGTTGCCGCGCTGACGTACGGTTCCTTCGCTCAGGGCGAGGCCGACGCGCACAGCGACATCGAATTCTGGCTGTTCCTGCGCCCAGAGGTCGCGCAGACAGTCGACCATCGCGCCTGGCTCGACCGTATCGGGTTGGTGCGGCACGTGGTCGTCAACGAGTTCGGCTCGCATGTGGTGTTCTTCCCGAATCTGATCCGGGGAGAGTTCCACTTCGCGACCGCCGCCGATATCGCCAATGTTGCGACCTGGCCAGCGCGCAGCGCCCCCACCGACCAGATGATCGTGCTCGACCGCACCGCCGCCCTGCGCGATGCCCTGGAATCGCTGCCTGATCGGCCTCGCCTGCCGACCAGCGCCGAGGAGATCGACGAACTCTGCGGACGGTTCGCCAACTGGCTCATCCTCGCTCACCACGTCTCCCAACGCGGCGAACTGCTACGCGCCATCGATGCGTTGTCGCACACCCAGAGGTACCTACTGTGGATGGCCCGCCTCGGCGAAGGTCGAACCGGGCACTGGCTCACACCATCGCGACAGGCGGAGACCGACCTCGGCGATGACCTGGTGCACGCGATTCACGCCATCGCCCCCGCGGCCGACCCCCAGGCAATCGCCACAGCCATCGCCGCCGCCTGGGCTTGTGGCCGCGTCTACTGGCGCAAGCTGGCAGACCGCGCCGGCCGAGGCGTTCCCGACGACCTGTTCACAGAGCTCGACACTGTCACGAGCCAGTAGGTCCGAGCCGAACGGCACACCGACTCCATGCACGCCACAGAGCGAGCACCGCATGAGTGCAGTCGTCGTGGACAACCAGCTGATCAACCATCCGGTGCTGGCGTTGTTCAACTGGGACGGCCGGATCAGGCGCGCCGCCGCTGCCGCGGCTCGGTGTTTCTCCCGATGATGCCGACCTGCGATCCCGCGGAGCAGGCCCGCAGGGTCACCACCGCGGAGCGCACCAAACGCCTCAAGATGTCTGACGCAGAGCCGCCTCGCCGCAATGGCCACAACCTCGATGTACATCTCGGCCGATCCCACCTGCTGGACACCACGCACCTCAGCCCGACCCAGGCGGCCGAGGCCATCCTCCGTCGCGCGAAAGATCTAACCGGCTGAAGGCAGCTCGGCACGCCGGCAGCCCAGGTTTCTCGGCCACACTGACGCCCAGCCGGGTTGGGGTCCGCGCATGCGAGACGGCCGCGCGTTGCCCGGCCAACAGGCCCCATCCAGACGTGTGGGCTATCGGCGCAGGTGTGCCGCGTGGCAGACTCGAAGTGTGGCCGCACAGGACGAATCCTGGCGCGTAGAAGCCGACGGCGAATGGCTGGCACGCCATCAGTCTCGGACGATGGCCAACGTCCGGCGCCGCTTCAGCCGCATCCTGATCGCCGGCAACGCCGTGAGCAACGCCGAGCTCGGCCCATTCGGCGGAGCGCCGCGCAATCCGAGCTTGCGCCCGGCGCCGTCACGCTACGCGGTGATACGGCATGTCGTCGCAGTGTACGCGTACACGTCGATCCGCCTTATGCTCGAATATTGCCAGCGCTGCGGTCGGCCCATGCAAGAGGCGCACCATGTGGCGACGGTCCGGGCCGACGGCGTGCGGCTGTCGCTCGGTGCGGTCCGCAGTTGCCGAACCTGTGACAGCGATTCGTGGCTGTTCCGCTCGCACATGCCGGCTACCCACGAGGCGCGACGCCAGGCGGACAAGACCGTTCTCTGACTAGCGCGGCGCCTAGGTTGGAGAGCGGTCCGCTGATGCTCGCGGCGGTGACAGTGCGCTCATACCGCTTCCTGTTCTGACTGCGGCCCCGGCAGGCCTATCCGCCGTTGAGCCACAGGCCGACGAGGAGCACGGGTGGCCGGTCAGGTTCGCGTGCGGGGTCACCGCGCTGGACCGACGCTCGGCGTCGTTCGGTAATAGCCGCCGTTCTGCGGCTCCCCGAGATGTCAAGGGACTCTTTGGCATCTCGGTAGCGCCAGTTGGATCATCGGCTTGACGATGTTTACTCGGATGAGTAATGTTTTACTCATGCGAGTAAACGCGCCAGCGGCGGCCGGGGAGCCGTCGGCGACTGGAGGTCAGAGCGTGGCCAACGCCGCCCGCCGCGCGCAGATCATCGAGTCCGCGATCGAGTGCATCGCCGAGCTCGGCTACGCGCGGGCGTCCTTCGCCCAGATCGCCCAGCGGGCCGGCATCAGCAGCACCCGCCTCATCTCGTATCACTTCGAAGGCAAGGAGGACCTGATCCGGGCGGTGGTTCACGAGGCGCTGCGGGCCGCCGCTGCGTACATGCATCCGCTGCTGCAGGCGCAGACGAGCCCGTCGGCGATGCTGGCCACCTACATCACGTCCAACCTGGACTTCATTCGTACGCATCCGGCGCACATCCGGGCTGTTCTCGAGATAGCCGCGAACACGCGCCCGGAGCCCGGAGTGTCGGCGGTTGAGCCGGACTCCGCGTCCCCGGTCGCGCTGCTGGAGCAGCTGTTCCGGCAAGGACAGGAGGTGGGGGAGTTCCGGGCCTTCGATCCGCGGGTGATGGCCTTGACCCTGCGCGCCGCCATCGACGCCGCCGTCGGCGAGCTGACGGCCCGGCCAGACCTCGACCTGGACGCCTATGCCCGCGAGTTGGTCGCCCTGTTCGACCGGGCCACCCGGAAGGAGCCGACATGAGCGGCATTGATACGAGCAGTACTGACATGAACGGCACGAGGGCGATCGTGGAAGCGGCGACGCCGGGCAGGGCAGCAACGAGCCGCCGGGCGCTGATCGGTTCCCTGCTCACGGACTTGGTCGCACCGCTTGGCGTCTACTATGGAGCCCGCCTTCTCGGCGTGAACCAGTGGGGTGCGCTGCTCGCTTCGGCGGTAATCCCGATGGGTGTCGTCGTCCACCGATTCGTTCAGCGTCGTCAGGTCGACTACGTCGCGCTGTTCGTCATCACGGTCTTCGCGCTGGGAGCGGTGCTGTCGGCGCTTACCGGCGACCCCCGAGCCATGCTTGTACGCGAGGCGTGGACCGGCATGGTCGGCGGCATCGCCGGCCTCTGGATGCTCGGTTCCCTCCTGCGGGGCCGGCCCGCGCTGATGGTCGTGTTCCGGTCATTCGTGCTGGCCAAGTCGGGCCCCGGCGGGCTGCGGACATGGGCGGCGCGCTGGGATCACGAGGCGGGATTCCGGCACGGTTTGCGAGTGCTCACAGCCGTCTGGGGCATCGCACTTCTGCTGACCGCGGTCCTGCAGGTGCTGTTCGCCTACGCCCTGCCGCTCGACGTGGCACCTGCGGCCATGAACTTCACCTGGCCGGCAATCGCCGTGCCGCTATTCGTCTTCCACCTGGCCTACACCAAGCGGCGCAACCTGAGGGCCTGATGACCACCGAAGGAGCGACTCCCAATGCCGGCACCGCCGACCGGCAGCCTCCCACGTTCGTCTTCGTCCATGGAGCCAACGGAAGTGGCGGCCTGTGGAACCCCATCATTCTCGAACTGGCGGCCCACGGTCACCGCGCGGTCGCCGTGGACCTGCCGGGCCACGGGCTGCAGGCGGGATATCCGGTGTCCTACCAGGCGCCGCAAGATGCTGCCGCGTTCGCCGAAGAACCGTCGCTCATGGCCGGGATCACCCTGGACGCCACGGTGGACTTCTTGACCGGCGTCGTCCGCCGTGTCGCGGTTCACGGGCCGGTGATCCTGGTAGGGCAGAGCCTGGCCGGTATCAGCATCACCGGAGTGGCCAACCGCGTACCGGAGCTGATCGGGCAGCTCGTGTACGTCTCGGCGTTCTGCTGCGTCGACCTGCCGACCGTGTACGACTACTACCTGACACCGGAGGGCCGGAGTAGCGCCGTGCTCACCGTGCCGAAGGTCGGCGACCCGGCCCGGACCGGTGCCCTGCGGACCAACTGGCGCTCGGCCGATCCCGCGTTCCTGGCTGGGGCGCAGCGCGCCTTTCTGGCCGATGGAACCGCAGCGCAGCTACGCGCGCTCATCGCCGGCTGCCAGCCTGACGAGTCCGCTCTGCTGTCCTTCACCGACGCACGTATCGACCCGGGCAGGTGGGGCGGCGTACCGCACACTTTTGTCCGGCTCACCGACGACCAGTCGATCCCGTTGGCCCTGCAGGACAGGATGATCGCCGAAGCGGACGCGGCCGTGCCGCATAACCCGTTCCGGGTGCACACCCTGAACTCCAGTCACCTCGGTTACCTCCTGCGGCCGGCAGAGATCGCGTCGCTGTTGGTCCGTTCAGCCCGGTGCGAGCCGGGTGTGCCGGCCTGACCATCAGGGCATGCGTGCCGCCGCCCGCTCGATGCGCGTGGCCGGCGTACCCTCGCTGGCGCGGCCGCCAACGGGCTCGGCCGGGGGGATCGACGCGACGCCCAGCAGGTTCAGCGCGGGTTGTCCGTACGCCAGGCCACGTAGTCGGCGATCGCGGTGACACTGTCGAAGGCGGGCGCGAAGCCGGTCTCCGACGACAGCCGGCTGATGTCGAGGTAGGCATCGGCGCCGGGTCCGTGCTGCCGACCGGGCAGGAGTTCGAGGCGGCGGCCCGGGAGCGCTGCCCGCACGGCCTCCACCAGGTCGCGATTGGTCGACAACTGGCCGCTGGACACGTTGTATGTGTCGTACTGCAACGCTTCTGCGGTTGTCAGCAGGGCGATCGCCCGGCCGGCGTCCGGGGCGTAGCAGCTGTCGCCGCCGTCGTCGGCGTGCAACGGAGCGGGTTGCTCATCGCGTAGGACGGCGCTGACGTAGGGCGGGATGCGGTTGAACGGCGATTCCGGGTCCATGAGCGGCCCCCATACACTGCCGATCCGCAGGATGATCGGCTGGACGCCGCTGCCGCGAAGGCTGTGGGTTGTGAGGGGTTCGACGGCCTTCTTGAAGGCGATGATCGGGTGCGGGACCTCGGCGGTGGGCAGGGCGAGGTTTTCGGACCAGGGGATCTCCGTCCGGCCGATGTAGACGCCGAGGCTGCTGGCGACCGCGAACCGGCGCACACCCCAGGTACGCGCGGCGTCGAGCGCGTTGAGCAAGCCGATGGTGTCGGTGCGGAAGAACGCGACCGGATCGTCGCCGGGAATGCTGCGCGCAAGGTGGACGATGTCGCTGATCTGGTGGCGGTCGCCGAGGGCGAGGAACGCTTCCCGGTCGGTGACGTCCAGCTGTTCGACGGTGACCTTGCCGGCCAGGAAGGACGGGACGTCGGCCCGGCGGTGGGAGGTGACGACGACATCGTGCCCGAGGTCGACGAGCGCTCGTGCGGTGTGGGCGCCGATCATGCCGAGCCCGCCGGTGATGAGGATCATCGGACCACCTCGTAGTGCAGGTGCGTCACGCCGGCCGCCGGGATGACCTCCAGCAGCCGCAGCTGTACGTGGTCGGGCAGGTCCCGGAAGAAGCTGAGGCCGCCGCCGAGCAGGATGGGCACTTGGTGCAGGACGAGCTCGTCGACGAGTCCCGCCGCGAGCGCCGTGGAGACCAGCCCGCCGCCCATCAACGCCACGTCCTTGTCCCCGGCGACCTCGCGGGCCGCGGCGATGGCGTCGGCGACGCCGGTGCTGATCAAGGTCTGCCGCTCGCTGATGTCGGGTGCGGGTCGATGGCTCACCACGAACAGCGGCGCCGTCGGGTGCGGGGATCCACCCGACCAGTGGCTGGAGTGCTCGTAGGTGGTGCGCCCGGCGACTGTGGCGCCGACCCGGGCGGCGATGGTGTCGAAGAACCGGGCGCTGGGCTCGTCGAGGGTGAAGCCGTCGAACAGGCGGCTGGGGGTGTCGCCGTTGACGTACCAGTCGAACAGCATGGGCGCGTCGCCGAGGCCGCGGCCGAACTCCTGCTCGCCGTCGGGTGTCCGCCCGCTGATGTAGCCGTCCACGGAGACCGCGTGGGCGCTGAAGACCTTGCTCATGATGCTCCTTCGCTGCTGTCAGATCGCTTGCGGGAAGTCGAAGAACCGGTGCGGGTCATACGCGTTCTTGACCGTGACCAGCCGGGCGTGATTGCCCGCGTGGTACGCGGCGGCCCAGTCGTCGAGGGCGGGATCGGGAAAGTTGGGGTAGACGCGCCCGGACCCGTCGGCGTGGGCGATGGCCCAGGAACGATCGACCCACGGATCTAGCGCATCGCCGATGTGTTCGAGCAGGAACCGCTCGCCACGATGGGCGAACGCGGTGGCCTCGGGGGCGATCCTGGAGTAGGCGCCGCCCATCGCCGTGAATGCCAGCTGCCGCCGGCCCCCGGTACGCGGTGCGGTGAACTGGTCTTCGAGCGACGCGAGCGTGCCACCGGACAACCCGGTGGCGAAGAACTCCGACCGTGCGCGATGGGTTCGCCCGGGCGTCTCGGCGGCGGCGAAGGTCTGCTTCAGACGGTGGTACGGCAGGTCGGCGTGCAACTCGAACGGGCGGTCGGTGAACCGCCGCAACAGCTCCCGCGTGCGTCCTTCGTCGAAGGTGCTGGCGCCGATGAGAGTCGCCCGGACCGGTGCACCCGGCTCGGAGTCGAGGGTCAGGTTGACGGTCACCTCGTCGGGCGCGTCCGGCGCCCAGTCCTGCCAAGCGGCGATGACGTCCGCGAACCCTACCTGCGGCCAATGCGCCTCGATACGGGTGGTCAGGGGCTCCGCGACGGTGTCGAACCGTAGTGAGGTGACCACGCCGAACTGGCCGCCACCCGCGCCGCGTAGTGCCCAGAACAGATCGGGTTCACGGTCCCGGTCACACTCCACGACGGTTGCGTCGGCGAGCACGACTTGCGCGCCGATGAGACGATCGCACGTCAACCCGTACATGCGTCCGAGTAGCCCGATGCCGCCGCCGAGGGTGAGCCCGGCGATGCCGACGGTGGGACCGCATCCGGCCGGCAGGGTCAGACCGTGGTGGTGCAACGACGCGTACACCTCGCGCAGGCGGGCGCCGGCGCCCACGGTGGCCACCCCGTCGGCTGCGACAGTTACGTCGGCCAGGCCCGACAGGTCGAGCAGAATGCCGTCGGTCGACGAGCGGCCCGCGAAACAGTGACCGCCGCCGCGAGGGACGAGACGCTGGCCGGTAGCGGTCGCGTACCGGACGGTCTGGACGACGTCGGACACCGAACGGCACCGGACCACCAGGTTCGGGCGCACGTGTGCGAACGCGGGGTTGACCGGGCGGTAGATCGCGTCGTAGCCGGGCGAGTCCGGCGTGAACAGGTCACCATCCAGGGCAAGAGCAGGCACGGGATCGACGTTATGCGCAGGTGGGCCGGCAACTCTTGAACGAAACGCGCACGCTCAGCGGCGCAGATCCAGCCGAGCTCGGGTGGCGAGGAAAGGCGCGAACGAGGCCGCATGCTCATGACCGCAGGCGCAATGGTCGACCGCACCGCCCAGGAGCCTGCCCGGCGTCAGGCCCGTCAGGCGTACGCATTCACGGGTCAGGTGGGCCTGGTCGGCGTACCCGACGTCGACGGCCAGGCTCGCCACGCCGTCAGCGCCCGGCCTGCCCGAAGCCGTCGCACGAGCCTGCGCCAGTGCGAGGAATCCCTGAAAACGCAGCGTGCGCTGCAGAACCTTCGGGCTCACCCCCACCGCCTGCAGACAGCGCCGGCGCAACTGGCTGGCGGACAATCCGAGCCCACCGGCCAGCGCGTCGATGTTCACCGGGCGCCACGGCATCAGGCCCAGCACGGCTTCGCGTACCAGCGGATCGACGTGCGCCGCAGCCCGGAACTCCCGCACCAGGTGGGCCTGCAGGCGTGCCAGCGCCTGCTGCGACGTCGTGGCCAGGGCCATCACTTCCACCAGACGGTCCACCGACCGCCCCCACAGCTCTGCCAGGCTCAGCCGCTGATCCACGAGGTCGTCGAGCACGGTCGGCAGCGGCGGCGCGGTCCCCGGCAGGAACCGCACGCCCACAATTGTGGTACGCGCTGGAATGACCTCCACCTCCGGACCGGTCAACGGGCCGACCAGCTGTGGACGGCCGCCGATCGGGAAGTGGATCTCCACTCCGCCGGTGGGCAGGTGCCGCTGCACGTACGGTTGGGCACCGGTCCGCTGAATCCAGACCGTGCGCACCACCTGCGTCAGCTCAGGTACGGGCGGAACCTCGACATACGAATCCATCGCGTCCATCCTGGCAGGGCGCCGCGCGCCTCGCCTATGTCTCCACCGATGGAGGCCTACCCGTCGAGCTGCTCGGCAAGGAACTTTCGCTCCGCCTCATCCGTGCCGGCGCCCTGGGCCTGATCATCACGACCATCATTTGGGGCAGTCGGCGGCGAACGGCAGTAGTCGAGGAACCGGCCGACGATCGGCGTCTGGATGAGGGCGCAATGTTCCGCCACCGCCGGTGAGGTGAAAACCGCAACCGGCGATGGCAGCGGCCCGTTACGGGCACAGCGCGGATGCCACCTCCGGTTCGGCCGTGCCGAGCGGGATGGCCTCGGCCGGCACCAGCCCAAGCCGGACGATCGGGCGATGCTGTAGCGCCGTGGCCGCCCAGCCGGATGCCCGCGCCCTCGCGGCCTCGACCAGAAACCCGCATTTCCGCCGCAAGACCAGCAAGGCAGCCATGTGGTACTCGGCAGAATAGCGTTAATGAGCTGCAAACTTTGGGTAGCGGATATGCGGTGCGAACCGTACCGCAAAGCGCCGTACAGCTGCGTCAGGGCTGGGCCTGGTTGCGATTGAGGCGATGGGTCCTGTGGTCCGTCGCGGCGATGGCCGTCGGGGTCCTGGTGGCGGCATTACCCTCGGCTATTCGGTCGCTACCCGGCGCGCCGGCCGGATTCTGGGCGATGGCGCTGGCCGCCATGATCGTGGATATTCCGCTGTTCGGGGTGACGGGCAAGCAGGACCTGCGTGTCCGTTCGACGCTGTCGGTCTGCTTCACATTCGCGATCTTGGTGTTGTACGGGGCGGGTCCCGCGATCGCCGTGCAGGCTATCGCCGCGGTGGTGACGGTGATCGGGCAGCGTTATAGTGCCCGATTCAGCATGCTTTTCGTCTCCCGTCTCATCCTGGCCACAGCAGCAGCCGAACTGGTGGTCATTCTCACCGGACTCCGCCCTATCACCACTCAGGGCAGCGGGCTCACCGGAACAGACGTACTCGAGTTCACCCTGCTGGCCGCGGTGTGGCTCGCAGTCAGCTACGGCCTGCTGGCAGCCGGCCGGCTGACGACAAGCCTGCACAGTTTTGGCCACGCATGGGCCGCGCTGCGCCCAGATCTTGCCAGCACCGCTGCGGCGGTGCTGGTGGTGGCACCTTTCCTGACCACCGTGCCGGGCTGGTGGCCACTACTGATCGCGGCACCGCTGATGGTATGGAATCAGCTCAGTCGCGAACAGCTGCGCTACCAGCAGCGGCTCGGGCGCGAGCCGATCAGCGGGCTGCTCAACCGGCAAGGACTGATCGAAGGCGTGCGGGCCGTCACCACGCGCGACCACCCAAGCCCGGGAGAATCGCGACCGTTCGGCATCATCTTCGTCAACGTCGAGTCGGTGCTGGAAATCAACCGGGCCCTTGGCCGCGAGCTCTACGAGAAGGTCATCGGCGTGGCCTCCCGCCGGCTCGTCGACGCCTACGGCGAGGACCGTGCCGCACTGCTGTCCAGCGAAGGCGTCGTCATCCTCGTGCCCGACCTGACCGAACCCGACGCCATCGCCGACGCCGAGGCCGCAGTCGCGCTGCTCGAACCGCATGTCGAAGTCGATAACATTCCCTTCGCGCTCGACCCGGCCGGCGGGGTGGCGCTTTCCCCTATGCACGGCCGGGAGCTGCGCACCCTGCTGATGAAGGCTGAGCTGGCCGCACATGAAGCCCGGGCCAGCCAACGCCGCGCAGTCCTGTATGTCCGCGAAGCGGCCGAACAGGCCGAACGGCGCATCACACTGCTGCGGGAGCTGCGGACCGTGCTGGACGACCCCACCCGCCGTCGGGAGATCACCGTCCTCTACCAGCCCCAGATCCACATCGACACCGGCCGCCTCGTCGCCGTGGAAGCCCTGGTGCGATGGACTCACCCGCGCTGGGGGCCGATACGCACCGATGAACTGATCGAAGCCATCGAGGCCAGCGAAGTCATGCACATGTTGACCAAGCACGTGCTCGAAACCGCTGCGGTACAAGTCCGGCGATGGAACGACCAGGGAGAGCCGATACGGGTATCGGTCAACGTCAGCGCCCAGGACCTGCACGAACCGCGTTTCCTGGACGAACTCGCCGACCTGGTCCAGCGGCATGGCATCGCACCCCGGCAGCTCATCGTCGAACTCACCGAACGCATGCTGATCTCCGACCTGCCGCGTGTCACCAGCGTCGCCCACGCCCTCGCCCGACAAGGCACCGGGCTTTCCCTCGACGACTTCGGCACCGGCTACGCCTCCTTGCAACAACTGCGCCTGCTGCCGCTCACCGAGGTCAAGGTCGACAGTTCCTACATCAAAGGCATGGTCGACAATCCGGCCGACAGGGCAATCGTCACCAGCGTGCACCAACTCACCCGCGCGCTCGACGTCGACGTGGTAGCCGAGGGTGTCGAAGACCAGCGCACCGCCGACGCTCTCGCCACGCTCCCCGGCACCATCGCCCAAGGCTGGCACTACGGCCGCCCGATGACCGCCGAAGACCTCCACGACTGGCGCCGGCGCCGGCACTCCGACAACGCCAGACAACGCCAGGCGTAAGCCAAATGACCCGCGCTCTGCGGCCAGCCCGGCGACAAGTACGGCTCTGTGCCAGCAGTTCAGCGCGATGCCGTCGAACCACCGCGGGTCACAGGTGCGCCGGCTACCGTCCCTCCCTGTGAGGTGCACCTGTACAACGCTGAAGCTCGCGACAACGCATCGCAGGGGACTTCAGATGCTTTCCGGGCCAATGCATCACGTAGTGCCCGGCATGGCCGACTAGAGACGCAGGCCACATGAGCGAGCAGGTGTCGCTGTGGACGCTGCATCTCAGCGTCTTCAAGCGAAGGGGGTTCCTGGCACGCCGGCGACCGTTTCGGCTGGCCAGCGGCGGGTAGCCGCACAGGCGAGCCGGAATCAAATGCTGTCGACCAGGAGGTGCGCATCATGCCGGCAATTCAGCTCATGAGCCCAGCTTTCCAGGATGACGAGCAGTTGCCGAACAGGTTTTCCCGAAGGGGTGGCAACCTGTCGCCGCCACTGGAATGGACCGGAGTCCCGCAGGACACCGAAGAGCTTCTGCTGCTCTGCGAGGACGCCGACGCCGACGAATTCGTGCACTTGCTGGTCACCGGAATCCCGCCGTCGGTCTCGCACGTCGCCGAGGGCCAATTGCCGCCCGGCGGCCGAGCCTGGGTCAACGGCTTCGGCGACACCGGATGGTCAGGCCCACAACCGCCCAGCGGCGACTCGCCGCACCGCTACGTGTTCCGGCTCTACGCCCTCAGCGAGCCACCGAACCTGCCGCAGGCGCCCAGCGGCGGTGACGTCCGCCGTGCCGTTGAAGGCCACGAAATCGCGGCACAAACCCTGACCGGGCTTTACGCCGACTGAGGTCGCCGGCCATGTCCGGCCGGCTGCAGACCGCGGCCCGCCGCAGATGTGAAGCTTCGGCCCAATAGAGCTCCCAAGCTGCCGACGTGCCGCTTGCGGACAGGTCCGCGGGCCAGGGTTATGGCCGCAGGCGATGGGTACGGCTACTGATGCCAATCCGTGCCCAGAACCCGTGCCATCCCGTCGGTCGCGGCTAACGAAAGCACTGTGGTGATGACCATGCGCAAATGCGAAGTCTGCGGAAACGAGTACTGGGGCGTCTTCGAAATACGGACCGCCGGCGGAGGAGTGCACCTGTTCGACTCGTTCGAGTGCGCGATCACGAAGCTCGCACCGGTGTGCGAACACTGCGGCTGCCGGATCATCGGCCATGGCGTGGAGATCAACGGCCGATTCTTCTGCTCTGCACACTGCGCCCGCGCGGTCGACGAATCGAAAGGCCAGCAGCTCCGCGACGCGGTCGGAAACCCGGCCGGCTGACGTAGAGCCCACTGGCAGTCGCTAACGCATCGGGAATCTCCGCCGTAGTAGCCGAACGTCATCAGCTGACCGGTCCAGCCGTTGTCCCGGAAGTGGGCGCCCAGAGAGGACCAGTATCCGGTGCAGTCGTACCCGTCGGTGGCGGCGAACCCGTGAACGAAGATGACCGCGTTGTCCTTGCTGTCGGCGCGCGGCGGTGCGGCCTGAGCGGGCTCGGCCGCCAGAACCACGGTGAGGCTGGCGCAGGCCGCTATCGATGCGAACAGGGCTATGACACTTCGCATTCGTGAACCCCTTCGGGGGTGGGCTGTCAACGGAAAGTGGCATGACATTGCATCCATACACGGCGATCCGTCAAGGGTGTGAACCTTTCAATGCGCCCAACCCTCCTGCGTTCCGCAGCTTCGCTTCGATGTAGTCCGGTAAGGTGACGGAATGGTCATGCGGGTGGCGGTTCCCGTGCTGCCGTGCCGAGATGTGGAGGCAGCGCGGTCGTACTTCACGGACGTGCTCGGGTTCGACACCATATTCACCTGGGAGACCCCACCCACCTATGCGGCCGTGGTCCGCGACACCGCCGAGTTCCACCTGTACGCCGAAGGCAGCTTCAGCCCGGCCAGGGTGGCGGTTGTCGTCGACGACGTCGATTCCTGCCACGACGAGCTGCGCGCCCGCGGCGCCGACATCGTCGAGCCACTGGCTGACCGGCCCTACGGGATGCGCGACTTCAACGTACGGACACCCGATGGACATTTGTTGATTTTTAGCCAGCCGCTTACTGAGTACGGGTGACCATCAGCGGACCAGCCGGAAGAAGGACCGGACCTCGTCGACGAACAACGCGAATCTGGGGGCTTGAGCTGGGCAAACACGGGTAGGCCCGGTGACGAGGCGTGTCACTAGGCCGCGGTATTCGGGCTGGTCAGGCGGTTGCGGGTAATCGCGTCGATGACGCGGGGCGGCTCGGCGACCTTCAGCTTGGCAAACAGGGCCTTCTGGGGCTGGGACAGCTCGGTGCGCTGGCAGAACGTGCCGGCGGGGCCGGTGAACACGCCGATGTGCAGCCGCTCGACGTCGGCGCGGATCTTGGCCCAGGTGTGGCCGGTGGTGGTCTCGGCGACGCGGATGAGCAGCATCGCCAGCCAGCACAGCAGGATGTGGGCGCGGATGCGGTCCTCGCGGCGGTGGAACACCGGCCGCAGGTCCAGGGTGGTCTTCATGTCGCGCCAGCCCCGCTCGATCTCCAGTAGCTGCTTGTAGCCCAGCGCGATGTCCTCGGCGCTGAGTTTCGGGTCGGAGCAGGGCAGCAGGTACTTGCCGTCCAGGCGCTGCTCGGCCTTGATGGCGGCGGCGTCGACGCGCAGCAGGCCCTTGGGGGTGACGCGCAGGTAGCGGTTCAGGCCCGGCTTGGTGGAGATCACCCCGCGCAGTTCGGCGCGCTTGGTGGCTTTCAGCTTGTCCGAACCGTCGATCTTGCCGGTGAGCTGGGCGATCAGCCGCTCGCGCACGGCGGCGTCGCGTTGAGCGGCGTCGGGGTTGTAGCAGATCACGAACCGGTCGTCGGCGCCGATGTTGACTTCTTTGACCTGCAGGTTGTCGGCGACGGTGGCGTAGCGTCCCTGCCGGGCCAGGGCGGCGTGGGCTTCGGTGGTGCCGGCGCGCAGCTTCTCGCCGAGGATGTAGCCGCCTGCGCCCTGCTGCAGGAAGCGGCGGTTCTCGGCGGAGGCGAAGCCGCGGTCGGCGACCCAGACGATGCGGGCGAGGTTCCACTCGCGTATCTCGGTCTTGACCTGGCGGATCAGCGCGGAGTCGCCGGTGTTGCCGGGCCAGCACCAGACCCGCACGGGGATGCCGGTGCGGGTGACGGCCATCCCGACCACGACCTGGGGCAGGTCGTCGCGGTGGTCCTTGCTCTTGCCGTGGGTGCGGAACCCGGCCTGCTTGACCGCGGCCGGGTCGCCATCGGCCACGACGTTGCCCTTGGTCGTCGCGCCAGAGCAGGTCGTCGGCCTCGTCGAGTTCGAAGTAGGTGCTGGTCGTGTCGAAGAACAGCAGATCGACTTCGAGGTTGAGCAGGTCGGCGATGCTGTCGTAGATCGCCCGGGTCAGCGCCGGTTCGACACCGATCAGGTCGTCCATCGCCCGGTAGCAGGCATCGTCGGTGACCGACGGCAGGCCGGGCAGATGCACGTCGTGGCAGACCCACTCCGATGCCGCCAGCTTGCTCGACGGCTTGAGCGCTCGGTTGGCGACCAGCGCGAACAGCACCCGTTCGACGTCGACCTCACGACGGCGAGTGTTGACCATGTCTCGCGCGAGCTTGTCGATGCCCAGCTGGGCCCACAGGCCATCGAGCAGCCACACTCCGCCCAGCGGCCTCGACTCCAGGAACGACAGCCCCGCAGGACCCAGCGCGCCGCGCGCTCCACGGATACGGGACTGCCATAGGAACAACGCGCGGCGCGGCAGCACAATAACCGGGGATACGCGGAGCCAGAGGATCGACCTGGTTCGGGTGTTCGGGTGCGCGGGTGGAGTTCAACAACGGGCTGGAGGTCTATCGGATCTCATGACCGTCGGTTGAAGGATCTTCTTATCTCCGCGCGAGCCGCGCCGAAGACCCGTTGCACTACCATGAGCGGTGGAGCGGGTGGCGTTGCATACACCCGTCCTCGACGGCAGGATGGCGGCAATCATGCCGAACGGGGGCGACGATGGCGGCACCATCCGAGACGCTCGCGTGCGGCCGAAGGTTACAGCGTCTGTCGATGTGGATGCTGGGGGGTGCCGGGCTGTCGATCGTCGGTTTCGTCGGAGGCGGTTACGTCGCGGCCACGGCCGGATGGATCGCCGAGGACGACGCGACGATCGTCCTCGGCGGACTGATAATCGCGGTCGGGTTCTTGGTAGCCATGTTCGTTGCGAGCCGCCGTGGCGCTCGCCTGATCCATGACTCGATCGGCGCGATTACGGACGAACCCGCATCCGACGTTCCCGACAGTATCTGTTTCGGATACCGCAGACCCCTGCGGCTGATGGCGGTGATAGTGCCTCCCTATCTCGCCGCGCTCGCCTCACTGCCATTCTGGGCCCCAACCGGTGCTTGGGTCTGTCCTGTGGTCATCGGTTCGCTGGGGCTTGGGTGCCTGTTCGGCTTCGGACCAGAGGCGGCCGGCTTCACCGGGGCCTGCATCGACGCATCTGGAATCTGGCTGCCGGCTGCCGGTCTGCGCCTGCCGTGGTCATCCATTCGCTCCGTTACGGCCACCCCGAACAGCATCGAAATCATCATCAGCACCAGCGGAGTCGCCGAACGCTGCGGCGGCGTGCCCGGCCGCTGGACCGAGCAAGCCCTGCGCAAGGGCAAGCGCGGTAACCCCTTGAAGGCTTACGCACCCCAGCCGGAGCTGGCCGTGTGGGTCGCTCGACGCTATCTCCGCGACGCCGTGATCGGTCCCACCGCCGGTTAGTCGGCGTGCACGTTCTGTGGTCCCACCAAACGGCGACTGACGGCGCCGCCCTGTAGCTCTCACGTAGGTCGCCGGCGGGGAACGCGACTGATCCGATCGCGGGTGGTCTGGCATCATTCCCGCACGGGTCCGACGCGACTCATTGAGCCGGGGAGGCATCGTGCGGGTTACGGCGCGGCAGCGATGGCGGTACCGGTTCGACAACACCATGTCGCGCGGCACGCCGGCGTTGATCGGACTGCTCGCGCTTGCATCCTTGCTTCTCGTGGTCTCGGTGACCGGGCTCGTCATGCTGTTCGCACCCCGGGATGTCACCGACACATCCGACGCCTTGTGGCGCAGCCTGCTGCGCACACTCGATCCGGGCACCATGGGCGGCGATCAGGGCACCGCCCCGTTCCTGGCCTTGATGCTGCTGGTCACAGTGGGCGGCATCTTCATCGTCAGCTCGCTGGTCGGGGTCCTGTCCAGCGGCTTGGACGCTCGGCTGGCCTTGCTGCGTAAAGGTAAGTCCCTGGTGGTCGAGCAGGACCATACCGTCATTCTGGGTTGGTCGCCGAGCCTGTTCACGATCGTCGCCGAACTCGAGCAGGCCAGCGGCGGTCGTGATGTGTGCGTCGCGATCCTCGCGGACCGGGACAAGATCGCCATGGAAGACGAGATCCGAACCCGGATCGGCCGGTCAGCCCGGCTGCGGGTCGTCTGCCGAACTGGCAACCCGGCCGCACCACTCGATTTAGAGATCATTCGCCCGGACACGGCGGCTGTCGTCATCATCCCCACCCCGGACGTCGCCGACCCCGACCTGCAGGTGATGAAGATGGTGCTGGCCCTCAACCACCGCGAATGGTCCGACGGCCGGCCACCGGTCGTCGCAGCCATCGCCGACTCCACGAACCTGGCCGCTGCCAGGTTGGCCGGCCCCGACGTGACCTTCGTCGACGCCGAGGACGTGACGGCCCGGCTGATCGTGCAATCACGCCGGCATCCTGGCCTGTCCGCGGTATGCACAGATCTGCTCGGCTTCGTCGGCGAAGAGATCCACACCCGGGCCGAGCCCGACCTGACCGGACGCACCTACGGCGAGGTGTTGACCGAGTACGCGACCGCCACCGTGTTCGGGATTCGTGATGCGGCAGGGGAAGTAGTCGTCAACCCGGCACCGCATACGCTGCTGCGCGATGGCGACGAGCTGATCATGCTGGCCGTGAGCAAGGCGCACATCCAGCGTGCCTCGATGCCAGCCCGCATCACCGCCGAGGCGATCGCCAGCAAGCCGATCACCCCGGAACCGGTGGACGCGACCCTGATCTTGGGCTGGAACGCCCACGGGCCGACGATCCTGCGCCTGCTGGACCAATACCTGCCTGCTGGCTGTGCGATCACCGTGGCCGCCCAACGGCTTTCCGCCGACAGCGCCGCCCTGCTCGGGCAGTTCACCAGCATCGGCGTCACAACCGTGGGTTGCGACCCGGCCAGCAGACCGGACCTCGAAGCGCTGTCGCCGGGCCACTTCCAGCACGTGGTGGTCCTCGCCGACGATGCAGTCGATGACGAGCACGCCGACGCCCGCACCCTGACGACCCTGCTGCACCTACGCGACCTCAAACAACGCCACGGCCACACGTATGCGATCGTGGGGGAGATCAGCGACGACGCCAACCGAGGTCTGGCCCAGGTCACCCGCGCCGACGATTTCGTGGTCAGCACCAAGATGATCAGTCTGCTACTGGCCCAACTGGCTCGCAATCATCATCTGGCGGCGATCTTCGCCGAACTGTTCGACCCCGAGGGGTCCGACATATACCTGAAGCCGGCAGGCGACTACCTGCGAACCGATACGCCGGCAACCTTCGCGACCGTCATCGAGGCCGCTCGCCGCCGCGGCCAGACAGCTATCGGCTATCGTCGCAACGACCAGGCGCACCGCGCACCCGAGTACGGAGTCGTCCTCAACCCGGATCCGACCATCCTGCTGTCCTTCTCGCCCGAGGACCGCGTGGTGGTTCTGGCCGTCAACTGATCGCGGCCGCGGATACAAGCCGCCCAGGTCGCCGTTGGCGCAACCGCCCGCTGAACGCGGGCCTACGCTGCGGACCTGGTAGCCGTGCGACCTGACGACGGATCCGGGGGTGGCCAGACCCAGCGTGTCGGCAGGTAGTTTGGCCCGACCGACCCGCTCGTGGGCGTGGCGGGATCTGTGCCTACGTCCGGCGGCGCCGACGTCCTCAATCTGATCCACTTCTGCTGGCTGATAGCCGGCTGCCGGCACCCCGACCGTTCGGCAGTCATCGTGAGCCGCTGCTCGACCTGCCGACCGCGAAGCCATTGCCATCGGGTGTAAAGACCGTGAAGTACGGGTCCCGGCGCGCCGCCATGAAAGCGGCCGCGTCAGCCTCCGGAACACTGTGCGAACGCCGCTCGAGCCCACGCGCGCCACTGCTCGTCGGTCATGACACGGCCGTGGCCGAGGAGGCAACCCATGGACTCCATGTTGCGTTCGATCGTGTCAACGGGTCGCCCCAGCGCATCGACGACCTGCTGCCGAAGACCCGGAATCATGCCGGCGCGCCGCCACTCGTCCGGGAACCGCTCGGCGAAGTGCCTCTCCAACGACCGTCGATCCCATTCCATCCTTCGACCTGCCTTGTCCCGCGATGCCGCTGCAGCCTCATCGTGGCGTTCGCCCACGTCAGCCACCACCTACTGAGGGGCGGAATTGGGCCACTTCCAGGCTGCTCCTGTCGCCGTTCGAACTCCCCGGCTCGTGGGTGATGGCGGCCGGTCCGTCCGAGACACCGAACTTCGGGAGCCCTTCGATATCTCGATGCCAGCAGGCCCGGTTCGGAACCTGGGCGGTGGCCGCATCAATGCAGATCCGCCTGGCGCGCGTGCTAGGCAGGAACGTTCAGTCGCGCTAAAGCCCGGATGTTCGCGCCGCAGCCGGGATACTGGCTGCCAAACGGTGGCGCGAGCGAAGGCCGGGCGAGCCTGAGGATCGATCGTCGCGGGTCCGCCGGACGTTCAGCGTTCACTTGAACGGTGCGGCCCGGCGACGACGTCTCGTGCAGCAGTGCGCAACAAGGTCGTCAGCGCGATGTCGCTACGGGCGGTGCGGATTGTGTGGGCCGTGGTGGCCATCAACGTGAGGCCGTAGAAGATCGCCACGAAGGCAAGCCAGATTCCGACCACCGCCGGTATCCAGCAGCCGAGGTATCCGACGCCGGCGGCCGCCGCAGACGTGAGCACACCGGCCGCAGTCATCCGCAGTCCTGCCAGATGCAGCCGGTACACCGGCCAACGCCGAACCTTGTTAACCATGCTCTCAACGGTATGGCCGTCGATGTCTTGGTGCAGCCACCGTACCGGGTGAACGATGTGACAACCTCAAACTCGAGATGCTAGGTAAAAGGCCGTCAACAGGCGGAAAATAGTCGTAAGGCGGAGGCGGTCCGCCTGGAGGGCCACGCGGGAGGGAGACCATGGATCAGCGCCCAGCGGTGTCGATATCGATGAGTTCATGTTCTGGCGGCTCCGGCGTGCTCGCCGTCGCCGGGGAGATCGACCTCACCAGCAGCGAGCAGCTCGCCGTGGCCGTACGCGACGTGGTCACCCGCGGTGACATCGATCGGATCACGCTCGACCTGGATCAGCTGACGTTCCTGGACTCCATGGGTATCCATGCCTTGATGGACGTCAAGAGCTGGGCGAGCGAGCACGGCGTCGTCCTGCGCGTGAGCAACCCGCACAACATGGTGCACCGGGTCCTGGCGATCACCGGAGTCCTGACCGAACTCATGGACGAACCTCAACGCAGTTCCGTGCAGCAGGCCGACTTCTGAGGTAACCCAGGCCCCAGTGCGCGGCGGCCGCCAGCGCCGATCACGACTCGGCCGCTCTGGCTCCCGAGCACCGCATCAGTCCGTGCTGCGGGCCACCGCAGCACGAACTGATCGCGTCAGAAGAACCGCAGAAGGTGTCTGCGGTGCGGCCCTGCACGAGCGGCTGGTCAGCCGAGCGGGACTGTGGTCGTGCCGTAGGTGGTGTAGAGGCCGGCGGAGCTGCCGGTCTGCGTGACGCTGCTCCAGGTTCCGTCGGTGCCCTCGTTGCCGGGGCAGGCTCCGCCGACCACTGGGATCTCACCGGACTCGATGACCGTGCCGTAACCGGTGAGCTGGAAACCGTCGATCTGCTTGTGGGTGCGTGCGTCGTAGGTGACCTGTCCGGCGACCTCGGTCGTCGTGCTGTGGGTGACGTTGTGGGTCTTCTCGCCTCGGGTGCCTTCGCCGGTGATCCAGGTGCAGACCGCGTCGTAGCTGTCGGTCGCCGTGTAGCTGAAGCTGACACCGGCGGCGTTGGCCTGCAGGGTGGCGTTGTTCCAGCCGAACGCCAGCTGGACGTCGCCCTTGCCGACGAAGCCGGTGCCGGTGGCCGCATCGAATGTGACGACGGCTGCGGCGGGTGCCGCGACAGCCAGGATGGCGGCGGCGGCCGCGACGGCGATCATGATGGTGCGTCGCATGGGTCCTCCTCGAGGTCGACCGGAGTCTGGGCTGCTCCGGTGGGTGAACGGGTCCACTGTGGGGACATGCGTCAGCCGCGGCAAAACGACTCAAGCCCTCTTGACACAAGGACGAAGGTCCCGCAGGGCCGGCTAGCCGCGCCCATGCGGTCGGCCGCAAGCGCGGGAAGATCGGGACCGCGCCGCCGTGGGGCATGGCCGGTCCAGACCACGGGCCGACCTGTTCTGGCCGGTGAGTCGCCGACGGCGCTGCACGGCGTAACCCACCTGATCGACGATGCGTCGTTCCTCGGTTGCCCGGGTCACGACACATCGTTCGGCCGCAAGCGTTGGCCACGGTCGCAGCGAAGGGCTCGCGGGCGCGCCACCGGTATCGTGATCGCAGAGACCGTCATCTGCCTACGCACATGAGGGAATGAGGGCTATGCGGAGTCGGCCCACCGTCACGGGGCAGGTCATAGCCGTCGAGGATGTCAGCAAGAGCTATCGGGATGTGCTTGCCGTCGACCGGGTCACCCTGACAGTGACGTCCGGCGAGATCTATGCGCTGCTGGGGCTCAACGGTGCAGGGAAGACCACGCTGATCCGGATGCTGCTGGGCATGATCCGGCCGAGCGGCGGCCATGTCCGCGTCTTGGGCACGCGCGTCTCGGCCCGATCGCACGAGATCTGGGGCGACGTGGGCTACCTGGTGGAGACACCGGCGGCGTATCCGGAGCTGACGGTCCGGGAAAATCTTGATGCCGTACGCCGGCTGCGGCGCATCGGCGACCGTGGCGTGGTCGGTGCCGCGATCGAACGGCTGGGCCTGGCCGAGTACGCCGATCGTCGCGCCCGGACGCTGTCGCTGGGTAACACGCAGCGACTCGGGCTGGCCAAGGCGCTGCTGCACTCCCCGCGGCTGCTCATCCTCGACGAGCCTGCCAACGGCCTCGACCCGGCTGGGGTGGTCGAGATCCGGCAGCTGCTGCTCGACCTGGCCGCCGACGGGACGACGGTGTTCCTGTCCAGCCATGTGCTGGCAGAAGTGGCCCGGTTGGCCACCCGGATCGGGATCATCCACGCCGGACGGCTGCAGGAGGAGTTCGCGGCGGCTGATCTGGCGGGTCGCGTGCGCCGCCAGTTGTCGATCGGCGCGCGCGACGTGGCGGCGGCCGCCGGTGCGTTGACGACCGCCGGATACACCGTACGCGCCGAGGGTGAAGATCTGACCTGCACGGACACCACGGCGGTCGACCATCCGGAGGACGTCGCGGTGGCGCTGGTGGCGGCGGGGTGCCCGCCGACGCGGCTGGTCGTGGAGCGTGAGGATCTGGAGACGTACTTTCTGCGTACCGTCGGGGTGGAGCATGCGTGAGGCCTGGGCGGTTGAGGTCCGCAAAGCGCGTCGTTCGCGGCTGCCGGCGGTGACCGCGGCGGCGTTCGCAGTGACGACGGCTGTGGCCGGCATGTTCATGTTCATCCTGAAGGACCCACAGCGTGCACGGGATCTGGGCCTGCTGGGAACCAAGGCCGAGCTGTCCGGCGCTGTCGCCGACTGGCCCGGCTACCTGGCGCTTTTGGCCCAGACCACCGCGGTGGGCGGGGTGATGATCTTCGGTGTCACCGTGATCTGGATCTTCGGCCGCGAATTCAGCGACCACACCGCCAAAGATCTGCTTGCCCTGCCGACTGCCCGCACCACGATCGTGGCTGCCAAGTTCGCCGTCACCGCGGTGTGGTGCCTGTTGCTCGCACTGGAGACGTTCCTGCTCGGGCTCGGCGTCGGCGCGGCGCTGAGCCTGCCGGACTGGTCGGCCACCACGGCGGCGGAGGGTCTGGGTCGCATCCTGCTGACGGCGCTGATGACCTGGCTGCTGGTGTCGGTGCTGGCCTGGGCGGCCAGCGCCGGGCGCGGCTACCTGGCGGCGGTCGGCGTCATGTTCGTGATCGTCTTCCTCGCCCAGATCGTCGCCGCACTCGGCTACGGACACGTCTTCCCCTGGTCGGTGCCCGGGATTTACAGCGGCATCGCGGGTGACGGCAAACCCGCGGTCGGCCCGGTCGGCTTCGCCCTCGTCGGCGTCGTCGGAATTGCCGGCGTCGCCGCCACCGTCTGGTGGTGGCGCGACGCCGACCAGGCCAGATGACACAGATCCGACCACGACCGGCGCGGCGATTCATGATCGGGCCGGAACGTTGCGACACCACCCCGAGGTCATGCCGTGACCGACGAGCTCCCGCTCGAGCACGCGGCGTTCGTGTGGCCGGGCACCCACCCTGAAGTCCCAGGTCGGCAGTCCGGCCCGCAACGCGGCCGGCACGCCACTGCCCACGGGCCCGCCGAGCACCACCGGCGGACTACGGACAAAGGCGCCGCCCGGTGCCCTCGGCTCCGGGGTAGGCGTCCCGCTGACCAGCTCGCCTCCGCGGAATATCGGTGCCGACACGCGCGCTGCGATGATACGAAGACCGCAAAAGGGGGCGAGGATGTACGAAGCCGAATTCGGCCGATACCTGCGCAGCCTGACCGCCTCATGGCAGGGCCTGGCGGCGAACAAGACCGGGGCATCGGTCACCGTCCAACCCGACTACGTCGCCGCGCGGTTCCCCGATCCGTACGTCTACCTCAACAACGCGGTGATTCTCGCGCCCGACGCGGTCGCAGCGGCTGTCGCGATGTTCTCGGATCGTCCGCACGCGCTGTGGTGCCTGGACGACGCGACCGACATCGCCGCGGCCATCGCCGCCCACGGCTACGCCCACAGCGAGACCACCCGCCCCATGCTGCGTCAACTCCACGACGTGCCCGAACCGGAACAGCGCACCATCATCGAGGCCGACCTGGACCGCTTTGCCGACCTGATTGACGTCCCGCCGCAGCTGCTACACGACGTGCCGCGGCTACGCGCATATGCCACCGCCGGCTACGAATCCGGCCTCGTCCTGCAAGACGACGATCACGACGTGTACGTGTCGATGGTGCACACCCAGCCGCACGCCCGCAGGCGGGGCCTGGCGACAGCCGTCCTGACCGCAGCGTTGGCCGATGCTCGGCGCTGGGGCGCGCGTACGGCAACGCTGCAGTCCACCCCGATGGCCGATCACCTCTACCTGCAGCACGGTTTCACACCATTGGGGCAGTGGCAGGAGTGGACACGCCAGTGACCGGCGAACGGCTGCGAATCGTGGCGCCCGGCGCGCACCGCGACGCGTATCTTGCCCTGCTCGACCTGGCAGACGATTCACCCGACCAAGTCCGCGGCTACTACCAGCGCGGTGATCTGTACGTCTTCGACGGCGCCGACGGCATACCGCTCGGTGTCGTGCTGGTGCTGGCCGCAGGCGACGAGGTGGAGTTGAAGGCGGTCGCGGTCCAAACCGCGCTGCAGCGTCAGGGGATCGGCCGGCGGATGCTGGCCGCAGTCCTGGCGGACCTGCGCGCCCGCGGCGTGCGGTCGGCGGTGGTCGGCACGGCCAGCGCGGGTGTCGGCGAACTGGCCTTCTATCAGAAGGCAGGGTTCCGGTTGCGTGACATCGAACGCGACTACTTCAACCTGGCCCGCGGCTACCCCGATGATCTGCAGGACAACGGGATCCCGGTGCGCGACATGGTCTGGATGGATCAGCGCCTGGCCTGACGTTGAGCAGCGGCGGGCGGCGACGACGCATCGCCGCCCGCAACCGTCTCGCCAAGATTCGAATGGACTGCCATGTCGGGCCGGGCCGCAGCGTGCTACGAGATCCGGTCAGGTAAGCGCCACCGACGTCGACGTCTGCTCACGGTGGGGTTGCGACGTCGCGTCGATGCGATGGCAAAGAGCGGACGCAGCCGACCGCACGTCTGGACCGCCTCCGACTGCCGACAGGAAGAGCCGCGTCTGATGCGCGGCGTCATGATGGCTGACACGCTCACGCATGATGGCCATATCCGGCGATGCCACGTGGGCCTGGGAAGCCGCGCTGGTCATGGTTTCGACGGTGTTCTCAAGATGATGCGGGTTGACCTGATACGCCTCGGGTAGGTGGCTGCAGGTCGCGTTCAGCTCGCTGAATATGAGCCGCCCGGTGGCGTCCCTGCGGGCGGCCACGAATTCCTGGGCGGTCAGATCAGTGCCGCCGGCCAGCGGAGTGGCCAGCAGGACGTCGGCGGCCAGGTACAGCACGACGGTGTCTCGCATGTTCAGGCTGCGGTAGAGATGATGCACCACGGGCCGGCCGACGCGGCCGTACCGGCCGTTGATGCCTGCCACGGCCTGCTCGATCCGGCAGCGCAACTCGGCTGCCTCATCGGTGCGGTCATCGGCGGTGACAACCAGCGCCAGCACCGTGCGGGCCGGGTCGAGCCGGCCGCCGGCGAGCAGTGCCTCGAACGCGTCGAGGCGGTGCTGAAGGCCCTGGGCGGCGTCCAGGCGCCCCACGGACAAGAACACCGTTGGACTTTCACCGAACGAGTTACGCAACTCGGCAGCGGCCCGGCGTACGGCCGGGTCCTCGGCCAGTGCTCGGATGCCGGCGGCGTCGACGCCGAGCGGGATCACCTGCGTGTGTGGTTGCCGCCGAACCATGTCTGCCACGGCGGAGCCCACGTTGTCCGCGGACCGGGTTTCGGCGACGGCGATGAGATCGGCGCCGACCAGGCCGTCGATCAGCCGAGCACGGTCCGGTAGACGCATCAGCAGCTCGGGTGGCGGGAACGGGCTGTGGAGCTGGACACCGATGCGCAGATCGGGTCGCATCCTGCGCAGGTGTGACGGCGTCTGCAGAAGGTGGAAGTCGTGCAGCCAGACGGTCGCGCCCGGCGCGGCCATCTCTGCGAGGCGGTCGGCGAACAGTTCGTTGGCCTGCCGGTAGGCCTCCGCCCACGAGCGGCGGAAGGTGGGACGGCCGATGCCGTGAAAGGTCGGCGAGAGACTCTGCGCGCAGTACCCGGACACGAAGTCGGTGCGCATCGGCGCGGGAAGATGCGCTGAGTGCAGCCACGCACCGCCGACGGACGTCGGCCGGTGCAAGGGCCGTCCGGACGGCGCGCCGAGGAACGCCACCGAACCTTCGGCAACCTCAGGGACGGCGCCGAAGATGCCTTCGGCACGGTGATGCCACGCGACGGCTCGGTCGTGATTGTCGGTGATCGGCAGCAGGTGGGTGGCGACGACCAGGTCGTACTGGGTGGGCTCACGGCCAGGCATAGGCACCTTCCTCGGTCCGGGAAAGGAAAGGCCAGTGTCGAAGCACCGTATGCGGGCTGGGCGGCGAAAGTGTGACGGTCTCATGACAAATGGCTCGATCGGTGTCCCTTGCCGTGACGCGGCTCGCGACGCCCGGAAGCATGGCCCACGACAACGCGGCTGTCGCACATGAGGCGGCCGACGACGGTGGGGGAGGGCATGTGGGCGACGCCGATCGCCGCATGGCACAAGGGCGGTCGGTCCCGGATGCGGTGGAACGCCCGTTCGCAACTGGTCAGCTGCACGAGATCCGTGACTTCGCGGCGGCATTCGCGGTCGACCATGGCGCCACGGTCAGACAGATCGACGCGTTCCTGCTGGTCGCCAGCGAGCTGGTCGTCAACGCCGTACGCCACGGCGGGGGAACCGGACTGATCCGGCTCTGGCACGACGACAGCAGCCTCTGGTGCCAGGTGGCAGATCATGGACCAGGCCTGGCCGACATGCGCTGGGCCGACAACGCAACCGGGCCGATCGGGCGCGGCGGCCGCGGACTGTGGATCGTGCGGACCGTCGCGGAAACCCTGACCATCCAGTCCGGCGAGGCGGGCACGACCGCGACCGCCCGGATCCAGGCCGGCTGACCCGTTCAGCAGGCTTGGCGGACTCCTTCCCGGCGCGCGATGACCGGTCGTTCGTCGCCGCGGTGGGCAGGACCACGTGCGGCCACCGCCCGACACCTCGTTTCGTGCACCGCGGACGCCGGATCTCAGCCGGGTCGCCGCCCAGCGATCCGCCTACGAACGGTGACGATTCTCATGGCCCGGTGTGCATGGACTCGCCGATATACCCGCCGGGGTTTACCACCAGCACCCGGGTCAGCCAGGTCAATTTTCGCAGCGCGGACCGATGACGAACCGATGACATTCGTCCCAGCTGAAGGAGCATTGTGCTGTCGCCGTTCGTGGTACGAAGCCTGTGTATGCGCCGGGGTGGCGAGGCTCAGTCCCACACGCCCTGACCCCAGCGGCTTGGTACTTGCGCCTGTGGGACGTCCAGCCCAGCAGTGACCACTACATGGCGTAATAAGGTGAAATGCCAGCTTGATGGTCAGGTCGGGCCCTGGCCGGACTGCTGCGACAAATGTGACCTCCAGCAGGCGAAATAGGCACAAGGAAAGTGCCGGGTTTCCCTGTTGAGGGGTGGGCGACTGGGAATGCGCTGCCTAGCATCGGCCCATGCGTCGCGCCGAAGCCCCCCATGAAGCTGCTGGTGGTCGCCATCGATCGGCGAAACTCCGGCAGGGGACCCAGCCCGCACCCCGACACCGTGCGGCGCCCGGGCGTCCGATCACCTTTCGCCGCCGCCTTGCGGCGAGCGGATTGGCGGGGGTCATCTTGTTCGGCGTGGCAGGGGGAGCGCCGGCCATGCCGGGCCGCGCCGGTGAGATCACGCTGAGCGACACGAGCGAGCGCCGCGCGACAGCGGCGGACAGTGAGGCATCCCGATCTTCCGACCGGACCACGACCGCGCCGACCCCGACTCCGTCAACAACCCCGACGGCTCCAGTGTCGCCAGCGACGACTAGTTCCTCAACGGCACCGACAACCCGGGTGTCACCACCTCCGGCTACCTCCACTGGCGGAACGGGTGGTCCACGGTCGGATCGGACCAACCTGTCGTACAGCAACGGCGGCATCACCTCGTCGTATCACCTGTACGCGGCGGGCCTGGACTGGACCAAGCCGGTCGGCCTGCTGGTATACGCCGACGGATCGGGCGAATACGGATTGAAGAACCCATCGTCCACGTATCTGCTCGCGGGCACCAACGGCATGATCGCCGTCGCGAAGCGCCAGAACATGGTCCTGCTGACTCCCTTGGCACCCGGGACAGGCTGCCCTGACGGTGACGGAACCTGCTGGTACGAGACATCGTCGGGCTACACGCCGATACAGAAGGCAGCTTGGTCGTACAACCTGGTCCAGTATGTGAAGAGCCGCTATGACATCGACACGGCACGGGTTGCGCTGGGCGGATACTCCTCGGGGGCACAATGGCTCACGGAGTATTTCGCCCCCGCATACGGCGTGCGGACGATGACAGACGGCGTGGGCGTCGCGATCTCCTACGGTGGCCGGTGCATCGCCACACCGACGTTCACCGCCGCGTACAAGGCCGCCGTGCCGTTCGTGTGGGACGTCGGCGATCAAGACCCGGCCTGGACGAGCCCGTACGGCGTCAAAGACGGTGAATCGTGGTACCGAGCCAACGGGTTCACGACTCAGCTTCACGTCGTGCCTGGACTGGACCACGACCGATCTGGCCAGTTCGGCGCGATCATGGAGCGGGAGATCCGGGAGAAACTCGGCGGGTGAGGTGGTGCTCGACCTGGAGACGCAGGCGAAGTCGCGGAGCCGGCGGCCGAGCGCCTTCGCGAAAGCAAGAGCGAACACTTTGCGGTTGCGGGCGGCCATTGCGCCAACGACCGCGGACGAGGCTGAGAGCCCGTTGTAATCCAGGTCAGCCGCTAGCGAGTGCGGCCTTGAGTCGGCCGCTTTGGTGGTAGCGGGCCAAGCGTCGGGTCATGACGATAACCATGGCCCACTGGACCACGGCGGCGTAATGTTTCGGGGTGGCGCTCGTAGTCGCGGCGGTGCGTCTGCAGGGGTGACTCACGACAGGGTCCGCTCGACCACCGACCTGCGGGGTACGACCTGGTCGGCGAGCTTACGGACGATCTCCAGGCCAATCCGAGGGCTTCGGTGGCCCAGTCGACGAGCTGACCTGCGTATCCGGCGTCGGCCCATCTTGGTCACCTGAATGAAGCATGTCCGCAGCGCGCGGGCGGCATCGCGGTCCTGGACAGCGCCGGTGGTGACCATGATGATCAGCAACAGTCCGGTGGTGTCCACGACGATGTGACGCTTGCGGCCGTTGACCTTCTTGCCGGCGTCGTAGCCGCGGCTGGACTTGGCGACGGTCTCGGCAGCACGCACCGATTGGGAGTCCACGAGCGCCGCCGACGGTTGTGCGTTGCGGCCTTCGGCGAGGCGAACTTGTTCGCGCAGCCGTCATGCAGGCGGGTGAGAGTGCCGTCGCGAGTCCAGGTGCGGAAGTAGTGGTAGACGATCGGCCAGGGCGGGAAGTCGACCGGCAGCGCGCGCCAGACACAACTGTTGTGGTCGAGGTAGCGGATCGCGTCGACGATGTCTCGACGCGGGTAGGTGACCGGGCGGCCGCCGTGGCCGCCGGTACCTCCGGCGGGCAGGTAGGCGGCGATCAGCTGCCACTCGACGTCGCTGGTGTCAGAGGGGTAGCGGCGCGGACGGGTCGTGGGCAGGTGTTCGGGCACGGCGGTCGGGGGTGCGGCCGCGGCCTGGCCGCAGACCAGGTAGAAAGACACGGTAGGGCCTTCAGGGATGGCATGGCTTCGACAACCACAGCCGTACCTGAAGGCCCTACCTCGTGTCCGCGTGACACATCGAAGCAGATTCGGATTCCGTTGCCATCAACCAGATCCGACCACACTGACTCGGTTCTTCAACGGGCACTAAGCCCGAACTCGGCGGGCGATCATGATTCCGGCCGTGCCGAGCGCGATCAGAGACGCAGCCACCATCAGCATGGCCGTCATGTTCGAGCCGGTGATGGGCAGCAAAGGTGCGGGTGTCGTCGTCCGGGTGGGCGTCGCGGACGGTGTCGGCGTCGCGTCATTGGTCGCAGTCGGCGTCGGTGTGGCTGCCGCCTGGTCCCTGTCGTACGCCTCGCGCCACCCGCTGCACAAGAAGACGCGCAGGTCCTCGAACGTGCCCGCCAGCGCGGCCGTCGCGGCCTTGACCACCTCGGGGCCGCCGGTGCGCGTGGCCTCGGTGGCGAGGTCGCGGTAGTCCTGCGTACGTGCCGTGTGCTGGCCTTCGTTGAGGAAGCCGAGCATGGCGTCGGTCGTGGCGGCGTCGAGCACCTTGCCTGCGGCTTCCTTGACGTGAGCGCCGCCGACGGCCATGACCTGGCTCGTCAGGACCCGCAGGTCGATGTTCCACACCGTCCGTGCCCGGGACTCGAGGAAGTCGCGGGTGTCCTTCGGCTCGCCTTCGTACTTGCCGTCCAGGGACTCCTGTGCCCGCACGGCGACGCCGCCATAGAGGTCCTTGCTCGCGGCGAGGATCTGGTTCACCCGGAGCCGCACCTCGACGTCGGTCATGGCGTCAACGTCGACGTCGAGCAACGGCCGCAGGTCGGGGTACGTCACCGGCTGGCCGAGCCGGCACGCCTGGTCGAGGCCGATGGGCGTCGGCTCGACGGCGGCCGCCGGGACTGCCGGGACCAGCCACGCCAGGGCTATGACGACGCCGGCCAGTGTCTTCCATCGCATGGTTTCTGCCTCCCCGTGATCAACCAAAGGAACTGAAGATAAAGCACACCGTCCCCATGAGGCAATCGGCTTGGCTGCGCCGTCCGCCGGTGCCGGGCACAAGGGTTCTCGTGGTCCCGATCGTGCGCCGGAGGCCAACGGCTGCGAAGTGGAAGGCGGCCGCTGGGACGCCGCCGAACACACGCGGCCGGCGGATACGACGATCACCGTCACCGTCCACACCAGAAAGTTGGACGCGGTGTTGGAGTCACTCGCAACACGTGGGAACGAGTGTCGGCGATCCGGAGATGACACCGGTCCAGCGCCGCCGCCTTCCGCCGGTTCGCCGAGGGGATAGCTCTGACCGTGGCAGGCACCCTACTGCTGGTGAAACCAGCCCCGATGACGAAGAAACCCCGCCACAGGCCCACCCGGCCCGCGGCCAGGACGTCCGAGAGGGACGCTGTCTGACAAACACCACGGTTGTTGGACAGGCGGTGCGAGTCCGACGGGTCGACGCGACGGTCACTTGGTGGGAAGTTGCCCGTTGACGGCGGTCTCGACGAAGTCGTAGCCGAGGTCGAAGCGGATGCCGTCTGGGTTGGTCAGGTGGGCGTCGCGATACCAGCCGTGGTCGGCTTCCGGGTGCGGTCCGACGACGCCGACTCGCCCGGAACCGTAGCCGGCCACGACGGCTGCGGGAGCACCGGTGTTGTAGGTGGCGAGCACGGTTGCGGGGGCGCCGTCGTTGAGCCGGAACAGCGGCCCGTCCTGGAAGTACATGTGGCGTTGCCGGCCGCGCCAGGTGATCGGGATGACGGTGTCGTCGTCGCTGTCGGTGCTGGCGCCGGGGGTGTCGATGTATTGCCCCACGTCTCCGGGCAGCAGCCCGAACCCGGGATCGCCGGCGGCGAGGTAGGCGCCGAGGCAGAACCCGAGGTACGTGCCGCCCTTGTCGACGAAGTCGCGGACATGGGAGCTGTAGTCGCGCAGCTGTCGCCAGGTGCGGCTGACCTGACCGCCGCCGGGCTGGACGTAGACGGTGGCTTCGGCCAGGTTCTCCGGGGAGATCTGGCGATCTTCGTCGGGGCCGCAGTATTCGGTGCGGAACTTCGTCGGGCCGGAGCGCAGGAGGGCGGCGACCGATTCCGAGCACCCGGAGCAGGACGCGCCGCCGCGATAGATCAGCGCCAGCGGTCGCGGCTCGGCCGGGATCTGGTTGGCTGTCTCGAACCATGTCACGCCTGAGACCGCGGCCACGACGCCGACTGCGGCTCCGCCCAGGAGTAGTTGTCGCCGATTCATCGTGATGCCTCCGACCCGACGGGGATCGCGCCGTGCTCGCCGCCTGACGGGCCGGTGATGGGCATGTTCGCCACATTTCCAGGCGTCCGCGCTCGCTGTGGGCGGCGCGCGGCGGGTGTCGTCCACCGGCGGCTTGCTGTGGTCAGTGCGGTGACGAGCGCTTCGAGCGGCCCCTTGCCGATGGTTGCGCGTACGCCGAGCCCGAGCAGCAGCACCCCGCACAGCTGCACGATGAACCCGGTGGTCGGCGTGTAGTTGTCATAGCTGGAGCTCATGAACACGGTGTGCAGGGTGTAGAGGGTCAGTGTCATGCTGCCGGCCGCGCCGAGCGGCGTCTGCACGGCGGTCACCAGCCAGCGCAGTACGACCGGGCGGGCGATCCGGGCGGCGAGCAGCATCATCCCGAGAAATGCGATCGCGGTGCCGGTGGTGCCGAGCAGATCCAGCGGGGTGCCCGTGTGCGGGGAGTCGATCGCGAGCCACCACCACGTGGATGTCGGCGCGGTGCCGTCGCCGCCCAGGTTGAGCAGGTCGAGCGTCTCGTATTCGTCGAGCGTGCTGCCGTACTGGGCCGGCCAGATGTGTTCCAACGCAAGCAGTGACAGTTGTGACGCGGTCACCGCGGCCGCCACGGCGAACGCTGTCCCGGTCGCGAGCAGAGCGATGGCGGTACGCAGCCTGGCCAGATTCAGCCGCCCGATGACCAGGCCCGCGCACAAGTACGCCATCCAGGTCAGCGCCGGGTACATGCCCGTGATCGACAGTTCGACGAGGGACTGGAGTGGATGCGTGAACAGCCACCCGAACGTGAGGTTGGGATGGGTCGGCTCCGCCAGCCGTGGGAGCAGGATGTGGGTGAGCACCGGCATCCCGCCGGCCACCGCGATCCCGGTGAGCGCGACCAACCAGGTCGGCAGGAAGACCAACGGAATCGTGAGGAGCAGCATGACCGCGTAGTAGGGCAGGATCACGGTCGCGGTGGCGGCGTCGGTGTAGCCCAGCGCGAGCCCGATCGCTCCGATCGCCAGCGCCCGGACGAGCAGCGCAGTCATCGTCGGCAGCGCGGCCGATGCGCGTACGCGTCGGCGGCCGGTCAGAAACGCGATGGTGACGCCGGTGAGCACCGCGAACGCCGCCGCGGCTCGTCCGGAGAAGATCGTCGCGGACCAGGTCGGCTGCCCGAGTGCGTCGGTGTCGTTGAGCGAGTGCACGGCGATCATGCCGAGCAGGGCCGCGCCGCGGGTGGCGTCGACCGCGAGGATCCGTCGCCGTCCGCCCGCCGGGTCGGGCGGGGCGGGCGATGGTGCTGCCGCCTGGTCGGCACGCGGTTTCAGAGCTTGATCGGTCATGGCGTGAACACCTCGTCCACCAGGTCGAGTCCGAGGTCGGCTCCGAGGGCGCCACCGGGGTCCAGTTTCGCGTCGGCGTACCAGTCTTCTTCTGCCTCCGGATGCGGACCGACGACGGCGACCCGACCCGCGCCGAACCCGGCCACCATGGCGGCGATGGTGCCGTTGGGATAGGTGGCCAGGACGGTCACACCGGTGCCGGGCCGGGCCAGGAAGTACGGACCGTCCTGGAAGAACAGTGTCCGTTCCCGGCCTCGCCACGAGACGCGGACAAGAGTGTCGTCCTCGGAGGCGATGGTGGCTCCACGCGAGGCGATGTACTGGTCGGTGTCGCCAGGGAGCAGGCCGAACCCCGGCGTGGCGCCGGCGAGGTAGCCGCCGAGGCAGATGCCCAGGTACCGGCCGCCGCCGCGGACGAACCTGCGGATGTCCTTGCGGTGGCGGCGCAAGTGCCGGTACGCGTCGGCGAGCGTGTCCCCGCCGGGTTGGACGTACAGCGACGCCCCGGCCAGCGTCTGCGCGGACAGCGGCACATCTTCGCCGGGGCCGACATAGCGTACGTCGAACCCCCAACGGCTGATCTTCAGCAGCCTCGCCGCCGCCTCCGGGCAGCCGGGCAGCGACGCGGGTCCCCGGTAGACCAGCGCGAGAGGCGCATCCCAGCGCGAAGCCTGCCCGGGTAACCGCCGCGCGCCCGGCATCGCCGGGGTCATGACGGTTCTCGCGGAGGCGGGTTGTCCAGCGTCAGCGCCGTGCAGCGGACACCACCGCCGCCCTTCGCCAGCTCGGTGGTGTCGAGTTCGATCACCTGCAGGCCGCGTCCGCGCAGTACCTTGGCGAGCCTGGGTGCGTGGCGGGTCATCGTCACGGTGGTGCCGTCGCTGATCAGGTTGAGCGCGAACTGCGCAGCCTCGTCGACGCCGACTTCGATCAGGTCCAGGCCAAGGCGCTTCAGCCGCCTGACGCTCGGCAGGTCGAGGGTCTGCGGGCAGTATGCGAGCGTACGCGTGTCGATGACCGCGACGGCCAGGTCGAGGTCGTACCAGCGTGGGCTGACGGTACGCAGCGGCACCACCTCGTAGCGCAGTTCCTTGGCCAGCACGGCGTGCATGCCGCGGTCGGTGCGCTGCCCGTACCCCGCGAGCAGCAGGTCGCCACAGGCCAGCGCGTCACCTTGCCCGCTGAACGGGTAGGGCGCGTCGACGACGTCGAACCCACGGCCGCTGAGCCACTCGTGGAAGTACGCGATCTCCGCCTTGCGTTCCGGTGGCGGGTAACCCAGCACTGCCCGGTCGCCGCGGACGACGGCGGCGTTGGCGGTGAACACCATGTCGGGGCATTGCGGCGCGGAGGGCACGTATTCGACGCGGCGGCCGGCCTGGCGGTGCGCGGCGACGATCGCATCGTGCTCGGCGACGGCCGCATCCAGGTCCGGCTGGACCTCCGTGTGCATGTACGGGTTGATCTCATAGTCGATGCGGAAGTGGGCGGCGTCGGACACCAGCAGTTCGTTGTTCATCGGTCTCTCCATTGCGGTCGGTTTATCGGTGGTGGAGCGTGGAAGCGACTAGGGAACGCCCTCGGCGGGGATGCCGCGCCATCGCGTGCCGGGTGTGAGGTGCTCGCCCTTCATCAGCAGGGAGAGCGGACCCAGGCTGACGTCGTCGCCGACGACGGTGTCGTAGAGCACGATCGATCGCGTGCCGATGCTCGCGCCGGAGCTGATCGTGACGAACGACATCTTCATCACCCGGTCCTCGAACAGGTGCGTCTGCAGCGACACCTCGACACCGACCGTCGCGTCATCGCCGATCTCGACCAGGTCGTGCTCGGTGAGATAGGTGGTGCCGATCCAGGTTCGCCGTCCGATGCGGGCGCCGAACCAGCGCAGCACGGGCGGCAGAAACGGCGTACCGACGAGCAGCCCGACACCGGCGGGCACCGCGGCCGCCTCGTAGAGCCCGGTGACGAATTCGGAGCGCCGCACGAACGGACTCCACAGCGGTTCCACGCGCGGACGGTAGGTGCCGATGATGTTGCGTTTGGTCGCCGCGCAGAACGCGATCACAGTGACACTGGTGCCGATCGCGACCAGTGGGGACACCAGCGCGGGAACAGGCAGGTCACGGCCGTTGGCCAGCCACGACAGCACGAACAGGTAGAGGTAGATGCCCGCACCCAGCATCGACGCGGGCAGCGTCGCGCGGAAGAACTCGATCGCCAGCCGATGGGCCAGCACCCTGCGCGGCGGGCGGTAGGTCTGCGCCTCCGAGAAGGAGCCGCTGTCCTGCCGGACCGGCAGGTACATCGCGGGTGAACCCAGCCATGACGTGCCGGCGGGGACGCCCGCCGGCGGCGGCAGCGTGCCGACGCCGATCAGGGAACCGTCGCCGAGCCTCGTGCCGGACGGGACGAACGCCGCGTTGCCGACGAACGCCCGGCTGCCGACGGCGGTCGGCAGGAACGCTACGCGGCCGTTGGCGAACGTGGCCGCCCCGACGCTGGCCATGTCGGCGACGAAGCTTTCCGGCCCCAGCGTGAGCAGATCCGGGTCCAGATGCGCGGCGGTGGAAACTTCGGACCACGCCCCGACGCGGGCGCCGAGCATCCGCAGCCACGGCACGGTGTAGAGGGTCGCGTACAGGGAGTTGGTGAACATCAGGCTGAACTCGAGCAGCTTGTCGGCGACCCATTTGCGTACGCCGAGCCACGACCGCGCGCAGTGGATGCCCAGCGGCGCCCGCGGCAGCACCAGCCGTTTGCCGATCGCGACCACCGCGCAGACGGTGAGGACATAGACGGGCCCGGCGGGCACGGTGGCCAGCAGCCCGGCCAGCGTGCCCCAGTTCAGCAGCGCCCACCACACCAGGGCGACGCTCGGCAGGATCATGACGATCGCACCGACCTCCAGCCCGATCAGGCCCAGTACGGCGGCGAGGATGTGGTGCGGCCACCAGCCACGGCGCGGAGGCTGCATGGCGAGCATGGCCTCCACGACACGGTTGATCTCCTGCGCCGGTGTCGCCGGAGACCCCGACCAGCGCGCTCCAGCGGGGACGGCTTCGCCACGGCTGAGCACCGACTGCTCGCCCAGGCCCGCGTTCGCGCCCACGGCGGTGCCCGGCTCCAACACGGTGTTGGCCCCGACGAACGCCTGCCGGTCCACGGTGATCGGGGCGACGATCAGCCACCCGTCCTCCACCTGCCAGGGGCGCAGCGCGACGCCGTATCCGATCGAGGCGTCGGCCCGGATGTCGATCAGCGTGGGCAGGCTGATCGCACTGGTCGCGATGGTGGTCCGCGGGCCGATCCGGGCCCCGAGCAAACGCAGATAGACGCCCATCAGAGGGGAACCGCTGAGCACCGGCAGCGGCCCGATCGCGAGCAGCATGTTCAGCGCCCAGAGCCGGACGTACGTCGGGCCCCACAACGGATATCGTCCAGGCCGGATTCCTGCGGCCAGCGGGCGCGCGAGCAGAGCCGGGACGAGCCAGCGTACGCCGAGGTAGCTGACGAGGGTCGCGGTCATCAGCTGGATGAGCACGCCCACCGACACCTCGCCGTTGTTACGGGTGTAGACGTAGGAGACCGGCAGCGTGATGAGCAGAGACAGCAGGTAGATCGCGGCCGCCTGGCCGGCGCCGGCAGCGGCGATCCGCCTGCTGCGGTGCCGCAACGGGGCGGGACGCGGCGAGGTGGTCGCGGCGGTGGGCCGCGCCGTCGCGCCGAGGTGCGCGGCCAGGCTGCTGACGGTCGGATGGTCATACAGGTCACGCACCGCCGGGCTGGCGCCGACCTTGCGAGTACGCAACATTGACACGACTCGCGCCGCCAGCAGCGAATGCCCGCCCAGGTCGGTGAAGAAGTCGGCGGTCACCGACAGCGCTTGCGGTTCGACGCCGAACGCCTCGGCCCATACCGCTCGGACGTCTACCTCGAGATCGCTCTGGGCGGCCACGACCGGACCGTCGGTGCTCATGAGCCGACGGCCGACAGGAGCGGGCAGCTTCGAGCGATCCACCTTGCCGCTCGGCATGGTCGGCAGGCTGGCGGCGATGTCGATGAACGAGGGCACCATGTAGCCGGGCAGCCGCTCCTGCAGCGTGCGGTGCAGTCGCTGGATCAGCGCCTCGTCGCCGTCACCGGGCTCATCGGGGCAGGCAAGGACGATGTAGCCGGAAAGCTCTCGCGGCGCGTCCGGGTCGTCGCCGATGGCCATGAGCGCTACCACTGCCTCCGACACGTCCGCGTCCTCCATGAGCACGCTCTCGATCTCGCCGAGATCGACACGATGGCCGCGGATCTTGACCTCCGCGTCGGCCCGTCCCAGATACTCGATCTCGCCGTCCTCGGTGAGCCGGCCCAGGTCGCCCGTGCGGTACAGCCTGGCTCCGGGCGGCGCCGACGGGTGCTCGATGAACCGGTCCGCGGTCAGGTCGGGGCGCCCGACGTAGCCTCGGGCCACCCCGGGCCCGCCGATGCAGATCTCGCCCACTTCGCCGTCGGCGACCGGGCGGCGCTGCTCGTCGAGCAGCACCGCTGAGTAGGTGGGCAGCGGTTTGCCGATCGTGACCGGGCGTCCCGGCCGCAACTCGCTCCAGATGGCCGTCACCGTGGTCTCGGTCGGGCCGTAGGTGTTGAGGATCCGCCGATCAGGACGGCCCCACCGCTCGACCAGCTGCCCAGGGCACGCCTCCCCGCCCACCATCAGGCCGCGGATGCGCGGCAGGTCACGGGGGATGGTTGCCAGCAGCGTCGGTACGCAGTAGAGAACGGTGATGGCGGCGTCATCGAGGAAGTCGGCCAACTCCGCACCCAGCCGGCGGGAGTCGGTTGGGCCCGCCACCAGCGTCGCCCCGACTGACCAGGTCGGCCAGATCTCCTCGATGGAGAAGTCGAAGGCGATCGTCATTCCCTGATAGACCCGATCGCTGGGGCGTACGTCGTACACGCCGGGCACCACGTCGAGGAAGTTGCAGATGCTCGACTGCGCCACGGCGACGCCCTTGGGCCGGCCGCTGGAGCCGGAGGTGTAGATGATGTAGGCGAGTGGGTCGTCGTCCCCGCCGAGCATCGGTCGCTCGGCAGACGACGCCCGTAGCTCGGCCTCGCACCGGTCGAGGGCCAGGACCGGCCGGTCCAGGCCGGTCGTGCGCTCCAGCAACTCCTCGGATGTCAGCAGGAGATCCACATCAGAGTCGTTCGCGATGTAGGCGACCCGGTCGGGCGGGGACTCCGGATCGATCGGCACGAACGCCGCGCCGGCCTTCCCGACTGCCAGGAGCGCCACATACGTCGCTACCGAGCGGTGCAGGAGGATCGCCACCCGGGCTCCGTCGCCCACCCGCAGGCTGCGTAGATGGTGCGCCAATCGATTCGCGCGCTCGTCGAGCTCCCGGTAGGTCAACCGCTCGCCGTCGCACTCCAGCGCGACGGCCGTGGGGTTCGCGTCGCAGGCGGCGTCGAACACGTGATGCAGGCGCCGCACGCGCGGTGCCTCGTCGTCTGGGTCCTCGATCGCCACAGCCGGTGGAGCGGCTGAGCGCAGCACGATCGTGCGACCGCCGACTCGTACACTGTGGAGGCCCGGGACCGGCGGTGCCGTCATGCCGGTGTTCGGCTGGCCCACGGATAATGTCATCTGCTTACCCACCATGCGTGTTGTCAGCAATTGCTCCTGGCGCCACCCGTGTCCGAGGGCGCAGCTCGCCAGTGAGGACAGTCGTGGCCGGATCGCCGCGTTGCTGAGTTGTGGCGTGATCGCCTATGCCTGTCCACGACGATCGCCTTCCGGCGGAGACGCTGAGAATCGTCACGGGACGGTTGTCCTACAGCAAAGGCAAAGGCTGATGGTGTGTGGCGCCGTCAGGGTCACATCGCGGTGGCGGCGCTGAGAGGAGCGCCGTCAATGGCTCACCTATGTGGACAAAGGCGCGAGTGCATCCGCGCATTGCCGAGACCAAGCAGCGGCCTGGCCATGGAGTCGCAGGCAAGTGCGTGCCGATTATGCTAATTATGTCGATTATGGAGCTGGTCAGGGCGGATCATTCATGCGGCGCAGGGGTTCCCCACATATGCTCCTAGACCACATCAAATGGGGCATCACGGAGGGAACGCTAGCACAGCCGACCAGCTGCGGAGCCAATGTTCGGAAGGTCGCAAAGATCCTGGACAGACCATTGTGGATCGAGGCAACAGCCGCATGGAATGCCGGGATTGCACGAGCGGCAAAGTGGCTCTGTGACGGCCATTCCGTGCAGTCCGCACGGGTCCAGCAAGCCCGGCGAGCACACCACCGCTCGCTGAAAGAGTCCCGTCAAGATTTGGATGCATGGAAGATCTTCAGCGCGGCCTGAATACGCCATGACGTAAACAGGAGCCCCGGCCGCACCCGCTGCGTCAGCCGCGGTCGGCGGCGGGCACGAACCTGCGCAACTGCGGATTGAGCCGCGCGACCAGACCGATGCCGGCCAGACAGGCCAGACCGCCGAGCAGCAGCGACGCGCCACCTGACGTGAGCGCCGCGACGGCGCCCGCCCGTACGCCGCCCAGCTCGGGACCGGCCACCCCCACGATGTGCTCCAGCGACGCGACCCGGCCCCGATACGTGTCCGGAGTGGATGCCTGAACCACCGTTCCCCGCGAGATCACCGCCCAGGTGTCTGCCCCTCCGGCGAGTGCGAGCAACGCGAGCACCACGGGGAGGTGGCCGGCCACGCCCACCAGGGCGAGGGCACCACCCCAGACCGTCCCGCACGCGAGCAAGACCACCCCAGGCCGGGTGCCACGCGTCGCCAAGCCGGAGAGCACGGACGCGATCAGGCCGCCCACGGCGACCGACGTGAGGAACAGTCCGAGCACACGCGGTGAACCCCCGAACTTCTCCTGGTTGACAGCGGGGAACAGGGCGACCGGCATCGCCAGGACGGTCGCAGTCACATCGGCCAGCAGCGCGCCCCGCACGAGCGGGGTGCGGATCGTGAAACGCAGGCCTTCCCGGATCGCCGACATCCCCGGCCTGCCGTCCTGCGCCTTCTCCGTCGGCGGAAGGCCACGCAGGCCCAGCAGGGCCGCCACAAAGGTGGCCGCGTCGACGAGGAAACAGGTTTCGGTGCCCCAAGCGGCCGTGATCACCCCGGCCAGAACCGGGCCGAGCAGCATGGACAGCTGAAACGACAGGTGGTTGAGCGCGAGTCCGGCCGTAAGCCGATCGGCGGGCAGCATCTGCGTGACGATCGCGCGGCGCGCCGGCGAGCCGACGGCGGACAGGCCGGCGGCTACGGCGGTGAGCACGAACATGGCCCAGACCTGTCCGACGGCGGCGGCTACGGCGAACAGCACGCTCGTCGCGATCTGACCGACCGTGGTACGCCGGGCGAGGCGTACCCGGTCGAAGTGATCGATGAAGGCGCTGCCGGCGAGCGCCAGGGCGATCAGCGGGATCGCCGCGAACAGGCCGATCAGGCCGACGTAGAACGAGTTGCGCGTGGTGTCCTAGACGCTGAAGGCGACCGCGAACGTCGTGAGATTGCTGCCGAACCCGGACGCGGTGGTCCCCAGCCACAGCCGGCGGAAGGCCGGTTGCTCGCGCAGCGGCCCGATGTCGACCAGCGCCTTCACTGGTCCGTCCAGACGTCGTCAGGCCGGTACTGCCCGGTCAGCCGCCCGTCGGAGCCGAGCAGGGCCGGCGACCCGACGTCGTGGGGCCAGACATGGCTCGCCCGAAGATTCTCTTCTCTGTTCACCGCAGAACTGTAACAGCACTAATATAAGGGCTGTTACAGTTGGACATGCCGGAGTTCTTGACGTGGGCTGCCCCCGGGGGCGGGCGATCTTGGTCGCTACGCTGATCGCGTGGATGTGAGCCTGGCCCGTGCTTGGGTCGACGGGTGGGCGTTGTCGCGAGGCGCGGGCCCACCACAGGAAATCGACGGAGGCCTTTTCGTTGACGTGGGCCTCCCGTCGCACGTCGCCCGCTACGTGCTGTTCGAACCCGACGAGGCCCGCGTACGCAGGCTCACGGCGACGATCACCGCACCGAATACGTGGATCAAGACCTTCGTCGGGCCGGAGACGCTCGGCTCCTGGATCGCCGAAGGGACGGCCTGGCGCGTCGACAACCCGGTCTTCCTCATGAGCACCGAGCTCCACCCCGCTGCCGACCGGCCCGCGCCCGAAGGCTACGAACTGCGAATGTGGAGTCGCCATGGGATCACCAAGGTGCTGATCGTCGCCGAAGACGGCTCCTTCGCGGCCCGCGCACAGACCGCTGCGGCCGATGACGCGTACACGGTGGTCTTCGACATGGTGGAGACGGCCGCCGAGCATCAGCGCCGTGGCCTGGGCCGATGGGCCATGACCGCGCTCGCGCAGACCGCGGTGGCCAGGGGAGCGGATACCGGGGTGCTGGCGGCGACCACGGAAGGCCGCGCGCTGTACGAGGCGCTGGGCTGGTCGGTCGCCGCACCCTTCGGCGGCCTCGTGCTGTAACGCCGCGCCCGCGGGCAGAGCTGCCCGCGGGCTTAGCGCGCGGACCGTCAGGCGTTGATGCCCTTCCAGTCGGTGCAGTTCTTCAGCTCGCCGTCGATGTACCGGCAGGCCTTGAAGCTGACCAGGCTGCCCTCGTGATAATCCTTGTTGCAGGTTCCCCAATGTCCGGCCGTCAGCCGGTTGATGCAGATGCCCTGGCGGTAGAACTCGCCGTTGTAGTGGTTCTGCCAGTAGACGACGGTCGGATAGCCGTCGGACTCCATGTCCTTGACGAACCAGATGTCGCCGTCCTTGCGGAAACAGGCCTGGGCGTAGGTGTTCAGCATGCACCCGTCGGTGACCGGGTCCATGCCGTAGGACACCGCCTCGTTCCACTCGGTGGGCGGGGGCGTGACGGCGGCGGCGGGCGACGCCACGGCCGTCACCGCGGTGAGCACACCGATGGCGACGATGGCGATTCGTTGGGCGATACGCATCGCCGTAGCATGCCAGACTCCAATATCAACTGACCATCTCGGACGGTCGCCGCCACACCTGATCGGGTCACCGCTGGTGACCGGACGCGGGTGGCCGCCGCAGGATCGACCGCGCGACGTCGGCGACGACCGGTACGCCGGGACGGTCATCCACGTGCCGGAGTGTGACGACACCGATCACGGTTCCGAGCGCGCCGGCGACCGACAGCATGATCCGGGCGGCCGAGAACTGCAGATGCAGCGGCCCGGCGTCGAGGTGCCGTGTGCCGCCCCAGCCCACGAGGGCGCCGGAGACGGCGATCGAGAGCAGCAAGATGACGCGGACGGCGGTCTGCAGGAACGCGAACACGCGTCCTCGGATCGTGTCGTCGACCTCGCTGCCGACCAGGGTGATGCCCGACAGGAACGCCATACCGGCGCCGGCTCCCACGACCACTGCCGCGACCGCGGCCGTGCCCGGCCGGGGAGTCACTGCCAGTGACAGGACGCCGAAGCCGGCCAGGACGATGGAGAGGGCGAACCACCGACGGCGGGACAGCCCGTCCACGATTCCTGGGCCGGCCAGTACGCCGATGCCGAAACCGACGAACAACGCGGCGAACAGGATGCCGAAGGTGGCGTCACCGCCGCCGAGCGAGCCGGCGTAGAACCGGGCGGTGCCGATCACCACTCCCGCGCCGGCGAACGCGCCGAGGACTCCGACGATGAGTCCCCTGGCCAACCGGCTGCCGGTGACGAATCGGCCGAACTCGGTGAATTGAGCGATCAGGCCGTCAGGGGAGCGGGGGACCGGCGAGCCGTCGCGGCCTGAGATCTCGGGAACGCCCAGGTAGACCACGGCCGCCGAGGCGAGATAGGTCAGGGCGTCGAACAGCAGGGCCAGGTCCACCGGTGTGACCGGTCCCCAGCTGGGCAGCCGGGCGATCGCAGCGAAGGTCAACGCGCCCAGGACCGGGGTGACGCCATAGGTCGTCACCAGCGTCAGCCGGTTCGCCGTCTCCAGCAGGTTCTTCGGTACCAGGTTGGGCACCGCGGCCTCCTTCGCCGGCGTCCAGATCAGCGCGGCCGTTTGAACAGCGAACATCGCGACGGCGGCCCAGCCGATGACCCACCCCGGCCGCTGCACCAGCAATCCGACGACTGGAATCGAGCTCATCAGCAGGAACCGGGACACGTCCATCGCGACCATGGTGATTCGCCGATCAAAGCGATCGGCCACCACGCCGGCCACTGCTCCCAAGACCACGGCCGGCAGCAGCTGAACGGCGATGACGGTGCCGAACGCCGCCCCCTTCGCGGCCGGGACGGTCACCTGGGCGGAGGCGAACGCCGCGCCCGCCAGCAACCCCATCCAGTCACCCAGCGCCGACAGTGCCAAAACCAACCACAAGCGGCGGAATGGGCGGATTGCGGTAGCTGCCCAGAATCTCGTGGCCCGCTTGGAGCGTGGAGCACGAGACAGGTCGGCTGCACCCACCTCGTCAGCCTGTCTCGCAGAGGTCGCGGTGGGGCAGGGCCGAAGGTCCCGCGAATCCCGACACGGTGGTGGTCAGACGAACGCCCGGCCGCGCCCGCTAGGGCTACACGATTTGGGTCCCCGGATCGCGTCATTCATCCGTTTCGTGGTGCGCGCGGTAGGTCTGAGCGATCTCCTTCATGGCTCCGAAAAATCTTGCCCACGTGGCAAGAAATATGTCGGTTGCCGATTGTCGACAATCGGCAACGGGTCTACAGTCCTGATCATGTCCCCCCGCCTGGGCGTGCTGATCGCCACCTACCTGGAACCACACCTCGTGGACCGGATCGCAGCGGTCGACCCGCGCGTCGACGTCCGCTACGAGCCGGACCTGCTCCCGGTTCCCCGCTACGCCTGCGACCACACCGGCACCCCGCGTGTCCTCGACGACGCGCAGCAGCAACGCTGGGACCGAGCCCTCCGCGAGGCCGACGTCAGCTTCGACTTCGACTGGCAGGCGCCGGCCGAACTGCCCACCCGGGCGCCGAACCTGCGCTGGGTGCAGGCGACCAGCGCCGGCATCGGCGGATTCGTGCAGCGCACCGGACTCGACCAGACAGACTGGACGTTCACCACCGCGGCCGGCATCCACGCCGTCCCGCTCGCCGAATTCGCCGTACTCGGTGCGCTGCACTTCATCAAAGGCGTACCGTACCTGCGCGGTCAGCAGACGCGGCACCGCTGGGAGCGGTACACGACGTCGCAGCTGGCCGGGCGTACGGTCACCGTCGTCGGACTCGGCGGGATCGGCCGCCGCGTCGTCGGCTCGTTCCGGGCGCTGGGCACCGATGTCATCGCCGTCGGCCGCCCGGGACGAAGCTACGACCTGGACGCCGAGATCCGGTCCACCGACGATCTCGACGAGATCCTGCCGCGCACCGACGTCCTCGTGCTCTGCACACCGCTGACCGCCGACACGGACAACCTGCTCGACGCGGCGCGGATCGGCCTTCTCAAACCGGGTGCGGTGCTGGTCAACATCGGCCGCGGGCAGCTCGTCGACGAGCCGGCCCTGATCGAGGCGCTGACCGCCGGCCGGCTCGCCGGTGCGGCGCTGGACGTCTTCGCGACCGAACCGCTGCCCGCCGTCTCCGCGCTGTGGGACCTCGACAACGTCCTCGTCTCGCCGCACTCCGCCTCCACCGTGGACACGGAGAACGCGGCCATCACCGACCTGTTCTGCGACAACCTGCGGCGCTACCTCGACGGCCGCGAGCTGCGCAACGTCTACCAACGGGACCTGGGGTACTGACCATGACAGAACTGACCGGCACCTGGTACATCAGCCCGACGCCGTTCACCGACGGCGGCGAGGTCGACCAGGACAGCCTGCGCCGCATCGTCGACGCCGCCGAAACGTGGAACGTCGACGGCATCACCATCCTCGGCGTGATGGGCGAGGTCGCCGACCTCACCGCCGCCGAACGCGAGACGGTCCTGGCCACCGTCGCCGACGCCGCCCGAGGACGGCTGCCGTTCGCCGTCGGCTGCACAGCCCCGGCCGCGGCGGTCGTCCGCGCCAACGCCGCCCGCGCCGTCGACGTCGGGGCCGCCGCGGTGATGGTCGCCGCGCCGGCACTGCTCAAAGACACCGACTCCATCGGCGCGTTCTACCGCTCGGCCGTCGGCGACTGCCCCGTCCCGGTGATCGTGCAGGACGAGCCCGCGGCGACCGGTGTGACGCTGCCCGTGTCGGCACTGATCGCCGCGCTCGACGCCGCGAACAGCAATGTCGTCAAACTCGAAGACCCGCCGACACCCCCGAAGATCAGCCGGCTGCTGGCGCAGCGCCCCGGCCTGACCGTCTTCGGCGGGCTCGGCGGCGTCAGCGCGTACAACGAGCTGAACCGGGGCGCGGCCGGCACCATGACCGGCTTCGCCTACCCGGAGATCCTGCGGGCGATCCGCCTGGCGTTCGAAACCGGCGACCGTGAACGGGCCGCGCGGCTAAACGACCGATTCCTGCCCTACCTGGTCTTCGAAGGCCAGGTACGGGTCGGCCTCGGCATCCGCAAGGAGGTCCTGCGGCGGCGCGGCGTCCTGACCACAGCACGCACCCGGGCGCTGAACCCACTGCCGGACGCGGCGACCCTCGCCGAACTCGACGACGTGCTGGCCCGGGTCGGGCTGACGCCCGCCATCGAATCCGTGGAGCTGCCGTGACCACCGCGATCGTCGGTGGAGCCAGCGCCGGGTTGGGCGCCGCCATCGCCGACCAGCTGGCCGCCACAGGCCACGACCTGCTGCTGTGGTCGCGCAGCGAAACCCGCCTGGCCCCGGTCGCCGCCACCCTGCGGCAACGACACGGCGTCACAGTGCACACCGTCGCCGCCGACGCGGCCGACCCCGCAGCCGCCGCCACGGTCGCCGCCCGCGCCGAAGACGTGTTCGACCAGGTGGACGTGTGCGTCCTCAACTCCGGTGGACCACCCGCGGCCACCGCCGACCAGACCGACCCCGACAGCTGGCGGACCGCGCTGCAGCTGCTCACCGTCACCCCGATCGACCTCGCGACCCGGCTGCTGCCCGGCATGCGGCAGCGCGGCTTCGGCCGGCTCATCGCCGTGCTGTCCTCCGGCGTACGCGAACCGCTGCCGAACCTGGCCTACTCCAACTCCGGCCGGGCCGCGCTCGCGGCATGGCTGAAGACACTGGGCCGGCAAGTCGCCGCCGACGGGGTCACCGTCAACGGCGTCATCCCCGGCCGGATCGACACCGACCGGGTGGCGCAGCTCGACGCGGCCGCCGCCCAGCGTTCCGGGACCGACGTCGGCAGCGTCCGCGCGGCCAGCGTCGTCACCATCCCCACTGGACGGTACGGGCGGCCGGAGGAGTTCGCGGCAGTCGTCGGCTTCCTGGCGTCGCCGGCGGCCTCCTACGTCACGGCCAGCCTGCTGTCCTGCGACGGCGGCATGATGCGGAGCCTGACATGAGCGCCCGGATCTCCGCCGAAGTCGCCGCCACCCCCGCCTCCGGCATCCGGGCACTGGCCAACGCCGCCTGGGCCCATCCCGGCGCGGTGCACCTGGAACTCGGCGAACCCGACTTCCCGACGCCCGGCCACATCGTCGAGGCGCTGTCCCGAGCCGCCCGCGACGGCCACACCAGGTACGGGCCCAGCGTCGGACTTCCCGCACTGCGCGCGGCGGCCGCCGAGAAACTCAAGCGCGACAACGCCATCGACGTTCCCGCCGATCAGCTCGTCGTGACCGCGGGCGGCGTCGGCGGGCTGACCGCCGCCTACCGGGCGCTGCTGTCGGCCGGCGACGAGATCCTCGTCCCCGATCCAGGGTGGACGAACTTCACCACGATCGCCACGATGCTCGGCGCGACCGCCCGCGGCTACCGGCTGGTCGAGGAACAGAACTTCCGGCCCGACTACGACCACCTCGCGACGCTCGCCGGTCCCCGCACGCGGGCGATCCTGATCAACTCCCCGGCGAATCCCGTCGGCTACCAGTGGTCCGCCGCCCAGCAGGCAGAGCTGGGGGAGTGGGCGAACCGGCACGGGCTGACCGTCATCGCCGACGAATGCTACGACCAGCTGTGGCTCGACGAACCGGCCACCACATTCGCGGCCGCCGCACCGGACACCCCGGCGATCACCGTGTTCTCCCTGTCCAAAAGCTACGCGATGACCGGCTGGCGGCTCGGCTACGCCGTGGCGTCCGGTCCCGGGGGCGCGCAGCTCACCCAGGCACTGGCCCGGGTCCAGGAAGCCACCGCGTCCTGCGTCAGCACACCGACCCAGCACGCCGGCATCGCGGCGCTGACCGGGCCGCAGGACTGCGTGGGGCAGATGCGAGCCGCGTACCGGCAACGGCGTGACCTGGCCGTCACCCGTGCGGCGACGCTAGGGCTGACCGCGGTCCGGCCCGCCGGCGCGTTCTACCTCTGGATCTGCGTACCTGCCGACGACACCTCGGCCATGGCGCTGCAGTTGCTGCGCGACACCGGAATCGCGCTCGCACCCGGCGGCGCGTTCGGTGCCGCCGGACGCGACCGGCTGCGGCTGTCCCTGGCCGCCGCGCCCGCCGATATCGACCGCGGGCTAACCGGTCTGGCCGGCTTCCTGGCGACCCGGTCGAGCCCGTGAACGTCCGTCCACCCAACCCCACCGCCTCCCCCTGAAGTGAGAGATGGAGCGACCGAAATGACCCTTCCACCCCTGCGGCGAAGCTCTGCCCGCCGGGCCGTGCTCGGCGTGCTGCTCGCCGGAACCCTGGCGGTTACCGCCGCCTGCGCCGGCAACGACACCAATGCCGGCAGTGGCACCGGCAGCGGCACCGACCCTCGTTACGGCGGCACCATGACCGTGGCGTACAAGAGCGACCCGAAGACCTTCGACCCGGCGGTGTGCTACGACGCCACCTGCTGGAACAACATGCGCATGATGTACGACCGGCTCTACGACTACACCGGCGACACCATGAACCTCGCCGCCCAGGCGGCGGCGGACCTGCCGCAGGTCAGCGCCGACGGCCTCACCTACACGATCAAGCTGCGGTCCGGCATGACCTTCACCGACGGCAAGCCCGTCACCGCCGGCGACGTCGTGTACTCCTTCTCCCGCATCCTGGACCCGGCGTCCAAGTCGCCGGTGGCCAGCTTCTGGACCGGGGTGAAGGGCGCCGCCGAGTACGCGAAGAACCCGTCCGGCGCGCTGCCCGGCATCACCGCGGTCGACGACACAACCGTCCAGATCGTGCTCACCGCGCCGAACAGCTCGTTCAAGTACATCCTGGCGATGCCGCACGCGTCGATCATCGAGAAGGGCACGGCCAGCAAGCCGGTCGGCTCCGGCCCGTTCGTGCTCGACCACTTCACGCCCGGCTCCGAGATCGTCGTCAACCGCAACGAAAAGTATTGGGACTCGCCCCGTCCCTACGTCGACAAAGTCGTCGAGAAGCTCGGCGTCGACCCGCACGTGCAGCTGCTGGAGCTGCAGAAGGGTCAGATCGACCTGATGGGCGACCCGATCCCGGCCGCCGACTACCTGACCGTCTCCAACGACGCGTCGCTCAAGGCGCAGACCAAGACGATCGTCAAGCCGTCGACGTACTACGTCACGATGAACACGCAGATGAAGCCGTTCGACAACCCGAAGGTCCGCGAGGCCGTCTCGTACGCCTTCGACCGCAGCTTCCTGCTCAAGCTGGTCGCCGGCCAAGGCCAGGTCGCCAACGAGTACCTGCCGCCGGGCATCACGGGATACACCTCCGACAAGCTGGTCCATGACCAGGACATCGCCAAGGCCAAGCAACTGCTGGCCGAAGCCGGCTACCCCGACGGCTTCTCGACCACGATGTACTCCTGGAACACCTCGCCGTGGACCGCGCTGCTTCCCCAGCTGCAGCAGGACCTCGCCAAGATCGGAATCAAGGTCGACGCGCAGCCGATCCAGCAGAGCGCCTTCTTCGACCTCGCGGCCACGCCGAACAAGGCCCCGATGACCCTGACCTTCTGGGTCGCCGACTACCCCGACGGCAGCGACTTCTACCAGGCTCTGCTGTCCTGCGCCGCGGCCATCCCCGGCGGCCAGAACTACTCCTTCTACTGCAACAAGGACGTCGACGACCTGGTGAATAAGGCGCTGGCCGCCGCCACCGTGGACGAAGCCAACAAGATCTACGCCGAGGCGACGGCGAAGATGCTCGCCGACAACCCGGTGGTGCCGCTCTACTACGGCTCCAAGACCGAGGTGTTCGGCAAGACCGTCGGCGGCTACCACTCCCAGCCGATCTGGGGCTGGGACATGACCAACTACTGGAAGACCACAGCCGGCACCTCCCGCTGACCTTCCTCCTTCCCGGGCGGTGCGGCGACCGCCGTGGCCGCACCGCCCACCCCACACCCTGAAGGAACCCCAGCGATGACAGCCCTTCTCGAAGTCGACGACCTCACGGTCGGCTTCACCCGCGACGGCACCCGCACCGCCGCCGTGCGCGGGGTGTCGCTGCGCGTCGAAGCCGGCGAACGCGTCGGCATCGTCGGCGAGTCCGGCTCCGGCAAGTCCGTCACCGCCCAGGCGGTGATGCGGCTGCTCCCGGCCACCGCAACCGTCGGTGGCAGCATCCGGTTCGCCGGCCAGGACGTGCTCGCGTACGACGCCGACCGGCTCGCCGCCTGGCGTGGCGCCGACATCGCCATGGTGTTCCAGGACCCGATGTCGAGCCTCAACCCGCTGCTGCGCGTCGGCACCCAGCTCACCGAAGGCCTGCGCCGCCACCGCGGGCTGTCCAAGGCCGACGCCCGCGCCGAAGCGGTGCGGCTGCTCAAACTCGTCGGCATCGCCGACCCCGATCGCCGGCTCGACGACTACCCCCACGCGTTCAGCGGCGGCATGCGCCAGCGGGTCTGCATCGCCATCGCCGCCGCGTGCACCCCCAAACTCATCATCGCCGACGAACCCACGACCGCCCTCGACGTCACCGTCCAGGCCCAGGTCCTCGACCTGCTCGACGAGCTGACCGAGCGGTACGCCACCGCGACCATCCTGGTCAGCCACGACCTCGGTGTGGTCTCCAGCTTCTGCGACCGCATCCTCGTCATGTACGCCGGCCAGGTGGTCGAGGCCGGGCCCACCGACGACATCGTCGCCGACCCGGCACACCCCTACACCCGGGCGCTGCTGGACTCGATTCCCCGCCTCGACGGCGAGCTGCCCCGGCGGCTGCCCGCCATCCCCGGCTCCCCGCCGTTCGGCGACGTGCCCACCGGCTCCTGCGCGTTCGCCGACCGGTGCGCCCACGCCCAACCCGTGTGCCGGTCCGAAGCACCCCGGCTGGCCACGGCCGGGCCGCGTACGCAAGCCGCCTGCCACTTCCCGCTGGCCGGCGCCCGGACACCGGAGGTGGTCCGATGAGCACCCACGACGTCGTCAGCGTCCGCGATCTGACCGTCCGCTACCGGATGCGCGGATCAGTGCGCCGCACCGAGTTCACCGCCGTCGACAAGGTCAGCTTCACCATCGGCGCCGGTCGCACCCTCGGCATCGCCGGCGAGTCCGGATCCGGCAAGAGCAGCGTCGCCCGCGCCCTCATGCGCGTCCACGACCCGGCGTCCGGCTCGGTGCACATCGCCGGACGCGAGGTGACCACGTTACGCAGCCGCGCGCTGCAACGGTTCCGCCGCCACATGCAGATGGTGTTCCAGGACCCCTACGACTCGCTCAACCCGCGGCTGACCGTCGGCGACAACGTCGCCGAAGCACTCACCGCAGCCGCAGTGCCGCGACCCGACCACGTCCTGCGGACCCGGCAGCTGTTCGACCGCGTCGGTCTGCCCGCCGCGTTTACCGGCCGCTACCCGCATCAGCTGTCCGGCGGCCAGCGGCAGCGCGTCTCCATCGCCCGCGCGCTGGCCGTCGGCCCGCAAGTCCTCGTCTGCGACGAGGCGGTGTCCGCCCTCGACGTGTCCGTCCGCGCCCAGATCCTGAACCTGCTCAAGGATCTGCAGGAAAGCGACGGGCTGGCGTACCTGTTCATCTCGCACGACATGTCGACGCTGCGGTTCATCGCCGACGACGTGGCGATCATGTACCAGGGCCGCATCGTCGAGCTCGGCCCGGCGGACGAGGTGTTCGCCCGGCCGCGCCACCCCTACACACGCGCGTTGATCGCGGCCATTCCCCAGCCCGGCGTCGGCCGCCGCCACCGCCGCGGCATCGTCGCCGGCGAGGCGCCCGCCGCCGGCGCGGCGCTGACCGGTTGCGCGTTCGCGCCCCGCTGCCCATTGGCCACCGAAGCCTGCTGGGCGCGGCAGCCCGAACTGACCGTCGACCGCACCGGCCACGCGGCCGCCTGCTTCCACGCCGACGCCACCGGATCACTGGCCGCCCCCGCCGGCTCGACCGGCCCGATCCCGTCGCAAGAGGGGAGGACTCCATGACCGCGCCACCCGCCGTCGCCCCACCGGCGCCCGCCCAGACACCTGCCGCCGCACCGGCCGGGTTCCGCCGGGTCCTGCGCAGCCTGCGCCAGGACAAACCCGCGCTCATCTCCATCGTCCTGCTGGTTCTGCTGGCAGCCGCCGCGATCGGCGCGCCGCTGCTGGCCGCGCACTCGCCCCTGGCGACCTATCCCGAAGGACTCGCGGCCAACGGCGCACCGATCGGACCGGGCCACGGCTTCCCGCTCGGCACCGACCCCAACGGCCGTGACGTGCTGGCCCGGCTGCTGTACGGGGCACGCGTCTCGCTCGTCATCGGCATCCTCGCCAACGGGCTGGCCACCGTCCTCGGCGTGGTCGTCGGGCTCAGCGCGGGCTACCTCGGCGGGTGGGTCGAGACGATCCTCATGCGACTGACCGACGTCATCATGTCGTTCCCGATCCTGCTGTTCTGCATCGCGCTGATCGCCGTGACCGGGCCCAGCGAACGCAACGTCGTCATCGTCATCGCGCTGATCTACTGGACGACGCTGGCCCGCATCGTGCGCAGCCAAGTCCTGTCGCTGCGCGAACGGGAGTTCGTGGTCGCCGCCCGCACCCTCGGGCTGTCCCACTGGCGGATCATGCGCAAGCACCTGTTCCCGCACCTCGTGCCGACCATCATCGTGTACGCCACCCTCGGCGTCGCCTCGTCGATCCTCATCGAGGCGTCGCTGTCGTTCCTCGGCGTCGGCGTGCCCGTCCCGACCCCGTCCTGGGGACAGATGATCGAGCAGGGCAAGGAGTACTTCCAGATCGCGCCGTGGCTGCTGTTCGCACCCGGTGTCTGCCTGATCCTCACCGTGCTCGCGTTCAACCTCGCCGGCGACTGGCTGCGCGACCTCCTCGACCCGACCGCACCGGAGCGCCGCTGATGAGCCGGTTCCTGCTTCGCCGCATCCCGCAGGCGATCGTCGTCCTCTTCGGCGTCGTGACCCTCGCCTTCCTGCTGACCCACGTCGTGCCGGGCGACCCCGCGCGGCTGATCGCCGGACCCAACGCCAGCGCCGCCACTGTGGCGTCCATCCACCACGAGCTCGGCCTGGACCGCAGCCTGGCCTACCAGTACGGCAAATTCCTGCTCGGCCTGCTGCACTTCGACCTCGGCACCAGCTTCGCGTTGCAGAACACCCCGGTCGCCTCGGCGATCCTGCGGGCGTTGCCGGTCAGCGCGGCCCTCGCCGTCCTCGGCGTGCTGTGGGAGGCGATCCTCGGCATCCCCGTCGGCATCATCGCCGCCTACCGGCCGGGCCGGCTCGCCGACCGGGCCACCACGCTCGCCTCGCTGGTCGGACTGTCCGCACCGCCGTTCTGGGTCGGCCTGCTGCTGCTGTACCTGCTGGCGTTCAAGTTCAACCTCTTCCCGCTGTCCGGCTACGAGGCGCCCTACATCAACTACCTGATCCTGCCCAGCTTCACCCTCGGTCTCGGCGGGGCCGCCTGGTACGCCCGCCTGACCCGCACCAACATGCTCGAAGCGCTGCGCAGCCCGTACGTGCAGATGGCCCGAGCCAAGGGCATGCCCGAACGGGTCGTGCTGCTGCGGCACTGCCTGCGTAACGTCCTCAGCCCGCTGCTGACCATGCTCGGCATGGACCTCGGCTACTTCCTCGGCGGGGTCGTCGTCATCGAATCGGTGTTCGGCCTGCCGGGCGTCGGCAAGCTCACCTTCGACGCGATCGGCACCCTCGACGTCCCCATGATCACCGGCGCGGTGCTGTTCGCCGCCTTCTTCATCGTCGTCATGAACCTCCTCGTCGACCTCGCGTACGCGCTGGTCGACCCCCGGGTCCGCCGCTGATCGCGGACCGCTCAACCGAAAGGAACACCCCCCATGAGTGACAAGCTGCGCGTGGCAGTGGTCGGCGCCGGCCGCTGGGCCCAGCGCGCCCACATCCCCGGCTGGCAGCGCGACCCCCGCGTCGAGGTCGTCGCGCTGGCCGACACCGACCCCGCCGTCGTCGCCGAGGCCGGCGCCCGCTTCGGCGTCGCCAAGCTGGTCACGGACTACCGCGAACTGCTCGACGACCCCAGCATCGACGTCATCGACGTGGCCACGGCCAACCGGGCCCACTTCGAGATCTCCGCCGCCGCCCTCGACGCCGGCAAGCACGTCCTGTGCGAGAAGCCGGTGCACCACGACAACCGGCAGACCCGGGCGCTGGCCGAACTGGCCCGCACCAAGGGCCTGAAGACCAAGCTCGGCTTCACCTTCCGATACGCCCCGGCCGTCCAGTACGCCAAGCACCTGATCGACACCGGCTTCGTCGGCACCCCGTACATCTTCAACGGCTACGAGCAGAACAGCCAATGGATCGACCCGGCCACCCCGATGCGGCAGGTCAACCCCGACGCCGACCCCGAGGTGCTCGCGACCTCGTCGATCGAAGGCTACGGCGCGCCGATCATCGACATCATGCACTGGTGGACCGGCGGCGCCCTGACTTCGGTCGTCGGCACCATGCGCAACTTCGTGCCCGAACGGATGGTCCGCGACACCGGTCTGATGCAGCGCCTCAACATCGACGACGGCGACATGTGGATCGGCGAGTTCGACAACGGCGTCCTGGCGTCCATCCAGTCGTCGTATGTGACCGTCGGCAACTTCCCCGGCATCGAGGCGCGCATCTTCGGCTCCGAAGGGGCCATCATCGTCCGGCTGGTCGAAGAGTTCGGCATCTGCCAGACCATCAAGACCGCCACCAAGGGCTCGGTCGAGTTCGTCGAGCAGCAGATCCCACAACAGTTCTTCCCCGAAGGCGGCCACTCCCGCGAGGACTGGGACTTCCTTTTCTACTCCAACCTGTGCGCCGACTTCGCCACCGAGATCCTGTCCGGCAGCGACGTCAACCAGGGCGACTTCGCCCAGGGCGCGCTCGTCCAGGAGACCATCAACGCCTTCGAGAAGTCCTTCCGTGACCGGGCCTGGGTCTCGTTCCCGCTGGAGGAGGCGTGAGCGCCCACGACTGGGGGACGCTGGGCGACGACACTGCCGCCCGGCGCATCCTCGAGACCGCCCTCGACACGGTGCACCAGCGCGTCCAGTACGCCGACGCCCGGCTGATCGAATGCGAGGAACTGCGGTCCTACGCCCAGCTCGGCGCCGACCCCGACGAGCGGATCGAACAGAACATCGGCATCGGCGTACGCGTGCTCGTCGACGGCCAGTGGGGCTTCGCCGCCCGGCCGCTGGCCGCCGACGGCGACGCCGCCGCGGCGGCCCGGCAGGCGTACGCCTCCGCCCAGGCCCTGGCCGGCACCGGCAAACGAGTCGACCTGCCACCGCAGGAACCGGTCAGCGGCCGCTACGAAACCGAAGTCGACCACGACCCGTTCACGGTCGGCACCGCCACCCGGCACGAGCTGCTGGCCGCCTGGCTGGCCGCCGCCGCAGCGCCCGCCGAGGTCGCCGCCGCGCAGGCCGGCGTCAACGCCAAGCGGCAGCACCGCCACTTCGCCAACACCGAAGGATCCCGCCAGCATCAGCATCTGATGGAGACCGGCGCCATGCTGATGGTGACCGCCGCCGGTCACGGCGACGTGCAACGCCGCAGCTACCCGAACTCCTTCCACGGCAACACCGCCGGAGCGGGCTGGGAGTATCTGGCCGGACTGGCCATGCTGGACAACGCCGCCCGGGTGGGGGAGGAGGCAGTCGCCCTGCTGACCGCCCCCGCCGCCCCGCGCGGGCACGCCGACGTGATCATCGGCGCTCAGCAGGTGTCCCTGCAGATCCACGAATCGGCCGGGCACGCCCTGGAACTCGACCGGATCCTCGGCGATGAGGCCAACTACGCGGGCACCTCGTTCATCCGACCCGGTGACGTCGGCTCGCTGCGATACGGCTCCGACGCGGTCACCATCGCCTCCGACCCGACCAAGCCCGGCACCCGCGGCAGCTTCGCCTTCGACGACGAGGGAACTCCGGCCCGCCGGGCGGCCCTCATCGACCGGGGCGTCGTCCGCAGCACGTTGTCCACACGCGACTCCGCCGCCCGCGCCGGGCTCGCGCTCACCGGCGCGGCCCGCTCCGACGGCTGGGCGTACCTGCCGGTCTGCTTCTCCACCCACGTGTACCTGGAACCGGGCGACGGCGGCAGCCTCGACGAGCTGCTCGACCGGCTCGGCGACGGCTACTACATCGACGACAACCGCAGCTGGTCGATCGACAACCAGCGGCTCAACTTCCAGTTCGGCACCGAGGTCGCGTACGAGGTGAAGGGCGGCAAGCGAGGCCGGCTGCTCAAGAACTTCTCCTACGGCGGCGTCACCCCCCAATTCTGGGGATCGGTCGAGGCGGTGGCCGGGCCGCAAGAGTTCCGCGCCTTCGGCTACCCCTGCGGCAAAGGCGAGCCCAAGCAGTGGGGCTTCCTCAGCCACGGCGCCTCACCCATGTTGGTACGCGACCTGCGGATCGGAGTGGCCTGATGCGTACGCCCGAATTCCTCCCCCCGGTCGCGCCGGACGGCCTGCTGGAACGCCTCAGCACGACCGCCGCATCCACCCACGCCGACGCAGTCGAGATCACGCTGCTCGGCCGCGCCGGTGAATACACCCGATTCGCCGGCGGCCGGGTCCACCAGCCGCAAGACATCGTCGAAACCCAGTACGCCGTCCGCGCCGTCGTGGACGGGCACGCCGCCCGGGCCGCCACCGGCACGATCGGCGGGCTGACCGGCGCGGTGACCGCAGCGGTCAAAGCCGCACAGGCGCTCGCCCAGGCGGCCGACCGGCCCGGCAACGCCACGGTGGCGACCCCGTCGGCCTTGCCCGACGCCACCCTGTGGCACGACGACACCGCCGCGTTCGACGCCGGAGCACGAGCAGCCGCAGCCGGCCACGCGATGCGCGAAGCCGACCAGGCCGGCGGGCACGCGGCCGGCATGTTCGGCCGCGCGCTGACCCAGATCGCCGTGGTCACCTCCAGCGGCGTGGCCCACCACGCCCTGGCCACCGAGGCGATCGGCTCGCTCACCGCGACCATCGCCGACGGCACTTCCCACTGGATCGACCTGCACCGGTCGTGCGGCGCCCTCGACCTGACCGCCAGCGTCGACCGCACGGTCGCCGAGGCCGTCGCGGGACAGAACCGCATCCCGGTGCCCGACGGCCGATACACCATCGTCCTGGGGCCGCAGGCCGCCGGTGAACTCCTGGGCTTCCTGGAAGCGGCAGGCTTCTCCGGCGAACTCGCGGCGGCCGGCGTCGGCCTGGTCGCGCGACGAGCGGGGCAGCAGGTCGCCTCCCCGCTGGTCACCGTCGCCGACGACGCCACTGCCGCGGTCGGGCTGCCGATCGGGTTCGACATGGAAGGCACGCCCAAGCGCCGGGTACCGCTGCTGACCAACGGCATCGTGGGAGAAGCGGTCACCAACCTCGCCACCGCCAAAGCCCTCGGCACCAGCTCGACCGGGCACGCCCACATCGCGCGGGAAGAGGTCCCGGCGCCGGTGGCGGCGAACATCGTCATGGACGCCGGAGACGCCACCGAGGCGCAGCTGATCGCCGGCGTCGAACGCGGCATCTACGTGCAGCGGTTCTGGTACACCCGGCTCGTCGACCGGCTGACGGCCACCATCACCGGCGTCAGCCGCGACGGCTGCTTCCTCATCGACAACGGGCAGCTGGCCCAGCCGGTCGCCGGAGCCCGGTTCACCCACTCCATCCTCGACTTCCTCGCCACCGTCGACGGCATCGGCGCGGCACGCCGCTCCCAACCCGTGATGAACGTCTGGAACGGCGCCGTCACCGCACCGGCCCTGCGCGGCCACGGCTTCCGCTTCGGCGCCGCCAAGATCGAGGAGACACGATGATCAGGACCAACAAGGACCGGCTGGTCACCCAGATCCTGGCCGGCGAAGTGTGGCCGGCCCTGGCCGACCGGCACGGCTACAAGGTCGACGCCGACGGCACACCCATCCTCCTACCCGGCATGGGTGGCGTCACCCTCGGCGTGCACCCCGGCGACCCGGCCACCGGCTACGCCGCCGACCACCTCGAACCCGGCCTGTCCGTCCGCGCCCGCGACGGCGGCGCCAACATGGCGCTGCAGTTTCTCAGCTGCGTCGGCAACGTCGTCACCGTGCGTACCGGGCCGGCGGCCGGCAAGACCGGCAAGGTGATCGGCCAGCACGCGTACGTGCTCGTCGACCTCGCCGAGGAGGATCTCGCCGAGATCACCACGGGTGACGTGGTCACCGTCGCCGCCCGGGGGCAAGGGCTCAAGCTGCTCGATCATCCCGCGATCGTGGCCAAGAACCTCGATCCCGACCTGCTCGACCGGCTACCGCTGCGTACGCTGCCCGACGGCCGGCTCGAAGTCGGCGTCGCCGCCCGTGTGCCCGCCGCCGCCGTCGGCGCAGGCTCCGGCATGGTGTCGGAGTTCGCCAACACCGACCTCATGGGCGCCTACGCCGGCCAGGGCGACGACCTGTCGCTCGGCCTGGAGACGCTGCGCATCGGCGACCTCGTCGCGATCTCCGACGCCGACCACCGCTTCGGCCGCGGCTACCGGCCCGGCTACCTGACGGTCGGGGTGATCAGCACCGGCCACTGCCGGCTGTTCGGCCACGGCCCAGGGCCCAGCACGATCCTGTCCGGCCCGGCCGACAGCTTCCACATCGTCGACAACCCCGACGCCAACCTCGGAGGAATCCTGTGACACCGGTGGCGATGAACCTGGCCGGAGTGATCGAGACCCCGACCATGCCGGCCTCCCCCTACCTCATCGACGTCGACGGCCGCCCCTACGTGCCGCTGGCCGACTCGGGCGTCGTCCTCGGCGTACACCTGGGGGACGGGGTTTTCGATCATGACGCGGACCATGCCGCGCCCGGCCTCACCCTGGCCCACGCGGACCAGGCGGCCCGGCATGCCCTCACCGCGTTCGCCTGCTTCGGCAACCACGCGACCGTGCGTTCCGGGGCCGCCGCCGGCGCGACCGGGTTCGTGCTCGGCAAACGCGGCGAGGCAGGCCGGGTCATCGTCGTCTTCCCCGACGACGTGCTCGCGCGGCTCACGCCCGGCGACGCGGTCACCGTCCGCGCCGCCGGTCAGGGCGCACAGCTGCCCGGGGTGGACCTGCTCAACGCGGATCCAGACGCGCTGGGGCTGCTTCCGCTGACCGTCGGCCCCACTGCGGTTCAAGCGACGGTACGCGCAACGGTGCCGTCGGCGCTGGCCGGTAACGGCATCGGCCGGCCGGCGCAGATGTGGGACATCGACCTCCAGGTCACCGCCGAGACCGCCGCCGCGGCCGGCCTGGCAGGACTGCGGCTGGGCGACCTCGTCGCCGTCGACGACCTCGACGTGCGGCACAACGCCGGTTATCGTCGCGGATTTCGCACCGTAGGATTGATCGTGCACGGCGGGAGCCCCCAGCCCGGCCACGGCCCTGGAATGATGCCCATCCTCTGCGGACCGGCCGACCGCCTGCCCGTGACGATCACCGGAGACACCCTGCCCATGCTCACCCCCGACGACCTACACTTCCGGCCATGACCGATCCAGCGACCGTCCTGCACAGGTCCCTGCCGGAGAATGTCTACCTCCTGCTGCGGCGCCGGATCCTCAACAACGACTTCGCCGCCGGGCAGCGGCTGATCGAGATGAACCTCGCCGAAGAGCTGGGGGTCAGCCGTTCCACCGTGCGGGAGGCACTGCGGCAGCTGTCCGTCGACGGCCTGGTCGACATCTCGCCCCGCCGCCACAGCGTCGTCACGCGGATGGCCTATGAGGAGATCCGGGACGCCTGCTACGCCCGGTTCGTCCTGGAGGCCGGCGCCGCCCGCAGCGTCGGCGAGCGCCGCACGATGCTCGGGCAGATGGAGGCCGTCCTCGACCGGATGCGCGCCGCCGCCGAGGACGGCGACGTGGCGAGCATGGTCGACCTCGACACCGAGTTCCACGGCTGCATCATCGACGCCTCCGGGCGGCACCGGCTCGGCTCGCTGTGGCGGATGCTCGACGCGCAGATGGGTGCGCTCATGCGCTCCTCGATCGACCGTCAGCACATCGACCTCGGTGAAGCCGTGCGGCGGCACCAGCTCGTCATCGACGTGTTCGGCCGGGGAGACATCGACCAGATCGTCGCCACGCTCGAAGAGCACTACCTCGGCACGGTCGACGACATGGCGCAGGCAGGCGTGCTCGGCGACTGACACCGAATCACGTCAGCGTGGGGGCGATCCATGCCGCAGCGGCATGCCCTTCACAATCCGCGGCGTTCAGGATCTCCGCGGTCAACGACATCCGCAACGCCCCGGAGACGTCCACCTCGAGGGTCTTGACCTGCCCGAGGGTGACCGTGACCGACCGGGCCGCCGCGCCGTCGACCGCGACGGTGAACTTGACCCGGATACCCGAGGCAGTGCCGGCATCGCCGAGCCCCACCTTGGTGACCAGACGCTGGTATTTACGATCCAGCTGAAACTCGTCGCCTGCCGCGGTGCCGACGACGTAACAGACCAGGTCCGCGGCGTAGACGTCTTCGTACTCGACGGCGTTGACCTTGCGAGTGCCCGGCGAGAAGCCGCGCTGGTATTCAGGGCCGACGAGCGCGACATCCAGGAGAGAGGTCGCACCGGCGACCTGGCCGGCGGGTGAACTCGGACTGGCACTGTCCAGCGCCGACGGCGACGGCCGGTCCAAAGCAGTGGCATTGCCCGATCCCGCACGAGCGTCACCGGGCACTTCCTTGTCCGGACCGAGATGAATCAAGCCGGCGACGACGCCGGCGATCGCGGTGACCGCAGCGGCCGCCACCACCCCAGCCGCACCGATCCACGCCACCTTCACAGATGCGTCACCGGGCTTGCGCTGTCCCTCGTTCTGTCGCGTGTGGAACGACTCCGGCTCGGTCACGGCGCAGATCGTATCGCAATGGCTCAATTGCCGGCCCGGGCCGGAGTGCTCGCTGTCATCGCAGGTGACGATGCGGTCATCCTCGGCAGGGTCGTCGCGGTGATCCGCCGGTTGTAACCCGACCGGCAGACTGACCCTCTCCGGCGTGCGGTCGCTCACGCTCCGGCCGGGGCGGCCGTGGTCCGGTTTGCTCGCCGACGCTATGGTGCAGCCGTGGCTGATCAAGGTCCCATCCAGCACGTCGGGCGCAAGAGGCTTCGACCCCCGAAGCAGCCGAAAACCCCGAAGCGGCCGAAGATCCAGCCAGCCGGCACCCACCCGGCGACAGGTCAGCCGGCCATCGGCCGGCCTGCGAAGGCGTCGCGAACGAAGCAGTCCCGGTGGGCCTGGTTGAGTGCCGTCGCCGTCATCGGCGGCCTAATGGCGGCGGTCGTCGCGTACGCCTTCCTCGGCACCATCCTGCGCCCGGCATACGTCAGCGGCGCGTGCCACCTGTCGGCGTGCTCCACCGAGGGCATGGTGATCGCGGGCTGGCTGGTCATCGCGCTGCCCGCCGGATTGATCGCCGCGACCGCATTGGTGCACAAGCGGGCGGGGAACACGACCAAGCGAGTGCTGCTCGGGATCACCATCGCAGCCGTGCTGATGGCGATGTCGTTCATCCCGGGTCGCCGAAGCCGGGGCTTGTCCGACCTCGTGAAAGGACCCGGCGCCGACCAGTTCATCGACGGCCTCATGTGGGCGTTCGGCGGTCTCGGCGCGACCCTGCTCGTGCTGATCCTGCTGGCCGTCATCGCCCAGAAGGCGCCAGCCGTCAACCGCACCTTCGCCGTCGCGTCCACGGCCGCGGGCGCGGTGCTGATCCTGGCCGCCATCCCGGTGGCGGTCTCCGCCACAGACTCGACCGGGACGAACGCCGAGGAGATCTTCCCCGCCGTTCTGCGCATGAACGACGATGTCCTCACCCGGACCACGACGGCGAACCAGCGCGGCTGCGACGGAGTACTGCCCGACGACGCGCTGCTGAACGCCGAGAACTGCATCCTGGCCCTGCATGTGGCGTACCGCACCGACGACAGCGACGCCGTCGCCGGCCTGTGGGCCGTGCTCTACGGCAGCAACGACGCCGCCCGCAGCGTGCGCGCGTTGCTGCCGTCGGCGTCGTCGGGCACCGTCGTCGGGGTCTATTCGACGAACGACTCCTGGCTGCTTCTGGGAACCGGCTCGCACGCCGACGGCCGCACCATCGCCGACGACGAACGACCCTGGGTCGCCTGGCCGCTGCGCCAGGTGGCGTACCGGTTCATCGGATTCCACACCGGGCTGCTGCTCGATCCCGACCCGGGCGACGAGGTCCATCCCCGTGGAACGACAGGGTGATGAATCCGGTCGTCACGTCTGGTCGCGAAGGCGCGTCAGGAAGGCGTCCACCGCGGCCCGGAACGCCGTCGGCTGCTCGAACCACGGAAAGTGGCCACTGCGGTCGATGACGGCGATCTGCCCCGAACCGAACAGCCCGGCCAGCTTCGTCGCCGGGCCGACGCCGACACTGGTGCCCTGAGCACCGGCGACGACCAGGACCGGAGCATCCACCCGCGCCAACCGGCCCGCGAGATCAGCCGGCGGGTCGACGCTGAAATACGCCCGGTTGGCGGCATAGCTGTAGCGCAACTTCCGCGCATGCGCCTCCTCGGCCGGACCCCAGCTCGCGTACGACATCGGCGCGATGCGGGCGTACCAGTCGGTGAGCCCGTCGTCGTCGTGCTGCTCCGGGCCGGTCTGCCAGGCCGCGTAGGCGGCGTCGAAGGCGGGATCGCCGCGCCGGGCGTCGACGACCTGATCGACCCCGGGACCGCCCGGCACCAGGTAGCCGGTCGGCGGTGTGACCAGCACGAGCCCGCCCACGGACGCCAGGAACTGCGCTGCGTAGGCGATCGCCAGCCGCGTACCGGCCGAATGGCCCAGCAACACGATCCGGCGTAGCCCGAGGTGCTCACGCAGCCGCTCGACATCCTCAGCCTGCCGCCAGAACGAGGCGACCTGCCGATCGGCGGGCAACGGCGACTTTCCGACGCCGCGCAGATGCGGGACGACCAGTGGGCGTACGCCCGACAGCCCGGCCAAGTCATCTAGGTAGGACGGATGGGCGGCGGCGCCGCCGGCGAGGACGACGATCGGCTCACCGGCGGCGGTGCCGATCCGGTCGTAGTGGAGGTCGGCGTCGTCGTGCGTGCGGTAGGTGTTCATCTGGGTTCCCTTCGGATGCCACAGGGGCGCTCCGACGGTCCTGTCCCAGAGGAGCCGTTCAGCCGTGACGAGGGGGGAGCACCCGGCCTGCTACTGCGGTAATGGGTCTCACCTCCCACGGATCGGTCACGTTCCCGCGACGGTACCAGACCACACGTCGGCGGACTGACTGGCCTCGTGCAGGACTTCTGGGCCCGGCGCGTGCTCTCCGTGCCCAGAACGACGGCTCATCAGGCTGCGCGCGCTGGGCCCCGAGGCTTGAAGCGGCGAACCTCCTGCGGCCAGCCACACGCCTCCGCGATTTTCAGCCCACATCTTCGCCGTCTGCTCGTCCGGCACGTCGACGATGGTCAACCCGCCGAGGAACTCCTTCGTCTCGACGTAGGGCCCGTCGGTGAACAACAAGGTTCCGCTCGTGGCGTCGGCACTGAAGACAGGTCCGTCCTCCTCCTCCAGCCCACCGGCGAACACATAGGCGCCGGCGGCCTTGATCTCCTCGACGACCGCCCTGGAGAGCGGCCCGCGGCCGCGGAACCACTCCTCGCTGTGGTCGCCCACCCACTGCTGGTTGAAGTAAATGAGGTACTCGGCCATGCTGGCTCCCTCCGCTCGGCCGGACCGGGTGTCCGCGCCCGCCTACGCTACGAACGGCGTCCGGCAGATCCGACAACCCTCCGCCAGAAATCTTCGCCGAATCTTCGCCGGGCTGATCTGTCAACGAGTCGAGCAGGGGAGTCGGCGCGGCGGATCGACAGTAGCCTGCGTGGATGTTGGTGGACATCATCGTTCAGTTCGCGACCGTCTTTCTGGGGGCGTACCTGGCGTTCGCGGCCGAGGAACTGCGTCAACGACGGCAGACGCGGCACTGGGCACGCACCCACATCCGGCAGCTGTCGTCGCTGTTCCGCGCCGAGACACAGACGTCGCACGTGGCCGACAACGTACTGGCGGAACAGCTCGCGGCGCTCGACGCCTGGCTCGCCGCGCGCACGAGCGAAGATCTGACCGGCCCACAATGGGATGCTGCCGTCAACACGGTGAGCGCTCGTGGCCCCGACCTGGGGTCCCTGCTGCGAGGTGAGCCGGTGGCGCTACTGCCGCCCGACCTGGCGCTGGCACTGGCCGCGGTGGAAGGCGCAGGCCGGGAACTGGAGATGGCGTTCGGGTCGGTCAGTGCACTGCGCGACCGGGTGATCTCGTTGTGGGCCGAGCGGCGTGTACCGCTGGACGACGCCGATCGGCGCATCGTGATCTTGTATCGGTCCGCCGTGGTCGACTACGCCGCGCTGATCAACCAGGCAGTGTCGGCGGTCAACGCGGCGATGATCCAGATGGACGCGTGGGCGGGTCGCGGCCGGTCGGCTGAGGCCGGCGCGCATGAGCGATGATCTTGGAATGGATGTTCGTTTCGCTGGTATCGCCGAGCTGACCCGCGTCCAGTCCGTCGCCGTCGTCATCGACGTCCTGCGCGCCTTCACCGTGGCCGCCTGGGCGTTCAATCAGGGGGCGGAGAAGATCGTGCTTGCGGAATCACTCGATGAAGCACTCGCCTTGAAGGAACGCCATCCGGATTGGGTAGCCCTCAAAGACGGTCCACCCGCACCCGGATTCGACGCCGTCAACTCGCCCGCATTGCTGACGTCGATCGACGTGGCCGGACGGACCGTCGTGCAGAAGACGACCAACGGAACCGTAGGCGTCCACGCCGCCAAAGATGCGTCATTGTTGCTGTGCGCGAGTTTCGTGGTGGCGGAGGCGACGGCCCAGCTGCTCCAGACGTGCGAAGACCGCTCTGTCACGTTCGTGGTCACCGGCGAGAATGGACAGGCCGATGAAGACCTGGCCTGCGCCCAATACATTGCGGGCAGGGCAGCCGGGACCGACATAGACGCGGCTGACTTCCTTCGCCGGGCCGCCGAGTCTCGCGCCGCCGCCGATCTGCACGACGGGGCGCGCGGCGGCCTGCCAGGAGTTCATGTCGACGACGTAGCGCTGTGCCTGGAGGCTGACCGGTTTCCCTTCGCCATGGTGGCAGCATCCGACGGCCCGCTCATGGTCCTGCGCCCGCACGCGATCTCCTGACGTTCCGTGTGACCGTCGACCGGGACGCTCGCGGAGACCAGTCACGACGGGGAAGAACCCGGTAGCTTCGATCCCATGAACATCCCTCCATACAAGACGGTCGCGATCGGGTTCCTGCTCGCGACCATCCTGCTGTCCGCGACGCCCGCCTCGGCCGCGTCGAGCAACGGTGCCGACATCCACTTCGAACCCTTCCCGAGCCCACCCGGATCCGTCACGACACAGACCCAAGACCTCGCCGACCGCCTCGCCGCCATAGTCGACCAAACACCAGACGGCATGGCAGGCGTACGCATCGACGGTCCGAACGCGATCACACTGACGATCCCACCGAACGCCGACGCCGCCGCGGCGCAGAGCGTGATCAAACGTGAAGCAGCCCAGTTCTCCCAAGCCGGTGCCGCACCGACCGTACGCGTCCAACGCGCCGGGCGAAGCCGAGCAGAGCTGACGAAGGTCCGCGCAGACCTCGAAAACCTGTGGCGAGCCGGAACCTGGGCCGACAAGGTCACCGGAGTAGGCACCGACTCCGCCCGCGGCGTCGCCGTCGTCTACGCGGTCGACGACTCCGTCATCGCGCGGAAGGCCATCAAGGCCCGCTTCGGCGATGCCGTGGTGTTCCGGCACATGGAGGTGCCCAAGGCCGCCGAGGCCGATCGTTCACGCGACACCGCCGCGCACTTTGGCGGCGCAGGCATCTACATGTGGAATGTCGCGCACACCGGCCGGCGCGGCTGGTGCTCCACCAGCTTCCCGGTCGTGCTCGACGGCCAGCGATACATGCTCACCGCCGGTCACTGCCTGCCCGGAAGCACCCAGCACCCGCGAGCCTGGGCCAGCGCATTCACTACAGCGACCCCCATTCCCAGCTCGAGTTACTACTTCGGCAACCTTTACACCACGACCCTGGCCGGAACCATGGACTCGACCAGCGACGGCACGCAGGACCGTTACGGAGACTGGGCGATCATGTCCGGATCCACGTACGCGCCCTACGTCTACAACTGCGCGAACCTGACCGGCAGCTGCACCTCGCTTCCCGTCGGAGCGGCGAGCTGGACCACGCCGGTGCTGGGCGCGGCGATCTGCACCAGCGGCTGGACGACGGCACAGATCTGTCGTCAGTACGTCGTCGACACCGACTGCACCTGCGCCGTTGCGTACTCCGGCGGCACCGCGAACGTCGCACACATCGCGATCTTCCGATCCGACCAGAACAACGACGGGGTCTACGACTGCAACACCACTCGAGGCGGGGACTCCGGCGGTGCGGTGTATCAAGGGATCAGCGGTCGGCCGGGATACGTACGGGCCCTCGGCAATGTGACCGCAGGTGACGACTGCACCTCCTACTACACGAAGCTGGAGGGCCTCCGCGCCTGGAACAGCTCCTTCAGTATGCCCACCTTGTAACCGGCGGCCGCCGGGCATGTCGAAGCGGCGCGGTTCCCGCCAGGGAGCCGCGCCGCCACCGGCCGCGCGACCAGCGCGGGCTGGTCGCCTCGAGAGTGCGGCAGCATTCCATGATCCGGCGCCGCCCGCGAACCGGCTGCCACGGCCAGGGCACAACCGATGCCACGCCGTTGCAGCCGGTCACGCAGCCGTGCTGCTCCACCCATGAACCGGCTAGTCACTGCAGTCCCCGGGCACCTATTCCTGCGGGCCGGCCGCGTAAAGGCGTGTGGCCTGCAGAAAGGCTACCGTCTCGGCGAACTGTTCATCGGTGAGGATGGGACCGACAGTCTTGCGCGGCCCAACGACTCGGTCGGCTTGCCGCTGCACCGGCGTTTCGACCTCCGTCCCATCCACCAGCCTCACAACGATCGCGTCCCGCACCGTCGCCAGCCCGGAAATGCGGGCGGGGCGGCTATAGACTTCCGCCACGTCAGCCCACGGGAGCGTCCGCGTCCGCAGGACGCGAACCACCCGGACCTGCCGGGCCCGGACGTAGATGCCGGTGCGATACATCCGCCAGACGTAGGCGAGCATCAACGTCAAGAACCCGCCCACGAACGCTGCCTCCACCGCGCGAAACCCTTGCTGGACGGCACTGCGCGCGAACGCGGCGGCAAACGCCAGGATGATCGCGCCAAAGCCCAGGATGAGCCACTGTGCTGGACCGGTTGGATTCACGCGCCGCCAACGTCTCACCACGACATCGTCGCCACCCATGTCAACCCGACCACGGGGGAGCAGGCCATGGACCCTCGCCGCCTGCCCTTGCTCGACCACGCCAGCCGGAGCCCCGCGATTTCGTTGGGTCACAGCGCATCGATCCGGCGCGAAACTGAATCGCAATTCCACGCCCGGCTCGACGAGAACGGAAGGGCACCTACATGTTCAGACCCTCCCTTCGTACCCTCGCACGCGTACTTCTGGCCGCCGTCTTGGTGGTCTCCGCATCGGCGTTGCCCGCGCCGGTGTCGGCCGCCGGAACTCGACCGCTGTTCCAACTGCCGTTTCCCTGTGGTGATCGCTGGTTGATGGACACCTATCCAGGACACGGCGACTACAAAATCGACATGACGCATTCCAGCGGCAACAGCCTGGGCCGCGCCATCCTCGCGTCAGCCTCCGGAACGGTGTCCTTCGCCGGTTGGGGAGACAGCGGCGGCTGGTGGGTGATGATCGACCACGGCGGCGGCTGGCAGACCCAATACCTGCACATGCAGTACGCGCCGAGCGTCAGCCAGGGCCAGTCGGTGGCCCGCGGCCAGCGGATCGGATACGTCGGCAGCACCGGCGACTCCACCGGACCCCACCTGCACTACGTCCAGTATCGCGACGGCGCTCGCACCGAGGCGTACTTCAACGGCGTGCCCTCGGGCATGACCACCGATTACAGCGCCGCGCGATATATCACCAGCTACAACGGGTGCTCGCAGCCCGGGGAGGTCTCCGACTTCAACGGCGACGGCCGGGCGGACGTGATCGGCGTCGACTCCGGCGGTGACATGCTCTTCTACCCGAACAACGGCGGAGTCTTCGGCGCCACCGTGCAGATCGGCCAAGGCTGGGGAACCTTCCGTCAGGTCATGGCGGCCGACTTCTCCGGCGACGGTCACGCTGACATCCTTGGTGTCGACTCCGGCGGGTACTTCTGGTATTACCCGAACAACGGCAACGCCATCTCCACGACGACGCGTCGCCAGATCGGCCAGGGCTGGGGCACGTTCAAGTTCGTCATGGCGGCCGACTTCTCCGGCGACGGTCACGCCGACATCCTGGGCGTCGACTCCAGCGGCGACCTCTGGTATTACCCCAACAACGGCAACGCCATCTCGACCACGACGCGCGTCCAGCTCGGCCAGGGCTGGGGCACGTTCAAGCACGTTTTCGCAGCCGACTTCTCCGGCGACGGGCAGTCCGACGTCCTCGGCGTCGATTCAGGCGGATATCTCTGGTACTACCCGAAGAACGGCACCACCATCTCGACGTCGACGCGGGTTCAGCTCGGCCAGGGCTGGGGGACGTTCAAGCACGTCTTCGCCTCGGACTTCTCCGGCGATGGCCACGCTGACATCCTTGGTGTCGACTCCGGCGGGTACCTGCGCTATTACCCGAACAACGGCAACGCCATCTCCAGTGCGACGAGCAAGCAGATCGGTCAAGGCTGGGGCACGTTCAAGCAGGTCATGTAGGACGCAGATGGACGGCGGCCTCGGTCGCCGTCCATCACAGCTCGCCCGAAGCTCGGCGGACGCGCTTGCGCGCTGACGATCACGTCCCTCACCTGACGGTCGCAGCCGGCTCAGCGCAGTGCGTTCAGCTCCGTTTTCCCAGGCGGCGGATCTCAGCGCGGGCGTGGTCCACCTCCGGTGTCTCGTCTCCGTGCGCGTCGGCGATGGCGTTGGCGAGGTCTTGCGCGCCGCTGATGAGATGCCGGGCCTGACGCCGGTTGTGGAGGCGTTTGGCGTACTGGCGGCGCTCCTTGCGAAGTCCGCTGACGGCCTGCGGGAGAGGCGGGTCCGGCCGGACTCGCTTGCCGGCTGTTCCGCTTGACCTAGAGCGCGCTCCAGGTCGCATAGTGACCCCCGTACGCATTGGAGCGCTCCCAATTGGAGCGACGGAACAGCATGGATGGGAAACCGATGAAGCGAGTACTGGGCCGAAGCGGCATCGAGGTCAGCGCCCTGGGCCTCGGCTGCTGGGCCATCGGCGGCCCGTACGCCGGGGGAGCGAACCAGTACGGCTGGGGACACGTCGACGACGCCGAATCGATCCGCGCGATCAGGCGGGCTCTCGACCTGGGAGTGACCTTCTTCGACACGGCCAGCAGCTACGGCGCCGGCCACAGCGAGACGGTGCTCGGGCAGGCCTTGGGTGGTGACCGTGACCAGGTGGTCATCGCCACCAAATGGGGCTGGACCTTCGACGAGGCGACCAGGGAGGCGGGCGGAGCCGACAGCAGCATCGCCTACCTGCGCAGCTGCCTGGAAGGGTCGCTACGGCGGCTGGGCACCGACTACGTCGACCTCTACCAACTCCACCTCGGCGACCTGCCCGTCACAGAGGCGCTCGAAATGATCGAGCCGCTGGAGGACCTCGTGGCGGCCGGGAAGATCCGCGCCTACGGGTGGAGCACCGACGATCCGCAGCGCGCCGAAGCGTTCGCCGCAGCCGGTACGCACTGCACCGCGATCCAGTACGACATGTCGGTGCTGGCCGACCGCCCGCGGATAGTCGCGTGCTGCGAGCAGGCGGAGCAGGCCGGCGTCAACCGAGGTCCGCTGGCGATGGGACTGCTGAGCGGAAAGTATGCCGACGGCCGGAAAGTCGCCGCCGACGACGTGCGCTCGCAAGGCTACGAATGGCTGACGTACTTCCACGACGGTGCGGCGGCACCGCGATGGCAGGCCCGGGTCGAGGCACTACGAGAGGTGTTCGCCGCGGGCGGCCGCACCCCGACCCAGGGGGCCCTGGCCTGGCTGTGGGCCCGCAGCCAGACCACCATCCCCATCCCCGGATTCCGTGACACGGCCCAGGTCGAGCAGAACGCGGCCGCGCTCACCTTCGGCCCGCTCAGTGCACGCGAGTTCGCCGAGGTCGAGGACCTGCTATCAGACTTGCGTACCAGCTGAGGCGCTGCGGCGGTGGCCGGACGGATCGGGTTCAGCGTTGCGGAGTGCCGGATTCGGCATCGGATCGCAGCGGCAGCTTCGCGACCGCGGCGACCAGTTCGCCCCGATCGAAACTCGCCGTCGGCAGCGCCCCGGTCCGCGCGTACCGCAAAAGGCCGCCGGAATCGACGAGGAACGTGCCGCTGTGCTGCATCAGCAGCCGCCGTTCCAGACCCACGGCCCGGTGCGCGGCGTCACCGTGGGACGAGACCACCCGCAGGCCGCCGGCCTTCCGCTGAACCCGGATGGCGTCGGCGGCCTCACCCGGCACGATCACAACCGGCGCGACATCGCGCTCGGCGAGCGCGTCGCGCAGTTCCGCCAGCGCCCGGACATGGTGCAGGCAGACGAGGCAGTTGTGCGCGCGCATGAAGAAAAGCACGGCGGGACGACCGGCGCGGACCTGCTCTAGATCGGTCCGGAGGCCGTCCGGGTCGACGACGGACAGGGCGGGGAAGGGAAGGCCGAGTACGGGCGGCATCGAGGTGTCCTCCGGGAAGGGAATGATCGGTCGTGCGGTGACCAGTCCACCCGACGGAACCGGCGAGCGTCCAAGACCAACTCGGTCGGCCCGATACCGTGCCGGTATCGTTGCCGCTCATGGACCTGCGTAGCCTGCGCTACTTCGTCGCGGTCGCCGAAGAACGCCACTTCGGCCGGGCCGCGCGGCGGCTGCACATGGCCCAGCCGCCGCTGAGCAGGTCGGTCAAGGACCTCGAGACCCGGCTCGGCCACCTGCTGCTGCACCGGTCACCGGCCGGTGTCAGCCTCACCCCGGCCGGAGAAGCGCTCTATGCCGAAGCCCGCGCGCTCATCGCGCAGGCGGACCGCATCCCGGAACGAGTGGCGGCCGCCGCCGGCACCCCGACCCTCGTCGTCGGCGTACTCGCCGACAGCGCCGAGCAGATCGGACCCCACCTGGTCACCGCCTTCCGGGCCGCCCACCCCGGCGTGCACATCCGGATGCGGGAGGCCGACCTCACCGACCCATCCTGCGGGCTGAAATCCGGGCAGGTGGACGTCGCGCTGACCCGGACCCCGTTCGACGACACCGGCATCGCCACCCACGTTCTGCGTACCGATCCGATCGGCGTCGTCGTCCGCGCCGACGACCCGCTGGCCCAGCAGACCGTCCTCAGCCTCGAAGACCTGGCGACGCGCCGCCGGTTCCGACTGCCCGACGACGCCGACGCGATATGGCGGGACTACTGGAACGCGCTTGCCGCCGAGGGTACGGACAACGACGACCCCGTCATCCGCACCCTGCGCGAATGCCTGCAATCGGTACTGTGGAACGGTGCCATCGGCCTCATGCCACTGGCCGACACGCTTCCCGACGGGCTGGTATGCGTACCGCTGAAAGGCGTGCCCCCGAGCCACCTAGTGATCGCCTGGACGCGGGGGAGCCGCAACCCGCTGGTGCGGTCGTTCATCCAGACCGCCGCCTCCCTGCGCACCCAAGCCACGGCGTGATCTACTCGCACGCCGGTGCCGGCAGCCATTTCCAGGTCAGAGGGATTGAGATGCTTCTTGCGGGCGGTCGCAGCGACCACTGGGAACCGTGGCACCTAGTCATCTTGGGACTGCTAGTCATCGTCATGGGCGTCATGGGCTTCCGTTAGAAGCGTCGTGGTGGCGCCGGTTATCGATATAGCACACGGTGTTGGCCGTGATCTTCGGAATCGTGTTGACGATTACCGGGCCCGTCAGGTTTGTTGGATAGATGGGTGCGCAGGCCATTGTCGCCTAGTCGGGGTCCAGAAAGGGAGCGGCGACGCTGACGAACCCGCTTGATCGTGATCTGGCGCAACTCGACGAGGACGAACTGCTGGAGCTTGAAGACGCCGATCTCATCGACGACCTTGAGGCGGCGCTCAAGGCCCTTCCGTATCCTGGATATTGGCGCGTGGTTGGTGCCGGGTTCACAAGACCGCCAACGTCCTGGCCGCGCTGCCCAAGTCAGCACACTCCGGCGCGAAGGCCGTCCTGGCTGAGATCTACAACGCCGAGGACAAGCGCCACGCTCAGGCCGCGGCCGGCAGATTCGCCGCCGCCTACGGAGCCAAGTTCACCAAGGCCACCGCGAAGGTCACCGACGATCTGGACATGCTGCTGATGTTCTACGACTTCCCCGCCGAGTACTGGGTGCACCTGCGCACGTCCGACCCGATCGAGTCGACGTTCGCCACCGTCAGGCGTCGCACCCGTGTCACCAAAGGCCCTGGCAGCCGCGCCGCAGGCCTGGCCATGGCGTTCACGCTCATCGAATCGGCCCGGGACCGGTGGCGGGCGGTCAACACCCCGCACCTGGTCGCCCTCGTCCGTGCCGGTGCGACCTTCGTTAACGGTCACCTCGTTGAGCGAGCGTGCCAGGCGGCCGCCGTATGAACACGCCGCCACGCTCGGCCGCCAGTAAGCAGCGGCCAACCGACAAGCTGACTGCGCTGCGGCTCGGTCAGCGCCTGGTCGCCGAGGTGCCGGCCTCCGGGCCGGGCCGACGCGCGTTCGTCGACATCACGCCGTCGACCGGCCCCGTCGACACCGACGCCCAGGCGCAGGGCTGGAGGCGCCCCGACCACGCCCGCACGTTCCGCCTACGGCAATGGGATTACGAAGCCGATCTTGTCGACCTCTTCGACTACGACATCGGCGCTGTCCTGATCAGGGAAGCGAACGCGGAAGGCGAACCTGAACTAACCGCGATGCTGCAGACCTGGCAACTGAGTCCCGACCAATTCCTCTATCCATGGCAAACCAACGATCCGAGGTAGGCCCAGACCAAGGACCCATCCACAGGTCTTGACAATTCATCCCCTACCTCGCCGGACACCGTCCTACACGGTGATTAGGTCGCATGTCCCAATCAGCGGTCGTGGCGTCATAGGGTCTGGAACGGCCAAGTCTGATGAGCCATCCATCGACAACTCCCTCTACGCCATATCCCAGACCCATGGGCCTCACCGGTTCGACGAACCACCGGATCGGGCGAGCTTGAAACGTAGGACGCCCTCTCGAGGCGTGCGGCAAGGGCGCTGGATGCTCGAACGGCTCCAGCTTCGCCAAGGCCGTCAGGGACAAACCTGGCTGACCTGACGGCACTGCTCAACCGCGGCGCGGACTTCACGGAGGAATCGGAGGCTGCTGAAGGGATCACAAAGGCGGGCAGCGTCCGCGCCTACGTGTCCAAGAAGGCAATGAGCCTTCCGAGCAAACGCGTTGTGACGCTAGGTAAGCGTCCACCTGCGACACGCCAAACTCGTTGCCCTGCAAGCAAAATAGGCAAGCCCCTGTATGAAGTGGTCATCTCACTGATCAACTTCACAGACAGGGGCTTCGCGTGACCTCCAGTGTCACATACTCCGCCGTGCTCGATGTCCGCCGGGAGACCGTAGTGTTCTTGTCGAGCCTGCTGCACGCCCACCGGCGCGCGGTCGGGACCCGCACCGGCACCCGCGCGCTCAGCTGCTTCAGGCAGGCCATACTCGTGCTGCGCTGGTTCCTCGACGGCACCCGTCTGGCCCAGCTGGCCCGCGACAACGGCATCAGCCGCTCGACCGCCTACGACTACCTGCACGAGGGCATCGACCTGCTCGCCGAACGCAAACCCAGCCTGCACACCGCGCTGCTGGCCGCCAAGATGGCCGGACACACCCACATCAACGTCGACGGCACGCTGCTAAGCACCGACCGCTGCCACATCCCCGGCCCGACCCCCGGCGTCGACCTGTGGTGGAGCGGAAAACATCATCACCACGGCGGGAACGTGCAGATCGTGTCCACCCCCGACGGATGGCCGATCTGGGCCTCCGACGTACGCCCCGGCCGCGAACACGACACCACCTGCCTGCGCACCCACGAAGACATGCTGCCCGCCCTGCGCGAGTGGACCGACGACGACCTGCCCGCCCTGGCCGACCTGGGCTACGAAGGCGAACCCGACGTCTTCATCCTGCCGATCAAGAAACCCGACGGCGGCAAGCTCACCGACGCCCAACGCCAGCACAACTGGCTGCACGCGTACGCCCGAGCCCGCGCCGAACAGGCCAACTCCCTACTCAAGACCACCTTCAAAGCGCTCCGGCGGATCAGCCTGTCACCCGACGTCATCGGCAAGATCGCCGCCGCCGCACCCGTCCTACTACACGTCGACCACGCTCGCACCACATAACCACGCTCGGTAATCAGAACCTGGGCGGAGAGGCTCATTGACACGGGATAGATACCCTTGATCAGTGGGCGGAGCCTCGGTGCGAAGCATCTGGCAGAACATCTGGATGCCGCTCTTTCTCATGTCGTTCGTCGGACTCTTCTGCGTGCTCTTGCTCGACTCGCAGGAGGGCACGCCCAGTGCTGGCGGCTGGGCGCTCGCTCTCGCGGTGGGTGTACCCGGTGTCGTCGCGGCGATCCGGCTGACCCGCGTCGGCGTCTTCGCCACTTCGCGGGGTCTGCTCGTTCGCGGAGTCTTGCGTACTCGCACCTTCGCCTGGCCGCAGATCGCCGGTGTGACGAGCGCCCAAATGAGGAGTCTTCGGGGCCAGTACTACTACTTCCCGGCCCTCATCTACCACCCGGCGTACCGCGTATCCAGCACGATCGAGCACGAGATGTATGCAGGCGGCACTCGGTTGGCTGGCATCTGGCTCTTCGCTAACAGCCCCGCCGGCGCGGAGCAGTGGGCTGTGCGAATCCGCGAACTGGTCGCAGCCCACGCGGCTGAATGAAGCCTCCTGAGCGGCCGCGGGCTTCACGTACATCCCGTGCAGCGCAACATGCGGCATGTCGTGATCGGACGATCACATAGTCACAGACCGCGATCAGGACCTTGCGCGGAATGGCTCAATGGCCATGAAGACCGACACCGAAGCGGCCGGAAAAAGATCGCTGGGTGACAGGCGGAGTGGGCCTCGACGTTCGGAACGGCAAGATCGTCTCCATGGTGTCCGCGAGTGGCGATATCACTGTTGACGACATGCAGGCGATGGGGAGTCCGAATCCCACGCGGAGCCATCGACGTCGGCGGCAACCTCGACGCAGAAGTCAACATCGGGCAATAAGCCCGCGCCAACGGGATCAAACAACTCACCGTTCCGACAACGAACCGCCATGCCGTATGTGTCGGCGACATACCCGACCGGCGATGATCACCCCGGACAAATGCCGAGGCAATAGGAGGCACCTAGTTCAGGCCCGTAGTGAGCCGGTCCGCGTCTGCTCGTGATACCACAGACAGACCACTGTTGCTTGGCCACCGTCATATCGTTCGATGAACCATATTCTGGGCAGGTCGTCCTTCACGATGGGAGCGTACGTAAGGAACATCTCCTTGCATGACTTATTCGCCACCTCCTCAACAAAGAACAGTCCCCGACGATCCTCAGGCGGTTCGAACTCGCCGACAACCTCGGCCACATGTGACTCGGTACAGGGAACGCCAAGTAGCTCGGTGAGCGAGGACCCCGCCGCGTACTCTTTGATGCAATCACCCGCTCGCAGGGACCCGATCGGGATAGCACCAGCGGCGACGATGCGGCCCGACGCATCACGTGTAGCCTCACGTGAGGGCAGGCCGACGAACATCACCATGGCCAAGAGGACGGCCCAGACTGCTCCCAACACGATGCCCGCAATAGCTTGAGCCTTGCCTCGCTGGCCAGTCTCCGTCACCCGCCGCAGCGCGACGATTCCTAGGACCACGGCGGGGATGCCGGCGCCAGCGGGGGTGATGCCGAGAGCCAGCGATGCGACCGCCAGTCCGTTCGTGCCGTCTGGTGCATCGATAACGCCTTTGCGTCCTTCGGCCGGGCCAAAATGTGAGGTCACGGCGTGCGACGCTACAGGACGTGTTGTTGCAAGGTAAGAGGCGCCATGCATGACACGAGATCGGTCCGTCGGCTGCACCTGTGCGGACGTATGCCGCCCCGGTCCCCGTTCAAGCTCGGCGTGCACGACCGCGGTCAAGCCCTGGAACTCGCCCGCCACATGGGTGTGCTGTAGGCCGGCCAGGAAGAGGCCGCGGTCCGGTCAGCGGCCGTAGCCGAAGGTTAGGCTGCCGTCGTCGGTTAGGACCACGACCGGGCCGCTGCCCGGCTGCCAGCCCTCCGGCACGACGAAGACGCGTTTGTCGATGCGGTCGAGCAGCCGCAACCCGGCGTACCGGTAGGACCGGCCGTCGTGGTTCCGCAGGATCGAGGGATCCTCGAGTAGCGCCACCGGTTTGTCACTGGAGACTTCGACGGAGATCTTCTCCGTGGCGCTTCCGGCGATGTAGTCAGCGGCGAGCTGGTTGCCCAGCACCTCGGCCCGGTTCGACGCGGTCCAGAACAACAGCACCCCGAAGATGAGGACGGCGAATAGCTGCATCGCCGGCGATGGCTCGGGCTGGAACCGAAGCCGGTACGCATAAATGAGCAGACCGAGCCCCGCCGCAAGCGTGACTGGGAACAACTGGAAGGCCACCTCGTCCCATACAGATCTGGTCGCGTACACGAGAACGGGAAGCGCGATGGCGATGGCGGCAAGCAGCCACGGCACCCAGCGGCGTGGCTGCCACCCGGCCGCGACCCTGGCGCGGACGGCCCGGTCGGCCGCGACCGCTGCGAGCCCGGCGACGCCGATGGCCAGCAACAACTGCAGTACCGGTCCCACACTGCGCAACAGGTAGTCCCGAGTGCTCATGCCGAGAATCGACTCGTCAATGCCCAGGGCGGCCGCCTGCGACTCCGCGCGCCGCCATCCGAAGTACACGAGCAGGGCGGTGATCACGGTGACGTTGGCCAGTAACAGAACCAGTTGCCGGGACAGCTCGCGGGTGGTGGTCGTGTCGGCGGGAGCGGATGTCTCGGTCACGATGCCTCGCGGGGATTGTCGGGAGAGGTCAGCCAGTTTTCCTCATACGCGCTTGGCTGCGCATCAGACTTGCGGACGGCACATCTGATCGAGTCGCGTGACTTGCGGTTGAGGGTGCTAGAGACGGAGCGGAACAGTTCGCACACGTGCCAGCTCGAATATCCCTTGCCCGAACTCTCGCCCGTCCGCCACGACACACCGGCCCAACCGGCCGGATACCGATCTTTATGCTGCGCGACCAAGTTCCAAATCTTCTGCGCGTCGGACGTCTTGCCCCGGCACAGCAGGACCCCGGCCTGGAACAGGATGACGTCACGCGGCTCGGCCAGGTATTTGTAGTTCTCGTCGAGCAGCTCCTGCGCCTTGGTGCAGTGGTCGCCGTCCAGCTCGTCGTAGATCGCGTTCTCGACGTTCGCATCGACGGAGCGATCACCACCGGGCAGGCCGAAGCCGTAGTTCGGCTTCTTGGACGCTTGTGCGGACGCCACTGCGGTGGGCGTACCGGCCGGCGGCGTGCAGTCGGCTTGCGAGCATCCGGCCAGCAGCAACGCCGCTGCCGTCAGCAGAGTGCCGAGACGGCGGGTAGGAGTCGTCATGAGCGACGACGGTAGCGGCGAATCCGCCTTCCTCGTGACCCTGCGTCGCAATGATGACCATGAACTCCGCGGGCATGAAGGCGTCTGTGAAATGCCGCCAACGGCCAGCAGGACGCCGCCTGCTCGACCGCCAGGTCGACGGCCTGATCATCAGGTCGGGCAACCGAACCGATGACCCGCGGCCGCGTCGCCCTGACCCGCGCAGCACGTGCTCGAGCCGTTCCTCGCCGTGCACCAACGGCCCCCACTGACTACCGTCACCCTGCCCCTTGCTGGAGATGGGCGCGTGGCCGGACGATGTCTGGTCGCGGCGGTCAACGGCGAGCGGCAGACGCACGAACTCATCCGCGCATCCCGCGAACTCAAGATCCGCGCGCCCGCGGTCGGCTTCACCGCTGCGGTTGGCGTCGACGAGGAACGGCCGAGCAGGCCGCCGAACCGGAGGCGTGGTCAGTACTGGACGAGGGTCCAGCTTTCGCGGAGGTCGGTTGTCTCGACGTAGAGCAGCTGAACGGTGGAGCCATTGCCGTCGCCGGCCGGGTAGAGGGCTCTGTTGGACTGGACGCCCTGGATGCGCCGGCCACCGTCGGGCATCGATTTGAGCGACCACATCTGGTTGTACTGGGTGGGCGGGTAGCAATCCCAGAGTTGCAGCGGCGTGCCGTCGACACCGCCCCACTGGGCAGGGGCGTCGAGGCAGGTTCCGCTGGCGTCGTTGATGACTTCGAAGGAATCGTCGGTCAGCCAGTGCAGATACCACATCTGGTTGTGCTGGGTCGGCGGATAGCAGTCCCAGATCTGGATGCGGGTGCCGTTGGCGCCGTTGCCTTGCGCTGCGGCGTCCAGGCAGCGGTGGTTGGCGTTGTTCACGATGTAGTACGGGCCCCAGTCGCCTGCTGCCGGGACATAGTTTGCGGAAGCGGCGGTGGCCGGCATGACCAGGCTCGCGGCGAGTGTGACCAGGCCGAGACCGGCCCGCGTGACAGAACGGATCCAGCGATTCATGGGTGCTCCTTTTGTTCGGCACGGCGGCACCGGGGCCGTCGATGACCGCGATCAGCGATCACACCGGCAGCATCCACCTTCGGCAGTCCCGGCCGCACGGGACGAAGTCCTGATCCGTTCGGGACAATCCCGCACCGGGATCGGGGCCGGTTGTCGCGGTCGGGCGGATCGGTCACATCGGAACCTGGCCACGATCGCTCACGCTCTTGCGCCGTGAGAGTCCGCGGCCCGGCCGTCCGGACCCGGGCCGCCCGCCATATGCCCGTCGGGCTGTGGGGCCTTCTCGACGCGCCGCCTGATGCGGGAGAGTCGTCGCTGCCTGCGCGCCGATCATGCACCATGAACCCGTGCCGTCTCGGAGTCACCCCTTCGATTGGCCCACCGGAATACGGCAATTGCGTACAAATGGAAACGAGAGCCGGATATCGCCGAGTACTTGGTGGGCAAAGCTCATGGGCGGACGGGGAGCGTTGCTGGGCGTCCCGCTCGGCAACGCGACGTACCAAAACATCAACTTCGGGCTCTTCCGGATCTTGATCCCGGTCGACCAGTTGTGGGACGCGCTGACGATCCAGGGATACCACGTCCAGCAGCACGTGTTCGACCCGGTTCAGCTGTCCGGCGCGGCCACGGCAAGCGTTACGGGCAACGTACTGGCCTACAAGTGGCCATGCCAGCCGCCGGCTGGGACTCCGGTGACCTATCCGCCACCTCCGCCACGACCGGCTGTCCGCCGCCTGCTCACTCGTCGGCGGTAGGCCGATCCGAGATGGACAATATCGAGCCCCGGCTTCGCTAAGCGACAGCGTCCCGACGTCGCGCGTCCTGGCTACTCGACGACGGCGAGGACGACCTTGCCGTGTTTGCCGCGAGCTGCAGTGCGGATAAATGCTTCCCCGGCTCGTGCATGGGGGAAGACTGAATCGATCTCGGGTGAAAGGTTCCCCGTGTCGGCCAGTCGGCCCACCTCGGCCAGGTCCTCACGGTTGGGTTCGACGATGAAGTAGTCGGCGCCGGGTGCCTCGGCGGCGATTGTCACGATCCGGCCCGCGCGGCTGGCGGAGTGCGCCAATGCCTGGCCCCCCACCGTGTCGAATAGCAGATCGCAGGGCTGCCCGTCCTCCACCAACACTGCGCCCCGGCTGCGGCCCAGTTGCACCGCCACATGCCCGACACCACCGTGCGCGCCCGTGACGTAGAAGCGTTCACCGGCCGTCAGCCGGCCATGGACGAACAGTGCCTGCCAGGCGCTGAGCCCGGGCATTGGCAAGGCTGCCGCCTGGACGTGGCTCAGCGAGCCCGGCTTGGGTGCGAGCACCTCCACCGGCACCAGCGCGTACTCAGCCGCTACCCCGTCGCGGTCGAACGGCGTGAGAGCGAAAACTTCCTCGCCGGCCGAGAACCCGTCGCTGTCCTCGACCACCACGCCGGACAGTTCATAGGACGGGATCGCGGGTAGCCGGTCGGATGGCCAGTCCAGCTCGCCACGAGTGATCGCCGCAGCGTGGACCCGAACCAGCGCATGTCCTTGACGTGGCTGGGGCGGCGCAATCTCGTCCAGCCGGAGCCCTTCGATCCCGCCAGGCGCGTGCAGCCGAATCGCCCGCATCGTCACCACCGCCTAGTAAGAATCGGCCGGAAAACGCCCCGTCCGGCACGCTATCAAGGTGATGCCCGATCGGGTGCAGTAATTCGTCCAGCCGTGGCGTCCGGGCCAGAAATTGTGGGCCCGTCTGCGAACTTCAGACCACGTTGGCCCCGATGAAAATCCTTGGATGACGGTGCTCCGACATGGTCAACGCCCGCGACTGGGCAGCCCGGCACGGGGTGGTCCTCCGGATCGAAAACGCCACGACAACGTCGAACGAGTGCTGGCGATGACCGGCGTGCTGACGGAGCTGACAGAGTGACCGGCGACAAAGACGAACAGAAACTGGGTGAGCAGCAGTGCCCGGTCGACCATGGTGTTCAGGCTGGCAGCCAGTGGCGGAGCCCGAGGCGGTCGGCGATCTGCCGCGCGACCTGCGTAAGACGTTCTTGGTGGCGACTACGGTGGTGACGCCGGGGTGCGTCCGCAGGTTGTCGCGCAAGCGCACGGCTATCGCGGTGACCGTTGACCACCATGAGGCGGTGAGGTCCGCGTCGGCATTCACTTCGTGAGCGACCTCGTCGGCTTGAACCTCTGCGTGGCAACGCAGGCAACGTGGCTCGTTGGGCATCCGCCGACCGAACATCCTGTGGTCTTCGCACTCCCGAGATGAGCGTGGCCGGCGGGGGATCACCATGTCCAATTCTCGCCAGACCAATGCCGTCCGGGCCGCCACCATAGGTTGGTGACCAAGGAGAGCACGATGGACGTGCTGCAGAAGTTCTACGCCGCCGAAGCCGCCTACATCGCGGCCGGAGGCAGGGGAAAGGCCTCATTCGACGGGATCGCCGCGTGCCTCCATCCCGGCGTGGTGATGTACCAGGCGCTCAGCCTCCCGTACGGCGGTATGTTGGCGGGTGTTGCCACCGGCGAGGTGCGGGACCTGTCCGATACATGGGCTCCGCAAACTCTGCGCGTCGGCGCCACGCCGTGATCTATTCCAGCCGCCGGAGCAGGCCGCCCATCCGGCTGCCCGCCTGGAGGTCGGCCGCCTGGTAGTTGTCCGCGATCTCCAGCAGTGCCGAAGCCGCGTCGTGGAATCGATCCCGGGCTGCGCCGAGGACCGCGGACAGGTCGTCCCGGCACGCTTCCCACGAGTCTTTGAAGAGCGGGAAGTGGTTGCTCAGCCAGCCGGGCAGGACCATGCCGCCCAAGCTCGCCGCAGCGCTGCCCAGCTGATCCGCCGCATCCGGTAGCTTGCCGGTGCCGGCCGCCCGCAGATCACCCAGTTCTACCTGAACGTTGCCGGTATACTCACCGAAGCTCTCGCCTCGGGTCACGGTGGGCCGGGCCACTTTGATACACGCGCTGGATAAGGTCAGCTCCCGATGCGGGTGCGCCGGGTCGTAGCCGCAGGTGCCGATGTCTGGTGGCGGTCCAGGCTGCACACGGTCGCGATTCAACGCATCGGAGAGATCCGTGTCGTACCCCGCGATCCGCGTGTCCAGCCGATCGAGGTTCTCGTTGACCGACGTGATCACGCTCTCCGGGATCAAGCCGTGCCCGTCGAACTGCCGCGAGATCTCCCACTCGGTCTCCGGGTCCGAATCGGACCCCGCGACCAACGAGCCGATGCCGGTGACCAGCGAAATCGTGCCCAGACCGACTGCCAGCGGCCCGCCGCCCAGCGTCAGGCCCGCGCCAGTCGCGGAGATCGACAGAAAGTTCAGCACGCCGACCAACGTTGGTTCACCGTTGTACGCGGAGGCCGCCGCCTCGGCGATCATCAGCACGTTGGCGCGCGTCTCCTTGATCTTCCGGCGCAGCAACTGCAGCGAATAGTTCAACTCCTGCGCGTACGCCTGTTGCAGCACCACCGCCAACTGCAACGGGTCGCCGATCACCAGTTGGAAGTTGCGAGCAGCCGGCCCGGTCCACTCCTCCTCCGTCACCAGATCCCGCACGTCCATCAAATAGTCCTGCGCGGCGCCGATGCGCCCGAACACGGTCTGCGCCGTCAACCCGGATCCGGCGCCCAGGCCGCCGAGTTCATCCTGGTAGCCGGCGAGGGTTCGGATCTGCCGGAGATCGAAATCCCGGAACATTTCCAACCTCGACACGAGCCGCACGACGTTGGTCATGAACACGTCGTAGCGCACCTGCATCGGGTCATCCCGATCGAGCGTGTGGTGCACAGGCGTGCCGGTGCCGAGGGCCTCCACATACTCCAGCCGCTCGGCCGGTCCCACGACGATGTTGAACAGCGACAGGTAGCGGCGAAACGACTGCTCGGCCGCCTCTCTGAATTCCTCCGTCTGCTCCGTCAGGTCTTCATAGAAGCCCATCAAAGAAGAGTAGGAGGATGCCGCCTTGAACGCCAGCCGTCGAGCCGACACCACGTGGCGGACCGGCGAGGAGTGTCGCGAGATCGACCATCCGCCGGTGCCGTTGGCGCGTCGGATGGCAGACTGACCCGGCCTCGCGCTGCTCACTGTGCGTCTCGCCGGGTCGACGTGAATGCTTGCGTCGATGGCAGACGTCGGCGCACTGCTGCGGCGGATCGCGCCGCGCGTACGCGCTTTTGTAGAGTGGCGCACATGGCGCGCCCGACTGACGACCCGGTCGCCGCCGAGTGGGTCACCTTCCGGGGCCTGACCACGGCGGGCCGTTCCGCCGAGGTATGCGCTCTGGCCGATCGGATCGTCGCCGAGTGCGACGATCCGTTGCATGTCGGCCAGGCTCTCATCGAGAAACTCGCCGCGATGATCAACCTCGGGCAGGTCAATGATCGGCGTGTGAGCGCGGCCGCTCTGGACGCGATCCAGGAAGCGCTGGGCCGGGCCGAGCCGCATCTGCGGTTGACCGGCGAGTTCTACGTCCTGTCCGGCGTCGTGGCATACGCGAACGGTTCGCTCAGCACGGCCGTCACTCACCTGGTGCGGGCGGAACGGTTGCTGCGGCAGATGACCGAGCTGACCGTCGCCGCCGCCGACACCTGGCACGACCTGTCGGTCAGCTACTCGACCATGGGCTTTCACGCCAAGGCGCTGGACGCCATGCGGCAAGGCCGGCGACTGTGCCGCCGTGCCGGCCTGCCCGAAGCGCTGTGTGCCTGCCTGGAAAGCAAGGTTCGCGCCGCGCTCTGCGAAGATCACCATGGGCGTACGGACCAGGCGATCACCGGGCTCGAAGCCGTCGTCCGCTTCGGTCAGGCCCACGCCGCCGACCTCGGCGCGCTGGACGTCGGCTTCTGGGCGTACGCCGCCGCACGCCTGCCGACGCTGGGCATCTCCGTCCCGGCGGTCGCCGTCCCGCAGCAGGGCAGTGATCCCGAGTTGAGCCACCTGAGCCATCTGACCGCAGCCTGTGCCGCCATCACGGGAGGCGAACCGGACAAGGCACTGGACCTGTTGGCCGGAGTCACCGACGCACTGGACGTGTTCGGCGCGGCCGAGATCGGCCGCCTGCGGTCCATCGCGTACGCCGCCCAAGGCGACTATCGCGCCGCGCTCGCGGAGGAACGAGCGGCGATGGCAGCGGCCGCCACCGGTGACCGCGAACTTCGGCAGCGCTATCTCGGCTCGGTCGGCATGACGCTGGACCAGGAACGCCTGCGTAAGGTGGCCCAGCAGCACGCTGTCGACGCCCGGTCCGACCCGTTGACCGGCCTGCCGAATCGGCGTCACCTGGAAGCGTTCGTCGCCGCCCTCGCGGTGAGCAGGACTCCGGCGGTGATCGGCCTGCTTGACCTCGATCGGTTCAAAGCCGTCAACGACACCCACGGCCACCCGACCGGGGACCTCGTCCTCCAGCAGGTCGCGGCGATCCTGGCCCGTAACACCCGCCCCGACGATCTGCTGTGCCGGTTCGGCGGGGACGAGTTCGTGTTCGTCCTCCCCACGACAACGCTTGACCAAGCCGTCCGGATCGGTCACCGGATCACCCAAGCCGTCGCCACGCACGGCTGGCAGACCCTTGCCGAGTCCACCCCGGTTACGGCCAGCATCGGCTGGTCCTGTTTGACCGGCGGCGACCTCGTCGCAGCGCTTCGGGAGGCGGACCGCGAGCTTTACCGCCACAAACGCGCTCGGCACGTGGCCTCCGGCGGCACGACCGCCTGACTGGCTTCCGGCCGGCCTCGCTGCACTGTGGACTGGCGTGCCTTCTGCACAGACGTGCGGCATAGCTCCAAGCAAGATCCTGTGTGGACTTTTCGCCATGGGTAGCGCGATCGGCCCGGAACGTACACAATGTCCGACGTCCCTCGGTTTGGAGATTGTCAATGCGTTGGAAGAACACCCTCGTCGTCCTCGCCACCGTCGCCTGCACCACGCTGCTCATCCCGGGACAGGCGGACGCGCACACCTCCGTCGTCAGCGGCTCGGCGCCGTGCGATCAGTCCGGCAAGCGGACGGTGACGTGGACCATCAAGAACAATTGGCACAGCGAAGAGACCGTGAAGAATCTCTCGCTCAGCCCGCAGCCGCTGGGCGACGCCAGCCCTGGCCTGCCGACCACCATCACCAAGAACGGCAGCTACACCTTCTCCTATGAGGTGCCCGCCGACGTCAAGAAGATCACCATCTCGTTCACGGCGAAGTGGCCCGACCGGTACCAGGAGGACGTGAAGGGCTCCATCGGCGACCTGCCCGCCTGCCCGAGCCCCAGTCCCAGCGCGAGTCCGTCGCCGAGCCCGGTGCCCAGCAGCGCCAGCCCGGTCCCGCCGAGCCCCACGCCGAGCAAGCCCACTCTGCCCACGACGGGTGTCGCGCTGCCGGCGCTGCTGATCGGTGCGCTCGTGCTGATCGGTGGCGGTGTCCTGTTCGCTGTCATCGGACGTCGCCGCCGCCTGGAGGCGTAATCCGCAAGGCGTTGGCGGTCGCCGGCCGAGACGGCCGCCAACGCCTCCTCCCTGCCAAGGCCGCGACTGCGGCCTCCCATCCTGCCGAGTGGCCCGGCCGCCGGTTGTGGATTGGATCCGGGCCGCACTGCGGTCGTCCGGCCAGGCGTTCGGTCGCGACGATGATCGGCTAGCTCGTCGACCGATGACGTTCCAGGGCGTCAAGCCAGACGTCGGCGGACGCTACGTACCCGGCGACCGCGTTGTCCGCCTCTCCGATCAACCGCTCGGCGTCGGCGAGCTTCTCGCGTACCTGTGCGACCGTGACGAGAACGCTGATGTTCACATTCGCGCGCTGGCCGAGCCTGACTGCATCCCGGCGCTGGATGATGGAGCGGACCGCTGTGGCCATCGCGGTCGAGCCGACAGCGCTCGCCATGATGACTCCGGAGAGCACCAGCGGCTCAGACGGATTTGGCGCCACCATGAGTCCAGTGATCGCCAACACCGCCCAGAGCAGATTCTGCAGGAGCAGCAGTCGAAAGGACGGTGGTATCTCCACCGGATCGAGTGCCCGGATGGCCGCGCGCAATTCGTCGCCGGCCAGTGTGAGCCGGGCCAACAACACCGGATCGGGAGTCTGCTGGAGCTGCAGCCGGCAAGCGTCTTGGTCGATGATGCTGACCGCCTCGCGGAGTGTCTGCTCGAGGCTCATCGGTCACCTGTCGTGTCTGCTTGCCAGATCTGCAGCGAGTCGATCGCCTGGCACAACGAGATCTCCAGTTGTCGGAGGCTGCCGACGGTCGCGTCTTGCTCCGCCAACCAGCGAAGGCCCGACGGGGATCCGGCGGCGGCCTTCAGGCGGTGCGATGTGATCCATCTGTGCATCGTCTGTTGTGCCGCGATGCGCGCAGACCCCAGTAGTGGCAGGACATCGGTTGAGGTCGGTGCGTTTCCGTCGCCGCGCGTACGCCGTTCGTTCGCACGGCGCGCCAACCGGTTGAGCAGGGCGACGAGGGGCCGGAAACAGGCCAGCAGAACGATGACCGTGACAGTGATGGTCCAGCCCGGCCCCAGAATCGCACCGGCCAGACTCGCCGTCGTCCAGCCCACTGCCATGAGGACGACGACATCGATCGACGTTCGTGTGACGAGGGAGAGCCCGCCGGCAGCGCTTCGAACCGAGGCGTCGGCCGTCGTGAGCCGTTGGCGAACCGTTTCCAGCCGTGGATGTTCCAGGCCGTCGGCGAGCGCGTCGAAGTGCGCCGTGGCTTGGCTCACCGAGCGTCGGATGCTGGTCAGTTCGGCGTACAGGTCCGCACGTTTCACGCGACGAGAATGCCAGATCACCACGACGACGGGCGCTCCATCGATTGACTGTATATACAGATAGTCTTTATATTCAGCGTATGGCGATCCGTGAACCGACGTTCTTCATCCTGACCGCGCTGGCGAGGGAACCGCTGCACGGGTACGGGATCATCCGCACCGTCGACGAACTCTCCGAGGGCCGGGTGAAGCTCCAGGCGGGCACTCTCTACGCCGCACTGGACCGCCTCGCCGGTGAGGGACACGTCGCTTTAGATCATGAGGAAGCCGTCGACGGCCGCCTCCGCCGGTACTACCGGCTCACCGACGGCGGCAGGGCGTTGCTCACCGCCGAGGTGGAGTTGCTTCGCCAGAACGCGTCCGTCGCGGCAGCTCGGCTGCGCGCGATTCCGGCAGTGTAGGGGGCTGACGTGACCCGACTGGAAGTCGCCTACCGCAGGCTGTTGCTGTGCTATCCGAGGAGCTTCCGGCGTGAACATGGCCCGGAGATCGTCACGACGCTGATGGACGCCGCCGGACCGGGCCGGACCAAACCGACCAGGTCAGAGGCGTTCGATTTGATTCTGAGTGGACTGCGGTGGCGGTTCAGGCTTCCCGCCGGACTCGCGTACCGGATGGTGGCGGTCGTGGTCGCGCTCTTCGTCGGCCTGACCGTCTCGGCGATCGTGAGTGAGGTGATCTGGCGGGCGTCGCCGACGAGGCCCGCGGCCGCCGAGGTCGCGGCGATCGGAAACTCGGTCACCGCCTCGGTGCCGGTCCAGGGACCGTGGCCGTCGGCGTTCTTTGACGCGTGCGACCGGGCGGACACCAACGAAGCCTGCGAATCCCTCGTGCCGGCGGGCGCCGACCCGGTGGTCACCCACACCTGGCTGGCGTACCGCGTGCCCGGTGCTGAGGTCAACGCGTGGGTCGAGCAGGTGAGGGCCCGGTTCGCCGCCGATGGCTGGCGGATCGGGCGAACCGTCTACAGCCAGACCGATCAAGCCGTCGCCAAGTACCCCGAGCAGACGATCTTCTGGGCGGCCAAGGGCGACCTCGTGGTCCGCGTGAGCGGAGATCCGACCGAGAAGTACGCGCCCTCGAACCCCAACGTCGGCATCCAGGTTCATCGGCAGGCATCTCCGATGGTGACCGTCGGGGCCTTGGCCGGACTGCTGGTCGGCGTCGCGGTCGGATGGATGCTGGCAGGTTGGGCGCTTCGCGCGTTCCGGCGGCACACAACGGCAGGCAGGGCAGCGATGGTGGCCGTGGGCGCACCCGGCTTGCTCATCGCTGCGCTGGCCGCGGTGGCGGCACTGGTCCTGGCGTACTTCTTCGCCACGGCACTCGGCTGGTCGCATCAGGACTCCCGCTTTCCTTACTTCGTGCTGTCCTATGTTCCGGTGGTGACCCTGGCGGGCGGCGTCAGCCTCATGCTCTCTGCTCTGGTCGCCGCCGTGGCGCCGCGTACGCCTGCCACCGCGGCCGAGCCGAGCGACGGCGTGGCGGCGTAGCACGGTTGCGTATGACCCACGGCGACTACGGCCAGCGGCAGACGACCGCCGTGGCGTCGTCGCTCACCTTGGCCCGGGCCCACCGGGTGCGATCGGGATCGGAGGACTCCGCCCGCCTGGTCTCGTCGATGATCGCCTGCGGGCCGTCGGCGTACCCGGTCTGCAGGAGCTGCTCCCAGCTCCGGAGCCCGAAGTCGGTCACCAGCAGCGCGGCACCGTCCGACGTCAGGAGCGCACCTCGTGCGTCCTCGACGGTGCCCCGCAGCGCGTGGTGGCCCGCTTCCGGATCCACCTGGGCGACCCAGTAGCCGCCGTCGACGTTGCGAAACTTCTGCTGCTCGGCGATGAACACCTTCAGCTGCTCGGGGGTCGCGTTCGGGGGACGGCCGATCCGCGCGGAGACCGCCTTCTCCGACTCGTCGAGGACCACCTTCGGCGTACCGCCGATGTCGAGGACCAGCGGCGAATCGGCGAGCACGAGATAGTCGGTGAGGCGTCCCCGGCGGCGGATCATCGTCACCGTCGTGCACGGCGTCCCCGGATGCGCCAGATCGCAGGTGTCCTCGTGGAGCCGGGCCACCGCGGTGATCGCGTCGGCCAGACACTCGGCCAGCTCTCGCTCGCTGTCCGCGTAGGCGAGCAGCCGGCTGCCCAATCGGCTTACATACCAGGCGGTTCCGTGCACGCATCCGGTGGCCGGGCCCTCCGTGAGGCCGTCGAGGACCACTGCGGTCGCCGGCGTCGCCCCAGCCCAGTCGAGGTTGTCCCGGTCCGGGCTGATCGGCTCGCTCGCCAGCTCCACGCGCATCCGCCCACCCTACGCGTACGGGCAGGTCAACCGGCGCGGGTGAACGCGACGTCGAGGACCGAGCCCAGCACGAGATCGGGACGCGAGAGCGGGGGCCGTCGGCCGACGGCCCCCGTTGGCGGTGCTGATCAGGAGGCGTACGTCTCGAATTCGCCGACCCGGGGTGTCGCGCTGGAGCTGGTGATCCGGAAGACGACCTTCGTCATCGAGGTCGCGGCGAAGGTGATGGTGCCCGCCCCGCTGCCGGACTTGAGGACCGCGCCGGTGTCGTTGTTGATGACCTGCCAGGACCCGATGGCGCCGACGCCGCCGGAGGCCTCCCGGATGATGATCCGGGAGATGGTCTTGGCGGTGCTCCACTTGATGGCGATGTCGCCGGTCGAGCCGCTGGGCGACCAGTAGGTGCTCATGTTGCCGTCACGGACGTTGCCGTAGCTGGTCCCGTCGGCCTTGCTGGAGCCGTCGGAGCCCGCTCCGATGCTGAGGTTGGTGCCGCTGGGGGAGCTGGTCGGCGACGAACTCGCGGTGGGCGAGGTGCTGGGGGACGCCGTCGGCGACGCCGACCGCGTGCTGGACGGCGACGCCGTCGGCGACTGCGCCGAGCAGCTGCCGTTGGACTCCAGCAGACCCTTGTTCGCGCCGGCCGTCTGGCTGACGATGCTGGGCACGCAGCTGGCCGCGTCGAGCTGGTACGAGTACGGGATGCTGACCGTGGTGGTGGACGGCATGCTCGGGCCGGCCGGGTTGGTTTCGCTGTCCGGGCTCGACCAGGTCACGTTGTCGAGGATGTTGCCGCTGGCCTGCCAGGTCCCGGCCGCGTCGGTGTAGAACGTGCCGAGGACGTCGTGGGAGTCCTTGAAGTAGTTGTTCTCCACCTTGGCCTTCGCCCCGGCCCGGGAGTTGATGCCGGACTCGTTCAGGCTCACGTACGAGTTGTTGTAGATGTGCGCGATGCCGCCGCGCAGCAAAGGCGTACGCGAGTCGATGTTGGTGTAGAGGTTGTGGTGGAAGGTGACGAAGCCGTTGCTGGTGTCGGTCTCGCTGGACCCGATGAGCCCGCCACGGCCGGAGTTGCGCAGGATGCTGTAGGACAACGTCACGTACTGGGTGTTGTCCTTCATGTCGAACAGCCCGTCGAAGCCTTCGGCCTCGCCGCCGGACGCCTCCAAGGTGGTGTGGTCGACCCAGATGTTGCGGACGTCGGTCTCCATGCCGATCGCGTCGCCGCCGTTGGAGGTCGGCGAGCCCGACTTCTTCACGTTGCGAATCGTCACGTTGCGGATGATGATGTTGCGCGATTCGCGGATGTGGATGCCGAGCTGGTCGAAGATCGCGCCGCTGCCGACGCCGATGATGGTGACGTTGCTGATCTGCTTCAGCTCGATCTTGTCGGACGCGGTGCTGCAGCTGCTGCCCGAGACCTGCGTCGTGTTGCTGTGGTTGATCGTGCCCTCGACCTGGATGATGATCGGGGTGCTGCTGCTGGCGCGGTTGCACAGTGCGGTGTGGATCGCCGTGCCGGTTGTGGCCCGGACGGTCTGGCCGCCTGCTCCGCCGGTGGTGCCGCCGTTCTGGGTGGCGTAGCCCGTGGCGGCGCCGGTGGCGGCCGACGCCTGAAGTACCGGCAGGGCCACCCCGGCCGCGGCCGCGGCCACTGAGGCGGCGGCGGCCGCGAACCAACGCCATGCGACTGGTCGTTTCATTCCTGTCTCGCCTTCGTAGCGGGTGGACTGCGGAGGGCACCCGGGGCAGGGTGGTCATACCGCAGGGGGAAAGCGCTTTCCGGCAGCTGGACGATATCGGCGTATGTGAAAACGTGTCAACGGAAACGGCGAAACCTGCAACAAACCTGCACATGCTCGTGACTGTGCTTCGTATTGCACAGACGTCAGTATGTCTTGACAAAGGCTCGACTCCTGGCCAGGCTCGCAGATGACCGCTGACGAAGGGAGCGCCTAGATGCGCGTCATCGAGCATTGGATCGACGGGGCCTCGGTTTCCGGAGGTGAAGATTTCGAAGTGGTGTGGCAGCCCGCGACCGGCAGCCCGCAGGCGCGCGTCGCGCTCGCCGGCCCGGCGGAGGTGAACCGGGCGGTGGAAGCGGCCGCGAAGGCGTTCGGCGCCTGGAGCGACATGTCGCTGGCGCGGCGTACGAGGATCATGTTCAAGCTGCGTGACCTGGTCGAGCGACACGAGGACGATTTGGCTCGGCTCATCACCGCCGAGCACGGCAAGACCCTGGACGACGCCCGCGGCGAGGTGGTACGAGGCCGCGAGGTGGTCGAGTTCGCCTGTGGCATACCGCATCTGCTCAAAGGGGCGTACTCGGATCAGGTGTCGACCGGGGTGGACTCCTTCTCCTTGCGGGCGCCGTTGGGGGTGTGCGCCGGCATCAGCCCGTTCAACTTCCCGGTCATGGTGCCGATGTGGATGCATCCCATCGCGATCGCCTGCGGCAACACCTTCGTGCTCAAGCCGAGCGAACGCGATCCGTCGGCCTCCAATCTCATCGCCGCCCTCTACGCGGAGGCCGGCCTGCCCGACGGGGTGTTCAACGTCGTGCACGGCGACCGCACGGCGGTCGACGCGCTGCTGAGCCATCCGGACGTGGCGGCCGTGTCGTTCGTCGGCTCCACTCCGATCGCCGAGCATGTGCATCGGACCGCCTCGGCGGCGGGCAAACGCGTGCAGGCGCTCGGCGGCGCGAAGAACCACGCGGTGGTGCTGCCCGACGCCGACCTGGCCGACGCCGCACGGCAGATCGCGGCAGCGGCGTACGGCTCGGCCGGCCAGCGATGCATGGCCATCTCGGCCGTCGTCGCCGTCGGCGACATCGCCGACCGGCTGGTGCAGGCGCTCGCCGAGCAGGCTCAGGCGATCGTCGTCGGCCCGGGGGAGAACCCGGCGAGCCAGATGGGCCCGGTCGTGACCGCGCAGGCTCGGGACCGGATTCAGGCGGCGGTGTCGGCGGCGCAGCAGGCCGGGGCGTCGGTCGTCGTCGACGGCCGGGGGCTGAGCGTCGACGGCCACGCCGACGGATTCTTCGTCGGCCCGTGCCTTGTGGACGGCGTCACGCCCGACATGGCGGCCTATCGTGACGAGATCTTCGGCCCGGTGCTGATCGTGCTGCGCGCCGGCGACTTGGACGAGGCGGTCGCCCTGGTCAACGCCAATCCCTACGGCAACGGGACGGCGCTGTTCACCGCCGGTGGTGCGGCCGCCCGTGCCTTCGTACGCCGGGTCACCGTCGGCATGATCGGCGTCAACGTGCCCGTTCCGGTGCCGATGGCGTACCACTCCTTCGGCGGGTGGAAGGCGTCGCTGTTCGGCGACGTGCACGTGCACGGAGCCGAGGGCGTGGCCTTCTACACCCGCGGCAAGGTCGTCACCAGCCGGTGGCCGGAGGGTGCGGACACCGTCCGGCCGGGGCTGCAGTTCCCGACCGCGCACTAACCGAACACGGCGGCCCGGGTGGACTGGATGAGGCCGAGCAACTCGTCGTGGATGCGGCCGTTGCTGGCGACCAGCGTCTCGTCCCCGGGCCGCCACGGCGTGCCGTCGTAGGTGGTCACGGTGCCGCCCGCTTCGCGGACCAGTAGCGCGCCCGCGGCCCAGTCCCACGGGCCGTTGCCCTGTTCCCAGTAGCCGTCGAGCCGGCCGGCGGCGACCCAGGCGAGATCCAGGCCCGCGCAGCCGAGCCGGCGCACATCCTGCACCCGCGGCACGATCCGCGCGAACTCCGGAAGGTTGTTGTCCGCCCGCACCGCGCGGTCGTACGGGAAACCGGTGGCGATGACGGACCCGGCGAGAGCGGCCACATCGGAGACACGGAGAAGTCGACGGCCCTGCCGCGCGCCCCGTCCCGCCGTGGACCAGTAGACGCTGCGCCGGGTGACGTCGACGGTGGCGCCGCACCGCAGCGCCCCGTCGGCCCACAACGCCACGTTGCAGGCGACGTGCGGGATGCCGTGCACGAAGTTGGTCGTCCCGTCGACCGGATCGACGAACCAGGTGGGACCGTCCAGCGGCGGCCGGCGGTCGGCCGCGGTCTCCTCGCCGACGACCGCGTGCCTGGGGAACGCGGCCCGGATCGCGTCGCGCACCAGGCGCTCGACGCGAAGGTCGGTGGCGGTGCGCAGATCGGCGAAGCTGCTCTTGGTCTCGACCAGCCCGTGGCTGGTGGATTCCCGCGCGGCCAGACCGGCTCGGCGGGCGATGGCGACGGCGAACCGCGTCTCGGCGGCGAACGGCATCGGGGACTGCTCCTTCACGTCGATGTCAGTGCTGATCTATGTCAGGAGGATTGTTTGTCATTACATCAGGATGTATTCTCCTGCCGCAAGGCTCCATCCCGTCCCTCACCCGCACCAGGGAGGTCCTGTGCACATTCGACACAGACGGCTGCTGGCCGCGACCGCGTCCATGGCGGCAGTGCTGCTGGCGGCGCTGCCCGCGCACGCCACCACGCTGCCCGAAGTGAAGGCCGAACTCGAGACGCCGGCGCTGTTCGACGACGACGCCGGCGGCAACGCCAACGCCGACGACCCGGCCATCTGGCTGCACCCGGCCCACTCCGGGCGCAGCGTCGTGGTCGCGACCGCGAAGGAGGGCGGCCTGCGGGCGTACTCGCTGTCCGGAGCGACCCTGCAGTCGATCCCGGCCCCGCAGCCGCCCCGCCCCGGCGACGAAGGCGGCCGGTTCAACAACGTCGACCTGCTATACGGCATGCCGATCGGCGGCGCGGCCCGAGACATCGCCGTCGTCTCCGACCGCGGCCGCGACCAGCTGCGGATCTACCGGATCGATCCGGCGGCCGCCGCGGTCGGCGCACCGCCGCTGGTCGACGTGACCGACGCCGGAGCGCCGCTGGTCTTCTCGGCCGATCTGGACGAGGTCAACGATCAGCGGTCCGCGTACGGCCTGGCGACGTGGCGCGACAAGAACACCGGCGGCTATTACGCCCTGGTCAGCCGCCGGCACACGACCGACGTCGCGCTCGTCCGCCTGATCGCCACGCCGTCGGGGACCGTGACCTACACGGTCGTACGCACCCTGACGCTGCCCAACGCGTTCACCCTGCCCAACGGCCAGAGCTGGTCGCCGTGCCTGGAGCCGGACGAGCAGGCGCAGGTCGAGGGGATGGTGGTGGACGCGCAGACCGGTGTGCTCTACGCCGGGCAGGAGGACGTCGGGATCTGGCGTGTCTCCGCCAGTCTGCTGGGTACGCCGGTGCTGATGGACAAGGTCCGTGAGTTCGGTGTGCCGGCCACCTTCGACGAGGCCACCGAGGAATGCGTACGCGGGGCCGATCCCGGGTTCGGCGGCACTCACCTGTCGGCCGACGTCGAAGGTCTGACCATGTACTACCGCCGCGACGGCAAGGGCTACCTGCTGGCCTCCAGCCAGGGCGACTTCACCTTCGCCGTCTACCAGCGCCAGGGCGCCAACGCGTTCGTCGGCTCCTTCCGGATCGTGGCCGACGACGATCCGTCCGATCCGGACGGTTCCGAGGTGTGCGATGGCGCCGCGGTGCTTAACGTGCCGCTGGGCAACCAGTTCGACGAGGGTCTGCTGGTCGTGCAGGACGGCCAGAACAGCCCGGGCGAGCTCGACGAGAACGGCGAGCAGCGGGAGAACACCAACTTCAAGTTCGTCGAGTGGGACGACGTCGCCGAGGAGGTCGGCCTGGCCGTCGACACCTCGGGATGGAACCCGCGCTGGTAATGGCGCACCAGACGCCGGGCCGGTCCACTGGGGTGGCCGGCCCGGCCCCTGTGTGAATCAGCGTTCGACCAGCGCCATCTCGAAGCTGTAGAGCTCCGGGCGGTAGACGTGCGAACCCTGCTCGACGGCCCGGCCGACGTCGTCGTACGCGGTGCGGGTCATCGTCAGCAGGGGAGCGCCACGGCGCTCGTGGAGTAGCCGGGCTTCGGCCGCGGTGGCGGCCCGGGCGCTGATGCGCTGATTGGCCACGCGCATGTGCACCCCGGCACTTCGCAGCAGCTGGTAGAGGCCGTGCTGCTCCAGTCGTTCGGCGGTGAGGTCCAGCAACCCGGCCGGCAGCCAGTTGTGCATGATCGCCAGCGGCTCGCCCTGGGCGAAGCGCAAACGCTCCAGATGCAGCACCGGCGCGCCCGGGGCCAGGCCCAACGCCACGGCGACACTGTCGTCGGCGGCTACCGTCTCGACCGCCAGGACCTTGGTCGCCGGTCGCTGGCCGACGTGGCTGAGATCGTCGTAGAGGCTGCTCAACTCGACCGGCCGCTTGACCGTGCCGTGGACGACCTGGGTGCCCACGCCACGCTTGCGTACGAGCAGTCCCTTGTCGACCAGGTACTGAATGGCCTGGCGCACCGTGGGCCGCGACAGCCCGGCCGAGTCCGCGAGCTGGATCTCGTTGTCCAGACGTGCGCCCGGCGGCAGCTCGCCGCGGTCGATGAGGTCCTCGATCTGCTGAGCCACCTGGAAGTACAGCGGTACCGGGCTGGAGCGGTCGAGGGTGAGGGACAGAGGGCTGGTCAACGGACTCCTCGCAAGATCGTGATGATGATTCAGATTATCAGACGTCATAATGTCATGACAAAGGGTTGACATCGCACTCGGCCGCGGACTAGAAATCAAGCCACGGTAAGCAGCTCCTGCCCCTCTTGGGTTTCACCGTAATCATCTGGAGGAGTTCGTCAATGCGCATCGCCCTGCTCGGTGCCGGAAGAATCGGCGCATCCCACATCACCACCCTGGCCGCCCATCCGGAGGTCGCCCACCTCGTCGTCGCCGACGCCGACCCCGAGCGGGCCCAGATCGCCGCCCGCGCAGCCGGAGCCGAGCCCGTCCCGGACGTGGACGCCGCCTTCGCCGCCGATCCCGACGCCGTCGTGATCGCCACTCCCACCTCGACCCACGCCGAGCTGATCCTCCGCGCGGTCACCGCCGGGCTGCCGGTGTTCTGCGAGAAGCCGGTCGCCGCCGACGTCAAGCAGACCGCCGACGTCGCCCGGCAGGTAGCCGACGCCGGAGTGCCGGTCCAGATCGGCTTCCAGCGCCGATTCGACGCGGGATACCAGGCAGCCCACGCCGCCCTGCGCCGCGGCGACCTCGGCCAACTGCACCGGATGCACCTGGTCACCGGCGACCCGGCCCCGCCGCACGCCGACTACATCCCGACCTCCGGCGGCATCTTCCGCGACTGCCACATCCACGACTTCGACATCGCCCGCTGGCTGACCGGGCAGGACGTCGTCGAGGTCTACGCGACCGGAGCCAACCGCGGCGCCGCGTTCTTCGCCGAGGCCGGCGACGTCGACACCGCCACCGCCATCCTCACCTTCGCCGACGGGGTGCTGGCCACCCTGCAGGGCTCCCGCTACAACGGCGCCGGATACGACGTGCGAGCCGAACTCGCCGGAACCCGCGACACCCTCGTCGTCGGGCTGGACGCCCGCTCCCCGCTGCGATCGGCCGAACCCGGCGTACCGGCGGGGACGGAACCGGCCTGGCCGGACTTCTGGCACCGTTTCCAGCCCGCGTACGCGGCCGAACTGGCGGCCTTCGTCGACGTCGCAGCCGGACGCGCCCCGAGTCCGTGCACCGTCGCGGAGGCGCTCGAGGCGCTGTACGTCGCCGAGGCGGCCGACCTGTCCCGCCGCGAACGACGCCCGGTCCGCGTCGACGAGGTCCGGCTGCCGGCGGAGGCGACCCGATGAGCCCTCGCGTCGCCGCCGCGCCGATCTCCTGGGGCGTCTGCGAGGTGCCCGGCTGGGGCCACCAGATGCCCGCCGAACGCGTACTGTCCGAGATGGCCGCCCTCGGCTGCGCCGCCACCGAATTCGGCCCCGACGGATTCCTGCCGGCCGATCCCGGTGAGCGCAAGCGAATGCTCGCCGATCACGGGCTCACCGCCGTCGGCGGGTTCGTCCCGGTCATCCTGCACGACCCCGGCCACGACCCCCTTCCCGAAGTACGCGCACAGCTGCCCGCGTTCCTCGCCAGCGGCGCCGACACCCTCGTGCTGGCCGCCGCGACCGGACTGTCCGGCTACGACCAGCGCCCGGCCCTCGACGCCGGCGGCTGGCGTACGCTGCTGTCCCGGCTCGACGAGCTGACCGCGCTCGCCGCCGACCACGGCATCCGGGCGACGCTGCATCCCCACGTCGGCACCATGGTCGAGCGCCCCGACGAGATCTGGCGCGTCCTCGACGGCAGCAGCGTGCCACTGTGCCTGGACACCGGGCACATCCTCGTCGGCGGAGGCAGCCCGGCGGAGATCGCCGCCAAGGCCGCCGGCCGCGTCGCGCACGCCCATCTCAAAGACGTCGACGCCACGATGGCGGCCCGCGTACGCGACGGTGGCATCGGATATCGCGACGCCGTCGCCGCCGGCATGTATCGGCCGCTCGGCCGGGGTGACGCCGGGATCGCCGACGTGATCGCCGCGTTGTCGGCCGCCGGATACGACGGCTGGTACGTGATGGAGCAGGACGCCGTCCTGGCCGCGGAACCCGCCTCCGACGCCGGCCCGGCCGGCGACGTCCGGCGCAGCCTGGACTACCTCGTCGAGCTGTTGAGCACGCCGTGACGCATGACCTCATCACCGTCGGCCGGGTCGGGATCGACCTCTATCCGCTGCGCTCCAAGGTGCCACTGTCCGACGTAGACACGTTCGCCAGGTTCCTCGGCGGCAGCGCGACGAACGTGGCCGTCGCCGCCGCCCGGCTGGGCCTGCGATCGGCGGTCGTCACCCGCACCGGAGACGACCCGTTCGGCGACTTCGTCCACACCGCGCTGCGCGGCTACGGCGTCGACGACACCTTCGTCACGCCGGTGGCCGGTGCCAAGACGCCCATCACCTTCTGCGAGATCTTCCCGCCCGACACCTTCCCGATCTACTTCTACCGCGAGCCGAAAGCACCCGACCTGGAGATCCGGCCCGAAGAACTGGATCGCCAGGCGATCGCGACGGCCCGGATCCTCTGGCTGACCGGCACCGGCCTGTCCGCCGAACCCAGCCGCACCGCCCACGAGGAGATCCTCGGCATCCGCCGCGACGCCGCCGGCGAAACCGTCCTCGACCTGGACTACCGGCCGATGCTGTGGACCGATCGGCGCGACGCCGAACGCGAAGTCCGCCGCGCACTGGCCTCCGGCGCGATCACCGTCGCCGTCGGCAACCAGGAGGAGTGCGAGGTCGCCACCGGGCAGCGCGCACCGGAGGCCGCCGCCGACGCGCTGCTCGCCCACGGCGTACGCCTCGCGATCGTCAAACTCGGCCCGGCCGGAGTCCTGGCCGCCACAGCGACCGGGGAACGCGTCGTCGTGCCGCCGGTGGCCGTCGACGTGGTCAACGGGCTCGGCGCCGGAGACGCGTTCGGCGGTGCGCTGTGCCTCGGCCTCGTCCAGCGATGGCCGCTGGAGGAGACCCTGCGTTTCGCCAACGCCGCGGGGGCGCACGTCGCCGCCCGGCTGGCCTGTTCCGACGCCATGCCCACCACCGACGAAGTGCGCCAGATGATGGGAGAGACCCGATGACCTCCGACGACGAGATCCGGTCCTTGGTCCGGCAGCGGGCCGGGCGACCGGAGCGGATCACCGAGGCCGCCCTCGCCCGCCGCCGCCCGGTGGCCTGGGGCGAGCAGCGACTCATGATCATCGCCGCGGACCACCCGGCGCGCGGGTCGATCGGCGTACGCGACAAGCCGGACGCCATGGCCAGCCGCATCGACCTGCTGCACCGGCTGCGGACAGCGCTGTCCCGCCCCGGCGTGCACGGCGTGGTCGGCACCGCCGACATCGTCGAGGACCTGCTGCTCATGGGCGAGCTCGACGACCGGCTCGTCATCGGCTCGATGAACCGCGGCGGGCTCACCGGCACCGTGTTCGAACTGGACGATCGTTTCACCGGCTACGACGCGCGGACCATCGCCGACATGGGCTTCGACGGCGGCAAGATGCTGTGCCGCATCGACCCCGGCGATCCCGGCACCGCCAGCACCCTGGAGGCCTGCGGGAAGGCCGTCACCGAGCTGGCCCGCGGTCGCATGATGGCGATGGTCGAACCGCTGCCCGTGCGCAGGATCGACGGCAAGGCCCAGCTCGACACCGACCCGGGCGCCCTCATCCGCGCCATCGGCGTCGGGCAGGCATTGGGTGCCACCTCGGCGTACACGTGGCTGAAGCTGCCGGTCGTGGAGGACATGGACCGCGTGCTGGAGGCCACCACCCTGCCGGTCCTGCTGCTCGGCGGCGACTCGGCCGGCGAGCAGGCCTACGCGGGCTGGCAGAAGGCGCTGACCAACCCGGGCGTGCGCGGTCTGGTCGTCGGACGAGCGCTGCTGTACCCGCCCGATGACGACGTCGCGGCCGCGGTCGACGCCGCCGCGGCGATGGTGAGGTGACCATGTACATACCGGCGGGAACGGCCGCGGCCGCCCCGGAGCAACCAGTCGTCATCACTCCCGAACGAGCGGGCTGGACCTACTGCGGCCTGCGGATCGTGGAGTTCACCGGAAGCTTCAGCCTCAGCACCGGCGGCGAGGAGATGCTCGTCGTCCCGCTGTCCGGCGGGTGCGAGGTGACGTGCGACGGCGTCTCCATGGAGCTGACCGGCCGCGACGACGTCTTCGACCGCGTCACCGACTTCGCGTACCTGCCGATCCAGGCCGAGGTCACGCTGCGGGCGGCGGGCCCGGTCCGGCTCGCGCTGCCCTCCGCCCGGGCGGGCCGCCGCCTGCCCTTCCGCTACGGCCCGGCCGAAGAGGTGCCCGTCGAGGTACGCGGAGCGGGGCCGGCGTCCCGGCAGGTGACGAACTTCTGCGCCCCGGAAGCCTTCGAGTGCGACAAACTCGTGGCGGTCGAGGTGCTGACGCCCGGCGGCAACTGGTCCTCGTATCCACCGCACAAGCACGACACCGAAGGCCCGGGCGAGGCCGTCCTGGAGGAGATCTACTACTTCGAGACCGGCGGCCCGGCATACCAGCGCGTCTACGGCACGACCGAGGTGCTGGCCGAAGTGTCGACCGGCGACGTCGTCCTGGTGCCCGACGGCTACCACGGCCCGTCCGCCGCCGCCCCGGGATACGACCTCTATTACCTCAACGTGCTCGCCGGACCCGGCCCGGTACGCAGCATGGCGTGCGCCGACGATCCGGCGTACCACTGGATTCGGGACTCGTGGCGCGATCAGCCGATCGACCCGCGGGTGCCGATGACGTCACACCAAGGGAGACTCGCATGAGGATGACCGTTGCCCAAGCGGTGGTGACGTTCCTCGCCAACCAGTTCACCGAGCGCGACGGCGAACGGCGCCGGTTGATCGCCGGAGTGTTCGGCATCTTCGGCCACGGCAACGTCGCCGGGCTGGGGCAGGCGCTGCTGCAGGCCGGCCCGGCGATGCCGTATCACCAGGCCCGCAACGAACAGGCGATGGTGCACACCGCCGCCGCGTACGCCCGGACCACGCTGCGTACCTCGACCTACGCGTGCACCACCTCGATCGGGCCGGGAGCCACGAATCTGGTGACCGGCGCCGCCCTCGCCACCATCAACCGGCTGCCCGTTCTGCTGCTGCCCGGCGACACCTTCGCGACCCGCGTCGCCAATCCCGTCCTGCAGGAACTGGAAGACCCCGGTTCTCTCGACGCGACCGTCAACGACGCGCTGCGCCCGGTCAGCCGCTACTGGGACCGCATCCACCGCCCGGAACAACTGCCCGCCGCGCTCCTGGCGGCGTGCCGGGTGCTGACCGATCCGGCCGAGACCGGTGCGGTCACCCTGTGCCTGCCCCAAGACGTGCAGGCCGAGGCGTACGACTTCCCGGACGAGCTGTTCCGCACCCGGATCTGGCGCATCAGCCGCCCAAGACCAGACGCGCAGCTGCTGCGCGACGCCGCCGACCTGCTGCGATCCGCGGCACGGCCCGTCATCATCGCGGGCGGCGGAGTCGTCTACAGCGGTGCCTCGGAAGAACTGGCCGCTTTCGCCGCCGCAGCCGGCGTACCGGTGGTGGAGACGCAAGCGGGCAAGGGCTCGCTGCCGCACGGTCACCCGATGCTGGCCGGACCGGTCGGCGTCACCGGCTCGACCGCCGCCAACGCGCTGGTCCGCCAGGCCGACGTGGTGTTCGGCATCGGCACCCGGTTCAGCGACTTCACCACCGCGTCGCGAACCCTGTTCGCCGATCCGGGCGTACGCTTCGTCACCCTCAACGTCGCCGGCTTCGACGCGTACAAGCTGGCCTCGGCGGTGCCCCTGGTGGGCGACGCGCGCGCGGGCCTGGTGGAGCTGGGGACCGCGCTCGACGGCTGGAGCGCGCCGGAGCGTTCGTGGACCGAGCAGGTCTCGGCGTGGGAGGCGCAGATCGACGCGGGCCGAGCCGCCCCGGGTCCGCTGACGCAGACGCAGGTCATCGGCGCGGTCAACGACGCCGCCGAACCCGGCGACGTCATGGTGTGCGCGGCCGGTTCGATGCCGGGCGACCTGCACCGGCAGTGGCGCGCGGCCCGCCCCGGCCAGTACCACGTCGAATACGGCTACTCGTGCATGGGCTATGAGATCGCCGGTGGCCTGGGCGTCAAACTGGCCGACCCCGACGCCGAAGTGTTCGTGCTGGTGGGCGATGGCTCCTATCTGATGATGGCGCAGGAGCTGGCGACCGCCGTCGCCGAGAACATCAAGATCACCGTCGTGCTGGTCGACAACCGCGGCTTCTCGTCCATCGGCGCGCTGTCGCAGAGCGTCGGCGGCGAGCGACTGGGCACCTCCTACGGCTACCGCTCCCCGGCGGGTGGATTCGACGGCGGCGACCTGCCGGTCGACTTGGCCGCCAACGCCGCCAGCCTCGGCGCGGCGGTGATCACCCCCACCACTGTGGACGAACTGCGGTCCGCGCTCGGCAAGGCCCGCCAAGCCGACCGCGCAACCGTCGTCTACGCCCGTACCGCCCTCACCGGCGACCCCGGCCCGGACTCTGACGCCTGGTGGGACGTGCCGGTCGCCCAAGTGGGCACCACGGCCGACGTGGCCGACGCACAGGCTGCCTACCGCACCGGCAAGGCGAGTCAGCGCGGTCACTGGTGAGTCCCATGGTGGCGGGATTCGCCGTGGTGGCAGCAGCCTTCGTCTTCGTGTGCGGGGCGAATGACGGCGCGGCGATGCTGGCGCTGGCCGCCCGCCACCGGGAGGTGCCGCTGTGGGCGGTGCTGGCCCTGCTGGTCAGCGCGGTCGCAGCCGGTCCGGCGATCTTCGGGCTCGCCGTCGCCCGCACGTTCACCGAGCGCCTGATCGATCCGGTCGACCCCCGGGGCCCGCTGATCGTGCTGGTGGCTGTGGCATCGGCGATGCTGCTCGTGGCCGCGCTGACCTGGCGGGGAGTGCCGACGAGCATCACGCTCGCGGTGCTCGGGGCGCTTGCCGGCGCCGCCACCACCGCCGGTGCGGGCACCTCGTGGTCCACATTGGGCAAAGTGCTGGTGGTCGCCGCCGCGGCTCCGTTCGTCGGTGGCGGCCTCGGCCTGCTGCTGGGCGGGCTGGCCCGGCGGCTGCCGACGACCCATCGGCTGCCCGGCGTGCTGCGCGCGGTCCACGTCGTCGCGTTCACCGGCCAAAGCCTGGCGTACGCGGCCAACGACGGCCAGAAGATGTTCGCCGTCGCCGGCGTCGGCATGGCCGTCGCCCGGGGCGCGCCCGGCATGCGTGCACTCGGCTGGCCGGTGCTGGTGGCGCTGGCCGTGACGTTCGGCGCGGGTGCGGTGGCCAGTCTGCGACGGATGGCCCGGGGTGCGACCTTCGGGCTGCTGTCGATGCGGCCCTGGCGGTTGGTCTCGGCGGAACTGGCCGCCGCGGCGGCGGTGTTCGGCAGCGCCGGCCTGGGCGCGCCGGTGTCGATGACCCAGTCGATGGCTGCCGGCCTGGTGGGGGCGGGAGCCAGCCAGGGCGTACGCCGGGTGCGGTGGCAGTTCGCCCGGCCCGTCGTGCTGGCCTGGCTCGTCACCCTGCCGATCGCCATCCTGCTCGGGCTGGGTGTCGGCGGTCTCGTCCGGGCGTCCGGGTGAAGGCCCGGATGCGCCGCCTCTTCGACGACCTGGCGGGCCGATCACATCGCCGCATCGTGGGCGTACTGCTGCAACAGATCGACGCCGCCGTCGACGGCGTCACGCTGGCCATCGCCGTGACCGCCGGACGCCTCGATCCGGCCGGAGCCCGGCAGCAGATGTCCGATCTGGAACACCGCGGCGACGCGTACCGGGCTCAACTGGTGCCGGAGTTGTCGGCGGCGCTGACCACCCCGATCGACCGCGAGGACCTGTTCCGGCTGTCCCGCTCGGTCGACGACGTCCTCGACCACCTGCGCGACTACGTACGCGAGACCGATCTCTACGGCGTACGCCTGGACGGCACCGCCGTCGCCCTGCTCGAACAGGTGGATCTGGGGCTGAAGGAGTTGCGCCGGGCGGTGGACCGTGTCCCGTCGCGGCCCTATGACGTGCCCGCCGCGGCGTTGGCCGCGCACAAGCGGGCCGGCCGGGTGCGCCATCTCTACGGCGTCGCTGTCGCCGCGCTGTTGACCGGTGAGGTGGACGCGGCCGTTCTGAAACGGCGGGAGCTCTTGCGGCGGCTGGACGTGCTCGGCCTGCGCCTGGCCGAATGCGCGGACGCCCTGGCAGACGCCATGCTGAAGCGCGCATTGTGAACGGCCGTTAACGTATACGTAAGTATGTCTTGACAAACCGATGTCCGGCGTTACGCTTCTGTTCACACGACCGCCGGTCGTGCCCCCATCGGGCGGACCCCACGCCCGACGAGCGAAGGAGCTTGCACCGTGAGCAGGCACTCACTGCGTTCGAACCACCTCTCGCGCCGCCTCCCGGCGGTGCTTCTGTTCGCGATCACGGTCACCGCCGCCGCCGCTTGCGCTCCATCGAGCAGCGGCACCGGCAGTGGCGCCCCGATTCCCTCCGCGTCCGTCCAGGACGCCGCCAGCTTCGACCTCAACGCCCTCGTCGAGGCGGCGAAGAAGGAGGGCAGCGTCCTGGCCTACGACTCCAGCGGCGACGTCGTCGAAGTCGCCAAGGCATTCGAGGCCAAATACGGCATCAAGGCCGAGGGCGTGAAGTCCAAGAGCGGCGACACCGCCGAGAAGATGACCCGGGAAAACCAGGCGGGCAACGTCACCATCGACGTCACGTTGTTCGAAGACGGGCCGGTGCTCGTCGGCGAGCTGCTACCCCGCAACATCGTGTCGACGTGGATTCCGCCGGACCTCGCCAAGGACATCCCCGAGGCCAACCGCAACCCGCTGCTGGTGCTGTCGAAGGCCAACGTCTGGGCCTACAACACCGCCCTGTACCCGAACGGCTGCCCGGTCAAGAGCCTCTGGGAGCTGACGGAGGCGAAGTGGGCCGGCAAGGTCGTCCTGCAGGACCCGCTGGGCAAGCCCACGCTCGTCCAGTGGCTGTCCCAGACCGTCGGGCACGGCGCCGACGCCCTGGCCAAGGACTACCAGACGCACACCGGCTCGGCGTTGCAGGCCAGTGAGGCCAACGCCGGCTGGGAGTGGATGAAGCGGCTGGCCAAGAACAAGCCGGTGCTGACCAAGGCCGACGAGGACACCGCGGCCGCCGTCGCGGCGCCCCAGCAGAAGGAGCCCCGCCTCGGCCTCATGTCCATCTCCAAGTTCCGCGACGTCGAGGAGAAGGGCTACAAGATGGCCGTCTGCCAGGGGCTCACCCCCTGGGTCGGGTTCTCCTACGACAAATACGGCGCCATCGCGACCAAGTCGCAGCACCCGAACGCCGCCAAGCTGTTCATCCACTTCGTGATGACCCAGGAGGGCATCGTCCACGAGATGGGCTCCGGCGGTCTGTCGGGCAACAAGGCCGTACCGGCCAGCACCAACAACCCGCCGGGCCTGACCGGCTGGGACACCCAGCTGTTCACCGTCAAGTCCGACCAACTGATGAAGGACTACCAGCAGGGACAGGCGATCCAGGACTTCTGGCGCGTCAACCACGGCTGACCGTTGGCGATGGACCCGGCGGGCGACCGCCGGGTCCATCGGGGAGGACCATGAGATGTCAGTGATCAACCCGCCGGCCACCGGCTGGCGCGGCAAGGTCCGCTACCGGGCCCGAGTACTGCTCGCCGAGCCCACCACCCTCATCGGCCTGCTGCTCATCGCAGGCTTCGGATACCTCGTCGTGGCGCCGCTCGTCGCGATCGTCTCCGACGCCGTACGCGTCCAGTACGGCGACGACTTCCGCGCGGGCGCACCCGTCGGCGCCGGCACCAGCTACTACCTGTGGCGGGTGTTCCGCTCGCCGGTCAGCGGCGACCTGTTCTGGGAGCCGTTCTGGCACACCCTGGTCGTCGGCGTGGGCGTCGTCGTCTTCGCGGTCGCCCTCGGCGGCGCGATGGCGTGGCTGGTCACCCGGACCAACGTCCCCGGCCGCAAGTTCCTCGCCGGCGCGCTCGTGGTGCCCTACATGCTGCCGTCGTGGACGTTCGCGCTGGCCTGGCTCACCCTGTTCAAGAACGGCCGATCCGGCGGCACACCCGGCTACCTCGAGAGCTGGGGCGTACGCACACCCGACTGGCTGGCGTACGGCGCCCTGCCGATGATCGTGACCCTCGGCCTGCACTACTACCCGTTCGTCCTGCTGCTGTTCGGCAACGCCCTGCGGCGGCTCGACTCCCAGCTGGAGGAATCGGCCCGCGTCCTCGGCGCCCGCCGGGGCCAGGCGATGCGCCGCATCGTGCTGCCCCTGCTGCTGCCATCGCTGTCGAGCGCCACCCTGCTGATCTTCGGCCGGGTGCTGGGCACCTTCGGCACCCCGTACATCCTGGGGCTGCCCACCGACTACTCGCTGCTGTCCACCACCCTCTACCGCAGCATCCACACCCGCTCGTCCGGAGTGGCCGCCGTCATCGCGGCCGTCATCGTCCTGCTCGGCGTCCTGGTCGTGCTCGTCGACATGCGGCTGGTCCGGGAACAACGCCGCTTCGTCACCATCGGCGGCAAGGGCAGCATGGACCGGGCCACCGACCTGCGCCGCTGGCGCTGGCCGGCGTACGCGGCCGGGTTGGCCGTCTTCACCGCCAGTGTGGTGGCGCCCCTGCTGATCCTGCTGCTGTCCACCGTCACCTACGCACCCGGAGTGTTCTCCGCCGACAACTTCACGCTGAAGTTCTGGGTCGCCGACAAGATCCCCGACGCCGTCGGCTTCCCGCACGGGCTGCTCGTCGGGGGTGAACTGTACGAAGCGCTGTGGAACAGCGTCCGCATCGTCGGCCTGTCCGCCGTGCTCTGCGGCCTGCTCGGCCTGCTCGTCGGCTACGTCGTCGTCCGCAGCGGCAGCCCCCGGATCGCCGGCACACTGCGCCAGGTGTCGTTCCTGCCCTACCTGGTTCCCGGCATCGCGTTCGCCGCGGCGTACCTGACCCTGTTCGCCGTGCCCCGCGGACCGATCCCGGCCCTCTACGGCACCGTGACCCTGCTGGTCCTGGTCATGGTCGTGACGCACCTGCCGTACTCCTCACGGTCCGGCATCGCCGCCATGATGCAGCTCGGCAAGGAGCCGGAGGAGGCCGCGCAGGTCGTCGGAGCCGGCTGGCTGCGGCGCATGTGGCGCATCGTCATCCCGATCCAGAAGGGCGCGCTGACCACCGGTGTGGTCCTGCCGTTCATCTCCGGCATCAAGGAGCTCTCCATCGTCATCATGCTGGCCACCGCCGGGATGCCGCTGCTGACCACGCTGTCGATCCATCTGGTCGACTACGGCTACACCCAGCAGGCCAACGCGGCGGTCCTCGTCATCGCCGCCGTCTCCTTCGCGGTGACCTACCTGGCACAGCGACTCACCAAGAGCAACCTCTCCAGCGGGCTCGGAGGATAGACATGCCCCGGATCGAACTACAGCGCGTCAGCAAGAGCTACCTGTCCGGCCAGTACGCCGTCCGCGACCTGGACATGGTCATCCCCGACGGGGCCTTCATGTGCCTGCTCGGACCGTCCGGCTGCGGCAAGACGACCACGCTGCGCATGATCGCGGGCCTGGAACAGCCCACCGCCGGCGACATCAGGGTCGGGGCGAAACTGCTCGACAGCGTCGAGCAAGGCGTCTACGTGCCCCCGGAACGGCGCGGCATGGGACTGGTCTTCCAGAGCTACGCGCTCTGGCCCCACATGACGGTGACCGGCAACATCGAGTTCGGGCTGCGGATGCGCAAGACGCCGGCCGCCGAACGAGACCAGCGCGTACGCTCGGCGATGGAGATGCTCCGCATCGCCGACTACGCCACCCGCTACCCCTCCCAGCTGTCCGGCGGCCAGCAGCAGCGGGTCGCACTCGCCCGGATGCTCGCCGTCGACCCGGAAGTGCTCCTGCTCGACGAGCCGCTGTCCAATCTGGACGCACGCCTGCGGCTGGAGATGCGCGCGGAGCTCAAACGCATCCATCAGCGATCTGGGTCCACCGTCGTCCTCGTCACCCACGACCAGCTCGAAGCCATGACCATGGCGACCCACGTCGCCGTCATGAACGAAGGCGTCGTGGAGCAACTCGGCGCGCCGATGGAGATCTACGAACGCCCGGCGAGCGTCTTCGTCGCCGCCTTCGTCGGCAGCCCGCCGATGAACCTGATCCCGCTCGGCGACCACACCGGCGACGGCATCGAGACACACCTGGCCGGGTTCGTCGCCGACATCGCCGGCAAACCCCCGGTCGGCGCGACGCTCGGCGTACGCCCCGAGGCGCTGCACCTGGCCGCGGCCGCCGACGACGTCCCCGACGGCGCCTGGCGGGCTCCCGCCGAAGTCGAGACGGTGCTGCCCACCGGATCGAGCTGGACCGTCCAGCTGCGCTGCCGGGGAACGGAGCTGTTCGCCCAGACGTTCCGTGCTGTCGACGCCCGGCCGGGGGCCACGATGGTGGCCTGGGCGGCCGCCGCCGATCTGCACCTCTACGGGCGGGACGGCCGCCGGATGCCCGGCTGGGATCTGGCCACCGGCCGCACTGAACCGGGCGAGGCCGTCGTCACCACCGGAGGAGCCCGATGAGCCTCACCCTGCCCCGCGCCCTGCTGCTGGACTTCGGTGGCGTGGTCGTGCAGACCACCCGCCGCGACAGCTGGGCCGACGAGCTGGCGGCCGACGTCTGCGAGCTGCTCCGTGCCTGCCACTGCGACGCCCTCGACCTTCCCGCGGTACGCCGCGACATCCTGGCCGGGGCCGCCGCCGACTCGGCGTGGAAGGACGCCATGTCGCGGATCCCCGACCCGGCCGAACTCACCCCGGTGATGTTCTGGCGCGACTTCGTCGCCATCGACTGGCCGGAGCAGGCCCGCACCGTCGTCGCGACCCAAGCCTGGCCGCTGTGCCGGCGCATGGGCGAACTGCGTTCCCAGCGCCAGGCGCGGGCCGGGCTGATCGACCTGCTCAGCTGGTGCGAAGATCAAGGGCTGCCGGTCGGCATCGTCAGCAACGCGCTGTCCGGGATCGTCCACCGCGACTGGCTCACCGCAGCCGGCCTGGACAAACAGTTCGCGCTGCAGATCTACAGCGACGAGATCGGCATCCGCAAACCACACCCCGACATGATCGGCGTGGCCTGCCGGAGCCTCGGCATCACCCCGGATCAGGCCTGGTACGTCGGCGACAACTTCGACCGGGACGTCGTCTGCGGTCGCCGTGCCGGGGTGGGCGCCACCATCCTGATGATCGCCCGGGACACCCACGACAAGCCGTTCGAGGTCGCCGCCGAACCCGACGCCGTCGTCGACGACCCCGCCGGGCTGCTCGACCTGCTGAAGGGAGCCGTCGCGTGACGGACCTGACCCTCGTCGCCGCCGACGCCGCCACCTGCGTCGCCGACCAGCTCCGCGCCGCGTTCCGGTCCCGGCCGGACATGGAGTTCAAACGGGACCGGCACGATCCGGTCACCGTCCACGACCGGGCGGCCGAGGCCACGATCCGCGAGCTGATCCTCGCGGCCGTCCCCGACAGCCGCATCGTCGGCGAGGAGGGTGGCGCCATCGGCGAAGGATCGGTGCACTGGTACGTCGACCCGATCGACGGCACCGCGAACTTCGTCGCCGGGCTCGCCTTCTTCTGCACATCGGTCGCCGCTGTCGTCGACGGCGAAGTGGTCGCCGGGGCGATCTACGACCCCGTCCGCGACGATCTGTTCACCGCCGGCCCCGACGGCGCGTACCACAACGGAAGCCCGATGCGCAGCGCCGGTGCGACGGCCGAGACCGAAGCGCTGCTGATCACCAGCTATCCCAGCCCTCGGGAGCTGCGCGCCGAAGGCGAACCGGCGCTGGGCCGGCTGGGCCGGCTGCTCACCGAGTACCGCACCCTGCGCCGGCCGGGCAGCGCCGCCCTGTCCCTGGCGCACGTCGCCGCGGGCTGGGCCGACGTCGCCCTCGGCCTGAGCGTCAACGCCTGGGACCTCGCCGCCGGGGCCCTGCTCGTGCGGCAAGCCGGCGGCCGGTTCCTCGGCCTGCGCCCCGCCGGTACGCCGGCCACCGCGAACTGGCTCGGCCCCGGCTATCTCGCCACCGTCGGCACGCTCGCCGTCGACGGCAGCGTCGTGCTCGACACCTTCGCCGCCAGCCACGAGGTGACGCCGTGACCTACCGCTGGCTGGTGACCGACCTCGACGGCACGCTGGTCGACCGGCGGCTGCGAATGGTGCCGCGTAGCCGCGAGGCGCTGGGCCGGTTCCGGGCAGGTGGGGGAGAGGTCGTCATCGCCACCGGCCGCAGCCGGGAGTCAGCCGCGCCGTACTACGCCGAACTGAACCTCACCGGTCCGGCGATCCTCCTCAACGGCGCACTCATCTGCGACCTGTCGACCGGTGAGATCCTCCTCGACCGTCGCCTGCCCGCGCCCGTCTGGGCGGCGGCGACCGAGCTGCTCGACGCCCTCGACGGCGACGCCGCCGGTGTCGCCTTCCGCGGCGGCCAGGCCTTCCGGGTCGTGACGTCGCCGCTGATCGACGCGTACGCCGCCCGCGACCGGGTCACGGTCGAAGCCGTCGGTGACTGGTCGGATCTGCCGCCCACCGAGGTCAGCAAGGCGATGATCGTCTGTGCTTCGACGGCCGTCGCCGAGCGCGTCACCGAGAAGGCCAGCGCGCTCGACGTCACCGTCGTCGTCTCCGAACCCACCTACGTGGAGCTGCTGCCGTCCGGTGTGGACAAAGGCACCGCGCTGACCTGGCTGACCGGTCATCGGGGCGTACCGCTGGAGCAGGTGGCGGCGGTCGGCGACAACCCCAACGACATCCCGATGCTGCGCGTCGCCGGGCTCGGCGCAGCGGTCGGCGACGGCCATCCGGCGGTACGCGCCGCCGCCGACGTCGTGGTCGGGGGCTGCGACGACGGGGCAGTCGCCGACGTCATCGCCCAGATCCTCGACGGGGCCGAGCACGGCGTGCTCAGCTGATCGCGGTCACGGCCCGGCCTACCCACGGCCGGGCCGACGCCGTCAGAGACCCAGCGCCGCCAGGTACGCCTCGGCGATGATCGCGTGCCCGGGCAGGTTCGGGTGGATCCGGTCGTGCGCCCAGTCGGCCGACTCCGTCACCGTCAACGCTCGGTCGAAGGCTTGCTGGGTGCGTACGTGGATGGCGGAGAACTCCTCGGCGAGGGCTTCGACCACCTTGGCGTACCGGCCGGTTTCGACCCGCTGACCGTCGGTGGGATCGGCTTCGATGATGTACGGGTCGGCCAGGATCAGCCGGCATCCGGTGGTGTCGACCGCACCGCGCAGCAGCTGGCGCAGAGTCCGCTCGTACTCGTCCAGCGGGACGGCCTCGTCGGCGCGGCCGGTGAAAAACCGCCACACGTCGTTGATGCCGATCATCACCGACAGCCAGTCCGGTCCTTCGGCGAGGACGTCGTCGTCCCAGCGCCCGGCGAGGTCGCGCACGGTGTTGCCGCCGATGCCGCGGTTGGTCCAGCGCAGGTGCAGTTCCGGCCGCCGGGCGGTGACGAACGCCCGGACCAGGCTCATGTAGCCGTCGCCGTACGGCGCCATGTGGTCGCGGCGGCCGCAGTCGGTGATGCTGTCGCCGATGAACAGGATGTGCTGACCGGGGTGGAAGAGCTGCGTCATGATCCACAGCTTCGCATGTCCGGTCAGCTGATGGCGACCGGTGTCAGGCCGGCCGTCGACGAGGATCTGTCGCCGACGGCCTGGCGGAGTGCTGACGTCCGGCTCAGCTTGCCGCGGCGCTCCGGAACACCGGGTAGTAGCCGCCGGACTGCCCGGAGGCGAACGGGTGGTAGGAGACGCTGAGTTCGGCGAAGTTCAGCGCGTGCAGCCACTTGTCACCGCTGCAGAGCTGGTGCCCGACGAAGATGGAGCGGACGTCGGCGAAGACGAAGCCGTTGCTCTGCGCGGCGGTACGCGTGATGTTGTCGATGAGGTTGATGCCCTCGTCGATCTTCGCGTGCGAGGTGGCGCTCAACCCGACGCAGAACGTGTTGAGCTGGTAGAACACCGGGTAGGACAGCACGACGACCTTGGCGTTGGGCGCCTTGGCCCGGATCTTGCCGTAGAGCGTGTTCAGCAGGCCGGCGAGGGTCGCGTTGGCCTTGTCCTCCGCCGCCTGCACGGCGGCCACGCATTCGGTCGTCCCGTAGAGGGCGCACGTCCGCATGATGGTGGAAAAGCCCATGTCGTTGCCGCCGATGGTGATGCTGACGAGCGTGGTGGTGCTGCTCAGGGCGGACAGCTGGCTGCTGGCGACGCTCGTCGTGGTGGCGCCGGAGCAGGCGACCGACACATAGGACGCCGGGGCGTTCGCGGCCGCCCACAACGCGGGGTACGCGTTCGTGCTGCGTTGGCATGAGCCGCTTTCGGCGGTGTAGCTGCCGGCGCCGACGCCGGAGGAGTAGGAGTCGCCGAGGGCGACGTAGCGGACGGTGGACGCGGCGTTCGCGGGGGTGGCCACGAGGCCGACCAGCACAGTCAGGGTGGCTGCGAGGCTGGCCGACAGCGTGAGCAGACGCGATCGAGTCAAGGGGGCCTCCGGGTCGGGGGTGAACTCGGTGGAACTCGGTCGCATATAGATATCAATAAACGCCGCCGTTGTGAAGATCGCAAAGCGCAAGAAGTGAAAGAATTTTCGAGACCGTCCATTGAGGTCAGACGCTCGCGTCCGCCCGAATACATCGAAGCGGACGACTGCGCGTCGGCGTGCCGCCGCGCGCCGGATTTGCTTGAATCGATCTGGCGCCGTCGACGGGGACGCGCCGCGGGGGAGGGGAGTCGCCGTTGTCGGAGCTGCGCTTTCACATTCTGGGCCCGACGATCGCCAGCCGGGCCGGGCGTGACCTCGAGTTGGGCAGCCCGAAGCAACGCACACTGCTCGTCGCCCTGCTCCTGGAGCCCCGGCGCGTGCTGCCGATGCGCCGACTGCTGAACCTGCTCTGGGACGACCCGCCCACCTCCGCCACCGCCAACGCGCGCACCTACGCCTACGGGCTCCGCAAGGCGCTCGGCCCGGTCCTGCACGCCCGCGACGGCGGCTACCGGCTCGACGTGGCTCCCACCGACAGCGATCTCGGCCAGTTCAGCGCCGAAGTGGCGGCCGCCCGGCTGGCCCGATCGGCCGACGACCTGTCCGCCGCCGAACGGCACTACGAGAAGGCGCTGGGCATGTGGCGCGGCGCGTGCGGCGAGGACCTGCCCGCCGACGTGCCCCTGCAGCATCAGCTCGTCACCATCACCGAACGGCGCGCGGTCGCCATGGAGGAGTACGCCGACCTGCGCCTGCGGCAGGGACCGGATCCCCGCCTGCCGGAGGAACTGCGCCAGGCCCTGGCCGACCATCCGACCCGGGAAGGCCTGTGGGCGCTGCTGATGCGGGCGCTCGCGGCGGGCGGCGACACCGCGGGCGCGCTGGAGGCGTACCAGCGGGCCCGGACGGAGCTGGCGGCACGACTCGGCGTCGACCCCGGCGCGGAGCTGGTCGACCTGCAACGCTCGATCCTGGCCCGCGAACCGGCCGTCGTCGTGGCGTCCCCTTCAGCGCCGTCCCGCCCGGTCGTCCCGCACGAACTGCCCGCGCGGCCGCCCGTGTTCGTCGGCCGGGACGCCGCCGTCGCCGAACTGCTCGACGCCGTCGCCGACCCCGGCGTACGTCGCTACCCGGTGGTGCTGAGCATCGACGGCCCCGGCGGCATCGGCAAATCCACCCTCGCCGTCGAACTCGCCCACCGCATCAGCGAGCACCTCCGCGCCGAGGCCGGGCAAGCCGACCGCCAGACCGACGGCGAGATCTACGTCGACCTGCACGGCGGCCACAGCGGCCTGCGGCCCGCCAACCCGGCGGAGGTCCTGGTCCGGCTGCTGCGCTCACTCGGCGAACCCGAGCCGGGCCGCGAGGACCTCGGGGGGCTGTCCGCCCGCTGGCGCAGCCTCACCCACGACCGGCGGCTGCTCGTCGTGCTGGACAACGTGCTCGACGCCGACCAGGTCCGTCCGCTGCTGCCCAACGGACCCGGCTGCACCGTCGTCATCACCTCCCGGCCTCGCCTCGCCGACCTCGACGTGACCGCCCGCCAAACGCTGTCGACTCTGGACATCGACACCGCGGTGCGGCTGCTCAAAGCACACGGCGAGGCCGACGACGGCGCGCTGCGGCAGATCGCGCACTTGTGCGGCGGGCTGCCGCTGGCCCTGCGCATGGCCGCCGCCCGGCTGGCCAGCCGGACCGACCTGACCGTCGGCGACTTCGCACTGCGGCTCAGCGACGACCGGCTGCGGCTGAGCGAACTCGGCTACCGCGACACCGGCGTACGCGCGACCTTCCGGTCCAGCTTCGTCGCCCTCGCCGGCAGCGCCGACCCGGTCGACCGGGACGCCGCGAAACTGTTCAGCCTCCTCGGGCTGCTGCCGGTGTCCGACTGCTCCGCCGAAATCGCCTACGCCCTCGCCGACACCGCCCACGCCGACGCCAGCGTCGGACGGCTCGTCGAACTGCACCTCGTGACCAGCGACAACGGCCGCCTCCGGCTGCACGACCTGCTGCGCCTGTTCGCCCGGGAAGTCGCCGACGACCTGCCCACCGCCGACACCGGACCGGCGATCCACCGGGCGGCCTGGTGCTACGCCGAATCCGCCCGGCGAGCCTGGCTCTGCGTACGCCCACTGGCCGGTCGAACGCTCCCGCCGAGCCCGCTCACCCGCGCCACCCCCGCCGATCCGCGTACGCGGGCCCAGGGCGTGCAGTGGCTGGCCGAAAACTCGGCATCCATGCGCGAACTGCTGTTCGCCCTGCCCGACCTGCCGTCGGTGCCGCTGTCCGTCGGCGTCGAGATCCTCCGTCACCTGACCAGCCACGACGGGCTCGCCGGGACATTTCGCGACACGGTGGCCGTCGGCGGCCGGGTGGTCGCACTGGCCTCCACCGCCGGCGACCCCCGCGCCGAACTGGTCGCCCGGCGGCTGCTTGCCATCAACCTCCAACGGCTACGCCGCTACCCGGAGTCCCAAGCCGAGGTCCGGCCCGCGATCGCGCTGCTGCCGCAGGTGGACGATCCCGTCGAACGCATCACCACCCTCAACACCTTCGGCATCTTCCAGACCGAATGGGGCGACCTCGACGCCGCCGAACAATCCCTGCGCGCCGGACTGAAACTCGCCCGCGAACACGACGATCCACCCTGGACCAGCCTGCTGCTGCACAGCCTCGGCATGCACCAACGCGTACGCGGTGTGCTCGGAGAATCGATCGAGCTGCTGCGTGAGGCGTACGGCATCCGCCAGGCACTGGCCGACGAAGTGGGCCAGATCTACACCCGGATGCAGCTCGGCAAGGCGCTGTCCGCCGCCGGGGAGGTCGCCGAAGGACTGGCACACCTCGACCGGGCGCTCGTGGCCGCGGAACGGCTCAACTCCGCCGAACTGGCCCGGGAGATCCGGATCGACCGCATGGAGGTGCTGTCCCGAGCCGGCCGCATCGGCGAGGCCTCCGGCGAACTGCGGGCCGCCCTGGAGGTGTGCCGCCGCCTCGACGACGAGGCCCTGCGGGCTGAGGTGCTCCGCGAAGCCCAGCGGCTGCGCGTACCGGCATAACGTATCGGTGATCACGGCGCGGCGACCGAGAAGGATCACGACGGTGAAGAAGTACATCCTGTTCGACCACGACGGGGTTCTGGTGGACACCGAGTTCTGGTATTACCGAGCCGGCGAACGCGCCCTGGCCGGCATCGGCCTGACCGTCGACAAAGACCGATACCTGCGGGACATGAGCCAGGGATTGGGCACCTGGGCCCAGGCCAGGGCCGCCGGTGTCGACGAGGAGACCATCAGCCGCCTGCGCCGGATTCGCGATGATCACTACCAGGAGTACCTCAAGACCGAGGCCATCGAGATCGAAGGCGTCGTCGAGACACTCGCCGACCTGTCCCGGCACGTGCGCATGGCCATCGTGACGACGGCGAAACGCGCCGACTTCGACGTCATCCACGCCCAGCGCGACATCCGGAGGTTCATGGACTTCGTCCTCGTCCGCGAGGACTACCGGCTCGCCAAGCCGCACCCCGAACCGTACCTGACCGGCTTGCGGCGCTTCGGCGCCGCCCAGCAGGAGACGCTGGTCGTGGAGGACTCCTCTCGCGGTCTGAACTCCGCGGTGGCGGCCGGCATCGACTGCGCCGTCGTCCACAACGACTTCACCCAAGCACAAGACTTCTCGCAGGCCACGCATCGCATCAAGACTCTCCGCGAGCTGACGGACATCATCCTCGACAGCGCCGGAGACAGCTGAGAACCCAGGGGGCCCGGGGGACGGGCTCGGGACGACATGCCCGCCGCTCGTGCTTCAATGGGACGATGGCAGAGCCTGATCCCGCCGGAAGGTCGCTCGCCGACCGCGTACCGCCGTCGTTGGTGTTCCGGTGGGCGGTCGCCGGCGCTGCCGGGGTCGTGGCCGTCGCCGCGGTGGTGCTCGGGCTCTACACCGTCCGCAACATCCTCGTCCTGGTCTTGATCGCGTTGTTCGTCGCGGTCAGCCTCGATCCGGCTGTGCGCTGGATGGTACGCAGAGGGCTCCACCGCAGCTGGGCGGTCAGCATCGTGATCCTGGTCCTCGTCGCGCTGTTCGGCTTGTTCGTGTGGTCGATCGTGCCGCCGGTCGTGGACCAGAGCGGGACCCTGCTGCAGAAGCTGCCGAGCTATGTGCAGACGTGGTCGGAGAAGTCCCGCGCCATCCAGGAGATCACCGACCGGTACAACCTCACCGACCGGCTGACCTCGCTCGCGGGTGAGTTGCCGGGGCGGATCGCCAACGGCGCGCTCGGCTTCGTGCAGAAGCTGTTCGGCACGATCGCCGCCGCGCTGACCGTGCTCGTGCTGTCGATCTACTTCATGGCCGACATGCCGCGGTTGCAGCGGGGTGTGGTGCGCCTGTTCCCGCCCGCGCACCGCCGTCGGGGCGCGCACATCGTCGCCGTCGTCGTGGACAAGGTCGGCGGCTACATGATCGGCAACATCGTCATCTCGCTCATCGCCGGAGTGGCCGCGTTCATCTGCTTCCAAGCCGTCGGCGTCCCGTACGCCGTCCCGCTGGCCGTCATGGTCGCCATCACCGACCTCATCCCGATGATCGGGGCCAGCCTGGGCGCCATCATCGGCGTCGGGGTCTCGTTGCTGACCGTCGGGATCTGGCCACGATCCATCGTCGTGCTGTTGTTCTTCATCGCGTACCAGCAGATCGAGAACTACCTGATCCAGCCGCGGGTGATGCGTAACGCGGTCGACCTGTCGCCGGTGGCCGTCCTGGTCGTGGCGCTGATCGGCGGGACCGTGCTCGGCCTGGTCGGCGCGCTCATGGCGATCCCGATCGCGGCCGCGGTCAAGGTCGTGCTCACGCCGATGGTCGTCGCCGACGATCCGGCCGACGCCGGGGACGGCGAGGACGGCGAGGACCCCGGCACCGGTGGGGCCGAACCGGCGGCGGCCTGAGCCTACGGGCTACTGCCCGATCCGGCCGTCGATCCGTTCGCGCAGGAAGTCGACGTGGCCCATGTGGCGGGCGTACTCCTCGACCATGCCGAGCACGACGTCTCGATAAGACAGCGAGCCACCGCCACTGCCGTGCTTGTTCTCGGGATCGTCGACGATGGCGTCGAGGCTCGGCGCGTCGGCGAGGAACCGGGTGGAGAACTCGACCTCGGCCCGCCATGCCGCCCAGGCCTCGGCGACGACCTCGGGGTCGGCGACCGCACCGTCGAAGTCGCCGTCACGGTTGGTCTCGGAGCAGTACAACTTCGGCACATCCTGGCCGGCGAGCAGGACGCGGAACGTCCCGCGCTCCATCTCGGCGAGGTGCCGCACGAGTCCCAGAAGCGACATCGTCGAGGGCTCGACCGAGCGCCGGGCCATCTGCTCGGCGTCGAGTCCGGCGCACTTCAGCTCCAGGGTGAGGCGTTGACAGCGCAACGACTCGGCCAGCGTGGTGCGCTCGTCGGCCATCGAGGGGCCGTGCTCGCGGGGGTCGTCGTCGGAGGGGCGGCCGTCCTCGGTGAACATGTCGGCCCGTCGGGTGGTGGTGGTCATATAGTCATCCTGGTCACGGCTTTCGGCGTATAACAACTGATTTAACCGAGACGCCGGGCGGCATTGACCAGGCCGACGTGGCTGAACGCCTGCGGCGTGTTGCCCAGATGGCGACCCACGACCGGGTCGTACTCCTCGGCCAGGATGCCCAGGTCGTTGCGGAGCGTGAGCAGCCGCTCGAACAGCTCCACCGCCTCCCGATCCCGGCCGATCCCGGACAGGGCCTCGGCGAGCCAGAAGGTGCAGGCGATGAACGCGCCCTCGGTGCCGGGCAGACCGTCCACGCCCCCGTCGGCCCGCGGGTCGTAGCGCAGCAGGAAGCCGTCGTGGCTCAGCTCGCGCCGCAGCGCGTCGACCGTGCCCGCCACCCGCGGGTCGTCCCAGGGCAGGAAGCCGACCCGGGGCAGCAGCAGCAGCGCGGCGTCGAGCCCGCGCGAGCCGTAGAACTGTGTGAACGTGTTGCGGCTGGGATCGAAGCCGCGCTCGCAGACCTCGGCGTGCACGGCGTCCCGCGCGGCGCGCCACCGATCGGCGTCGCCCGGCAGCCCGAACTTCTCCACGGCCTGCACCGCGCGGTCGAAGCCGGTCCACGCCATCACCTTCGAGTGCACGAAGTGCTGCCGGTCGCCTCGGACCTCCCACAACCCGTTGTCGGGCTCGTCCCAATGGCTTTCGAGGTAGTCCAGCAACGCCCGCTGCAGATCCCACGCCTCGTCGGTGGCGCCCATGCCGACCGCGCGCGACTGGTGCAGCCCGTCGAGGACCTCACCCCACACGTCCAGCTGGAACTGGCCCGACGCCGCGTTGCCGACGCGCACCGGCGACGACTGTTCGTAGCCGGGCAACCAGTCCAACGTGTATTCGGTGAGGCGGCGCGTGCCGTCGATCCCGTACATGATCTGCAGATCGGCGGGATCGCCGGCGGCCGCCCGCAGCAGCCACTCGCGCCAGGCCTTGGCCTCGGCGACGAACCCGGTGCCGAGCAACGCCTGCAGCGTGAACGTCGCGTCCCGCAGCCAGCAGTAGCGGTAGTCCCAGTTGCGGGGGCCGCCCGGCTGCTCCGGCAACGACGTCGTGGCCGCCGCGAGTATGCCGCCCGTCGGGGCGTAGGTGAGGGCCTTGAGCAGGATCAGTGACCGCCGCACCGGCTCCTGCCACCGGCCGTCGTAGCGGAACCGGGTCATCCAGTCCGCCCAGAACTGCTCGGTGTCGGCCAGCGCCTGACCCGGGTCGACGTGCTTCGGCGTCGGCTCGTGCGACGGGCGGTAGGTCAGCACGAACGGCACCCGCTGACCGGCGGTCACCGTGAACTCCGCGTAACTGGTGAAGTCCTGGCCGTAGACCTTGACCGGCGTGCTCAGCCAGGCCGCGTCCGGGCCGGCGATCGCCGCGAGCTGACCGCCGAGGTGGCGTACCCACGGGACGATGCGGCCGTAGTCGAACCGCAGCCGCAGCGCCATCTTCATCGGCACGGTGCCGCTGACCCCCTCGACGACCCGCACGATGTCCGCGGCCTCCCCGCGGGGCGGCATGAAGTCGACCACCCGGACCGTGCCCTGGGTGGACTCCCACTCCGATTCGAGGATGAGCGAGTCACCGCGGTACCGCCGTCGCGTCGCCGGGCCGCCGTCCGCGGGCGCCATCCGCCAGAACCCCGCCTCCGGGCCGCCGAGCAGCGCGGCGAAGCACGCGGGTGCGTCGAACCGGGGCAGGCACAGCCAGTCCACCGAGCCGTCCCGGCCGACCAGTGCCCCGGTGTGCAGATCCCCGATAAGCCCGTAATCCTCGATACGCTGCGGCATGCTCCCATGATCTCCCGAAGGCGCGGTCCATGTGGGTATCGGCGGTTCGTGCCATCGTCGACCGGGTCCGATCGGTGGGCTGATCGGCCTGCTTTGGGGAGGTCGCCGGCCAGCTCACCCGGCATCCTCGAAGCCGTGTCTCAGTTCAAGCTGGTCGGCGCGGTGCTGCGCGCCATGAAGGCCGCGTACGCCGACCTGATCGGCGACTTCGTCACCCACCGCATCCGCAGCCGGGCCGCGCGTCTCGGGTTCGCTCTGACGGTGCTCGTCGTGGGTGCGCTGACCGGCGGCAATGTGCTCGGTCAGGCGTACGCCGAAGGCGGCCCGCTGATCCGCGTCGTCGCGGTCTTCGCCGCGGCGACCTGGGTGCTCGGCTTCGGGCATACGGCCGCGTTGATCGCCCGTCCCGCCCGCCGCTGACCGCCACACCCACCTCGTAGACCTCTCGTTTCGGGCATAGGCGACAAGGCAGGTTAGCCGAGCGGCGTGGCAGGGTAGCAGTCGACACGATGGCCCCCGTCGACTGGAAGGACCGCATGCCCGACTTTGCCGACCGTCCCGTCGTGGACCAGCGCCGCCTGCGGATCGACGGCCCGTTCACCTCGGCCGATCTGGAGCCGATCCGGCGGCAGCTCGACACCGAGTGCGCGGCCTGGGGCGTGCCGCCCCGGGTCCGGTCCGTGCTCGTCCTGGTCGCGACGGAACTCGTGGCGAACATCGTCGTGCACTGCGACGGAGAAGGCCGGCTGCAAGTCGCCCTCTACCGGGGGCGGCTCGTGTGCCAGGCGTTCGACCGGGGGCCGGGCATCCCGCGCAGCCATCGGGCCGGCTGGCGGCCGCCGTCGCCGTCCGCACCCGGCGGCCGCGGCCTGTGGCTGGCCCGCGTCTTCGCCGACCGGTTCGCCGTCGACTCCAGTCCGCTGGGCACGACGGTCACCGCAGTCATCGACATCCGTCCATCGTCGTCGTCGCTGCGCGGCGGCAGCGAGCCCCCCGACAGTTCCGAGGCCGACGAGCGGTGAAGCAATGATCGAATCACGTTAGGGTGTACCGATGTTGACCGTCGAGATCTCCGGCGACGCCGCCGTGACCAGGGTCGCCCTGGCCGGCGAACTCGACCTGGACTCGAAGGCGCTGCTCGCCCAAGCCGTGCTCGAAGCACCCGCGAAGGTCGTCGAACTCGACCTGGCCGCGCTCACCTACTGCGACTCGGCCGGCATCGGCGCCCTCGTCACGGCGCAACGCGAGGCGCGCGACGACGGCCGGGCGCTCTACCTGGTCAACGTCGGCGGCATGGTGCAAACCATCCTGCAGGTCTCCGGCGTCCTCACCGAACTGACCCGGCGCGCCTGACTCTCCGCGTCGTCACAGGGCAGTCCTCGCGCGCCGCTACTCCACCGGCCAGAGTAGGCAGAACGGCTTTCCAGCCGGGTCGGCGTAGACGTGCCAGTTGTCGCCCAACCCGGGCATCCGCCGGGCGCCGAGGGCCAGCGCCGCCCGGTCGGCCACCTCGATGTCGTCGACCATGATGTCGAAATGGAACTGCTGCGGATGGGCCGGATCCGGCCACTGCGGCGCGGTATAGACGTCGACCTGCTGGAACATGATCGGGCGGTCGCCCTCCTCGCCGATCATGGCCATGCCGTCGCCCTCATACGTGATCGGCTTGCCGAGCAGCTCGCTGTAGAACGCCGACAGCGCCTTGGCGTCGGGACAGTCGATCATGACGCCCATCAGCGTCACCTTCGGGTCGTCGGCCTTCAGGCAGAGGTCGAACGGGTGACCGGCCGGATCGGCCAAGGTATGCCAGGTCTCGTTCTCCCGGAGCAGGGTCGCCCCCAAAGCGAGCGCGCGACCAGTGCCCTCGGCCAGGTCGGGCACGCGTAGATCCAGGTGCGCCTGCTGTGGATACGCCGGATCGGGCCAGCGCGGCGGCACATGGTCGGGCGCATGCTGCAGGCCGACCCGCCAGCCGTCGTCGGTGGTCATCGTGATCCACTCGTCGTCGGCGTAGCGCTGGGTCCATCCAGCGAGCTGCGCATAGAAGGCAGACAGGCCGGCGATGTCGGCCGCGTCGATCACGATCGTCTTGAGCTGTCCCACCATGCCTCACATCCTCCTCCACGCCACCGACATCGTTCGGCCGGCACCGTCGACCGCACGGGTCGGTTCTGCTCGACCGGTCAGTTCTGCTCGACCGGGCACCACCAGGTCGTCCGGGTGCCCACCACGCCGACCTGCAACGCCGCACCGCACCGTGGACAGGTCCCCCCGGCCCGGCGAGCCGGAATGAACGACAACGTATGCACACCACCGTTGGCGAGGCTGTCGCCGACCGATTCGCGTACGGCGTCGTAGAGGCGGTCGACGTCGTCGGCGGACACCTCGTCGACCGGCCGGGACGGGCGGATCCGGGCCGTCCACAGCGCCTGATCGGCCAGCAGGTTCCCGACCCCGGCCAGCGCCTCCTGATCCAGCAGCCGCGCCTTGACGGGTGCCGTCCCACGGCTCATCGCCGACTGGAACTCCTCCCGGGTCACCACCGCCGCGTCCGGGCCCAGCTTTTCGACCGGCGGGTCGAGGCGTACGCGGCCCAGCCGTCGCGGGTCGACCAAAGCGAGGAACCCGCCGTCGGCAAAGGTCAGCCGGAACCGGGTGAACCGCAGGTCACCCTGCCGGCGACCGCGCTCCCAGTAGTCACCGCCGTCCACCTCGGACCCGTGCCGGTCGGCGACCACGATCTTGCCCGACATGCCCAGGTGCAGGCCGAGCAACGGGCCAGGTTTGCGGGAACGACCAGCCCCGGTCGTCTCGCACCACATGCTCTTGCCGCGCCGGTGCACCGCCGACAGCCGCCGGCCCAGCAGCGCCGACCGGATCTCGCCCGGCATATGCGGCCGGCACACGTAGGTGTCGGTGTCGTCGACGTCGGCGATCACCCGGCCCAGGGCGTACCGGTCGATGACCTGGCGGGCGGACTCGACCTCCGGCAATTCGGGCATGCCGATCAAAATAGAGGGTGCCGCCCGCGTTTTCGCGAGCGGCACCCCGAGTCGTTCCCCGCTGGATCAGGGATATCTGTCGAATCTTTCCCCAAGATTAGACCGATATCCCTGATCCAGCGCCTAAGCGCGCGAGCGGGCCGGCGCGAGCGGGCCAACGCGAGCGCGAGCGCCGAGGCCGTAAAGCGTCAGTTCCGGCCGGGCTCGAACCGCCGCAACGCGAACCGGGCCGCGACCAGGAGCACCGCGATGTGCAGCAGCAGCACCGCGACTGCCCGCCACCAGTTGAACGGGGTCGGTGCCCAGATCGCCTCCGGGAAGGGGAAGCCGACGAGGTTGGTCGTGGCCGCGCCGGCGGCGAAGCCCCACCGCGACGGGTCGATCGCCGAGATGATCTCCAGCGCCCGCTGGCCGGTGATCTCGAACAGGCCACCCGAGAGCACCAGCTGGAACATCACGCTGACGACCAGGATCGGCGTCGTCTGCTCGGTCGTGCGCACCAGGGCGCTGGCGAGCAGGCCGAGCGAGGTCGACGCGATCGCCACGAGCGTCGCCGCCACCGTGATCTCGATCATCGGATCGCCGAGCACCAGCGCCGCGGGCGGCTTGGGCCGGTCGAACATGGCCAGGTAGACGAAGATCGCGCACTGGATCGCGTCGATGACCAGGAAGACGACGACCTTCGACAACAGATAGGCGGTGGGGGACAGGCCGATCGCCCGTTCCCGCCGATAGATCGACTGTTCGTTGACGATCTCGCGGATCGCCACCGCCACACCCATGAAGGCCGCGCCGATCACGAACACGACGATGAGCCGCTGCCCCTCCAGCGCGAATCCCTCCGGGTCCGCGCTCAACCCCTTGTCACCGGGCACCGCCCGGCTCAGAATCGCCAGGGCCAGGGGCAATCCCACCAGGAACGCGGCATACCCGCGGTCCGAGGCGATCACGGCGAGCATCCGCCAGCACAGCGTGATGAAGGCCCGCAGCGGCGCGCGCGGATGCCGCGCACGATCCTTGATAGACAGATCTTGTACGCCGGAAGGAGCGGACTGCGCCGGTTTGGCGGCGTCGGCGAACCGGGTCGTCTCCGCCTCCGGCGGACCGGCCTGCTGGGGCACCGGCGGGCCTTCCACGACGGCGGCCGGCTCATCGAGGACGGCCTCGGCGACCGGCTCCGCCACCGGGGCGGCGGCGACCGTCACCAGTTCCTTGCGCGCATCGGAGATCCGGGCCAGCTCCTGCGCCACGTCACCGACGTAACGGCGGTAGACCTCGGAGTTGCGGAACTCCTGCGACCAGCGCCGGGGCTCGTTGGTGACCTTGTGGAAGACGTCGGCGTAGTCCTCGGCGCCGAAGAACGGCAGCACCTCGTCGGGCGGGCCGAAGTAGCCCATGTGCCCGCCCATGCACATGACCAGGACGCGGTCGCAGATGTCCAGGTGCAGCACGCTGTGCGTGACCACCACGACGGTACGCCCCCGGTCGGCGAGCAGGCGCAGCTCCCGCATGACCTCCTTGTCCAGGGCGGGGTCGAGGCCCGAGGTAGGTTCGTCCAGGGCCAGCAGCGACGGCTCGGTGAGCAGCTCCAGCGCGACCGAGGTGCGCTTGCGCTGGCCGCCCGAGAGCGTGTCGATACGCTGCCGGGCCCGCTCGCGCAGACCGAGGAGTTCGAGCACATCGGCGACTCGTTGCTTGCGCTGCCGGCGCGGCACGTCGTCGGCGAACCGCAGGGACGCCGAGAACCGCAGCGCCCGCTGCACGGTCAGCTGCCGGTGCAGCACGTCGTCCTGCGGCACCATGCCGATGCGGTGACGCAGCTCGGAGTAGTGCTCGTAGAGGTCGCGCCCGTCGTAGAGCAGCTCGCCCCGCGACGGCTTCTGGAAGCCGGTCATCGCCTTCACCAGGGTGGACTTGCCGCACCCACTCGGGCCGATGATGCCGAGCAGCGTGCCCTGCTGCAGCGCGAAGCTCACGTCGTCGAGCAGCGTCGCCTTTCCGACGTCCACCGTGATGTCGTCCGCGACGAACGAGGTCGGACCCTGGTCGTCGTGCTGATACAGCCGTGCGCCGTCGTAGAGGAACTCGTGCCGGCCGACGGTGAACCGGTCGCCCGGCTTCAGGTCGCCCTTCTGCACACGCCGCCCATTGTGGTGGATGCCGTTGGTACTGCCCAGGTCCACCAGCTGATGCCCGGTGCCGACGCGCCGGATCTCCGCGTGCGAGCCGGAGACCCACAGGTCCGGCAGCACGATGTCGTTACCCGGATCGCGCCCGATCCGGATTCTGCCCTTATCGTCTAGCACTGCCACCGGAGTGAGGGCATCGGTGCCAGCCTGGCCGCTCGAAGTCACCGGCCTATCATGCCGAAGCCGTCAAGTCGGCATCGCTATCGGTCCGGCTCTTCCCTGTCAGGTTTCCTGCAGCACCGCTGTGAGCTGCTCGGCGAACTCCGGAGCGTGGGCGGCGAAGCCGCCGTGGTCACCGGCGAACTCCATCGGTGTCAGTCCCACCTGGCGGGCGAAGACCTCGGCGCACCGCCGGGCGAACTGGCCCTTCGACGCTGCGCCCACTCCGACCACGATCCGGACCGGCGACGTTCGCAACGCGTCCAGGTCCGGAACGAACGCGGTGGTCTGCCGGATCAGATGGCCGAAGAAGACCTTGTTGGTCGCCTCCATGGTGGCCAGCTGTTCCGGTGACGGCTCCCAGCGCGGCACGTCCTCCTGCTGACCCATCCCGGCGAGCCCCGCATAGGTGAGGAACATCGTCAGCGCCGGCATGCTGCCCTGCGCCAGGAACGTCTGATAGATCTCCTCGAACTTCGCGTGGACCTCGGCGGAGTCCGGCAGCGTCTCGACGATCGGCGGCTCGTGGGCGACCAGCGTACGCACATCGCCCGGATGCGCCGTGATCAGCGCGAGCCCGACGATCGCGCCGCCGCTGCTGCCCAGGTAGTCGACCGGCCCGCCGCCGAGACTCTCGATGAGCCGGTGCACGTCGTCGGCCTGCATCTCCGGCGTGATGTCCGCGTCGGCGTCGTCCCGGGTGCTCTTGCCGATCCCGCGCGGGTCGTAAGTCACCACGGTGTACCGCTCGGCCATCACCTGGGCCAGCGGGGTGAACCCGGTGCTGTCCATCGGCGACCCGATGAGCAGCAGCAACGGGCCCTCGCCCTGCGACTCGTAGTACAGGCGGGCGCCCGGGACATCGAGAAAGCTCATGTCCCGGACGCTACCGCGCAACCGGCGCCTACGCCCGCCGGCCGGCCCGCGTACGCAGGAAGACCGCGATCAGAAGCGCCGCGACCAGGCACAGCACGGCGTTGGCCGCGACGGCGATCGTGACCGCGCGCAGCACCGCGCCCGAGCCGGCGTGACTGCCCAGCGACCCCGCGACGACCGCCGACATGACCGGGATGCCGAGCGTGATCCCGACCTGCTGGCTCATCGTCGTCAGACCGGTCGCCAGGCCCTGCTCGCCGTCCGGCAGCCCCGAGGTGGCGGTGACCATGAAGCCGACGATCGCCACGAGGTTCGCGACGCCGCCGACGAAGGTCAGCGGCAGCAGCAGGCCGATCCAGGCCGGATCGGAGCCGAGGAGGACCAGCGGCGCCGTCGCGGCCGTCTGCACCAGCAGCGCGGTCACGATCCCCGCCTTGGCGCCCAGCCGGCGGATCACCCGCGGGCCGAGCAGCCCACCGGCGACGGTTCCCGCGCCGAGCACCGAGAACGCGAGCCCGGCCGCCAGCGGCGAATAGCCCAGCACGTCCTGCAGATACAGGGTCAGCAGGAAGACCAGCGACGTCTCGGTCGCGAACGCCATCAGCCCCGCGAAGTTGCCCCAGGCCACCGTCGGCCGCCGGAGCACGGAGACCGGCACGAGCGGCTGCCGGTGGCGGCGCTCGATCACCCAGAACGCGGCCAGCAATGCGACCGCAGCCGCCAGCGAACCGAGGACGAGCGGATCACGCCACGACGTCTGGCCAGCGGTCGTCAACCCGTACACCAAGGCGAGCAGCCCAAGCGTGACCGTCACGGCGCCGGACAGATCGAGCGCGGGCCGAGCCGGCGGCCGGCCCTCCGGCAGGACGCGGACCGCGATCGGCAGAACCACGACGGCCACGACGACGTTGATGAAGAACGCCCACCGCCAACTCAACAGGTCGGTGACCACGCCGCCGAGGATCGCGCCGGTGGTGAATCCGGCGGCGGTGAGCGCGCCGTTGAGGCCCAGTGCCTTGTCGCGCCTCGGTCCCTCGCCGAACGACGTCGTCAGCAGCGACAGCGCGGCCGGGGTGACGGCGGCGGTGGCCAGGCCCTGCAACGCCCGGGCCGCCAGCAGTACGCCCGGCGTGGTGGCCAGCCCGCCGGCCAGCGACGAGACGCCCAGCAGCGCCAAACCGGCCAGGAACAGCCGACGCCGTCCGAACAGATCGGCGATCCGTCCGAAGAGCAGGGTGAACCCGGCGGCGCACAACGCGAACGCGGTGGCGATCCATTGCAGAGCGTGCAACGGCAGGCCGACGTCCCCGCCGATCACCGGCAGCGCGACGTTGAGGATGGAGAAGTCGACGGCGAGGGTGAAGCCCGCCGTCAGCAGGACGAGTAGGGTGAGCCGGTCGCGTCGGCCCGTCTTGACAGTGGCGGCCTGGGCCGCGGTGCTGGCGGAGGCGGCCTGGGCCGCGGTGTCGAGTTGATCGAGGACCGCCATGGCGATCGGTGTCCTTCCGCAGTGATGATCGGGATGCGATTCACTCTGCGGCGGCTCTCCGAACCCCCACCAGACCGCGATCTGACTGGTCAGCGGCTGCCTATCACTCGCAGGGTCAGGCAACGCCCGCCGCCGCGAGGCACACTGTGATCATGAACGGCGAAACGACGGGCACCGACCTCGGCGAGTTCCTGCGCAGCCGGCGCGCCCGGCTGTCCCCGCAGGATGTCGGCCTCACCTCGTACGGGGCTCGCCGGGTGCCGGGCCTGCGCCGGGAAGAACTCGCCCAGCTCGCCGGGGTCAGCCTCACCTACTACACCCGGCTGGAACAGGGGCAGAGCGCCAACGCCTCCGAGTCGGTCATCGACGCCCTCGGCCGGGCGCTCAACCTGTCCGACGACGAACGAGCGCACCTGCACAACCTGGCCCGCCCGCGACCGGCCCGCCGACCGCGTCCGCCGCGCCCGCAGACCGCCCGGTCGGGCGTACGCCAACTGCTGAAGGCGATGAGCGGCGTACCGGCGGTCGTCATGGACCGCCGCAGCGACGTGCTCGCCTGGAACCAGCTCGGCCACCTGCTGCTGGCCGGGCACCACGACTTCGGCGCGCCGGACCGGATCGCCGACCGGCCCAACCTGACTCGGATGCTGTTCTGCGACCCGCATACTCGCGAGCTGTATCCCCGCTGGAAGGAGGAGGCCGCCCGCGCGGTCGCCTCGCTGCGGCTGGTCACCGGCGGCTATCCCGACGACCGCGAGCTGGCCGAACTCGTCGGCGAGCTGTCGATGAAGAGCCGAGGGTTCGCGGCGTTGTGGTCGCGTCAGTCGGTACAGAACTGCATGACCGGCACCAAGCGGTTCCAGCATCCCGAGGTCGGCCCCCTCGACCTGGACTTCGAACTGCTGCACCTGCCCGACGGCAACGGCACCCGGATCATCACCTACACCGCCGCCCCCGGTACGCCGTCGGACGCGGCGCTGCGGCTGCTGGCGTCCACGGCGCCGGCTCAGTCCGCTCCCGGTTCCCAGAGCCCGTCGGCGTCCCCGGACTCGATCCGGTCCCGGTAGACGTCGATCTTGTGATCGATGGCGGCGAGATTCTGCCGCAATTCCTCCACCTGCGCGGCGACCTCCGCGCGGTGTGCCTCCAGTAGCGCCAGCCGTTGCCGTTCGTTGCCCCGCCCCGCGGCCACGAGTTCGGCGTACCGGCGGATGGTGCGGATCGGCATGCCGGTGGCGCGCAACCGGGTGCAGATCGTGATCCAGTCCAGGTCAATCTGCTGGTAACGCCGCCGCCCGGTCGCGGTCCGCCCGACCGTGACGACCAGCCCCGCCCGCTCGTAGTACCGCAGCGTGTGCACGCTGACCCCGGTACGCCGGGCCGCCTCGGCGATGGTCATTCCCTTGACTTCGAGCACGCTCTCAATTCTAGGGTCATGATCATGACAACCACCCTGATCACGGGCGCGACCAAAGGCCTCGGCCTCGAGACCGCCCGCCGCCTGAACGACGCCGGCCACACCGTCTACATCGGAAGCCGCGACGCGGAGCGCGGCCGTGCGGCGGCGCTGCGGCTGGGCGTACGCTCGGTGCAGCTCGACGTCACCGACGACGCCTCCGTCGAAGCGGCGGCTCGCGCGATCGATGCCGACGGCGGACTGGACGTGCTGGTCAACAACGCCGGAATCCAGGTCGAGATGCACGACGGCGGCATCGTCGGCGCCGACGGGCTCAACGCCGAGATGATGCGCCAGACCTTCGAGACCAACGTCTTCGGCCCGGTACGCGTCCTGCACGCGTTCCTGCCGTTGCTGCTCCGCTCGGCGTCCCCGGTCGTCGTCAACGTCAGCAGCGGCCTGGCTTCGCTCGCCCGGGTCACGACGCCCGGCACTCCGGCGTACGCGTATCCCGGGGTGGCGTATCCGGCGTCGAAGACCGCCCTGAACATGCTCACCGTGCAGTACGCGAAGGCGTACCCGGCGATCCGGATCAACGCCGTCGAGCCGGGCTTCACCAAGACCGACCTCAATGGCAACACCGGGCACCAGACGGTCGAGCAAGGGGCCGAGATCATCGTGCGGATGGCCGGCCTGGGACCGGACGGCCCCACCGGCGGCTACTTCGACGCCAACGGCACCCTGCCCTGGTGAATCGGTGCGGTGACCGGGCGGGCCGCGATCGCCTTCGCCACGCGGTCGGCGTCGCGTCCCGCGCCCTGCACCATGCCGGAGGAGAAGGCGTACTGGAAGTGCAGCCCGGTGAAGTAGAGCCCGGGAACCTCCGGCACCATGCCGCGCTCGTGCCGGGGTGTCACGCCGTCGAGGACGGGAATGTTCACCCACGAGAAGCCCGGTTCGTAGCCGGTGCACCACACGACGTTGTCGGCGGCGACGACCTGGCCGTCGGCGAGCACCGGCAGGCCATCCTGCACGCCGACCATCTTGGGCGCGCGGACGACTCCGGCCTCGGCCAGCTCCCGCGGCCGGGTCCGGATCAGGGGCCCGCCACCGCTGTGGGCGGCCGCCTGGGCCTTGCGCCCGATCGGGGTGGCGACACTCAGCAGCCGGTGGAAGACCAGCCGGAGCACGACCCGGCTCAACAGCAGGCGACTCGGCCAGCCCGCGATGCGGAACGGCAGGTGCCCGGTGTCCCGGCCCGCGACGACCACCTTGTGCGTACGCGCGAGTTCGAGGCCGATCTCGGCGCCGGAGTTGCCCGCGCCGACGACCAGGACGGTGCCCGGCTGGAGCTGGCTCGGGTTGCGGTAGGCGATCGAATGCAGCTGCGTGATGGCCGGACTCAGGTCGGCGGCGAACTCGGGCAGCTTCGGCTGCTGCTGGTTGCCCATCGCGACGACGACGTTGTCCGCGGTGTACTGCCGCGCGCCTGCGTCGACGAGGAAACCTTCGTCGGTCCGGGTCAGGGCGTCGACGCGTACGCCGGTCTGCACGTCGAGCTGGAACCGCTCGGCGTACGCCTGCAGGTAGTCGGCCATCTGGTCCTTGGTCGGGAAGGCGAACCCGTGATCGGGGAAGGCCATTCCGGGAAGGGCGTCGTAGCGGGCCGGGGTGAACAGCCGCAGCGAGTCCCAGCGCCGCCGCCAGACGTCGCCGATCTGGTCGTGGGCGTCCACGATGAGGAACGGCCGGCCCAGTCTCCGCAGGTGGTAGCCGGTCGACAAGCCGGCCTGGCCGGCTCCGATGATCAGCGTCTCGACATGGTTCGTGTTCATGCCCCGACGCTATGGCCGGCCCGAGTACGCGCGCTTCGGCAGAACCCCGCACCCTGTCCGATCGCCGGATGGGGGATTTCCCTCACGACTGATCGATGAGGTGCTGCTGGAAGGCGTACGCGGTGGCAGCGGCCCGGGACGACACGCCGATCTTGGTGAAGACGTTGCTGAGGTGACGCTCGACGGTCTTCTCCGACAGCGACAGCTCGCGGGCGATGGCGCTGTTGGTCTTGCCGGTGGCGACGAGGCGGAGCACCTGCAGTTCGCGTGGGGTCAGCCCGTGCGCGGAAGGCGCCGGATCCGCCCGCAGCGCGGCCACCCGGGCCTGGTCAGGCTGGGCGCCGAGCTGGGTGAAGACGGCCTCCGCCGCGGCCAGCTCCAGTGCGGTCGTGTCTTCGTCGCCCAGCCGGCGGCACGCCTGCGCAATGAGGACACGTGACCGGGCCGCCTCGTAGGGCACGTCGAGGTCGCGCCAGTGGTGCGCGGCCGAGCGCAGCTCGGTGAGCGCGCCCGCCGGGTCGCCCTCGGCGAGGAGGACCGCTCCGCGGGCGTAATGGACCTGGGCGAGCAGCGCCGGGGCTCCGTAGACCTCGGCGATCGTCGCCAGTTCGGCCGCTGCCGCGCGGGCCGACGCCGGGTCCCCGGCGGCCAGTTCGACTTCGACCTGGGCGGGCAGCAGCCGGGCTCGCCGGAGCCGGTCCGACGTCTCGCCCAGCGCCCGGCGAAGTGCCGACCGCGCGGTGGCGGTGTCGCCCTGGGCCAGCCGGAGCAGTGCCAGGCCCGGGCACAGCTCATGCCCCCATTCGGCGGCCGCCCGGTACGCCTGTTCGGCCGCCACGTAATCGCCCCACCGCCGCAGCACCTCGGCCTGCTGGTAGCGGGCTCCACCGCTGGAGATCACCTCCGGCGAGCGGGACAGCCGACGGCAGGCGCGTTCGGCCTCCTCGACCGCGCCGGGCCAGTCGCCGTGCAGCTGACGCAGCTCGGCGCGGTGCACGAGACAACGCCCCGAGAAGACGATCATGTTGTGGTGCTGGTCCAACCAGCCGGTGAGGGCGTCGGTCCACTCCTGAGCCCGCCGGATCTCGGCCATCTCGCTGAACACCGAGATGACCACGCAATACACCGTCCCCGCCGCGATGGGGGAGATCTCGCGGCCGACGACGGCCAGCATCGCCTCGTCGAGAATCGGCACCGCCGCGGCGACCTGTCCGAGTTTGACCAACGCACCGCCGCACTGGGTCAACGCCAGGCCCTGCACGTCGGGATCGCCGGTGCGACGGCCGATCTCGATCGCCCGACGAGCGAGGGCGGCCCCCTGCGCGAAGTCACCGCCCGCGTTGCTGCGGAAGGCGTACGCCGACAGCACCAGCCCCCGCTCGGCGCAGTCGGCCGGCTCCGCCGCCAGCAGCGCCTCGGCCCGGGCCAGCCAGCCGCTCGCCTGGCCGATCTCGCCCTGGTTGCCCAGCGCGAACGACATCCAGAACGCGGCTCGGGCCGCCCGGCGGGGGCGGATCTCCCGCACGTCGATCTCGTACGCACGCCGCAGCGCGTCCACGCACGCGGTGACCTCGCCCCGCAGATACGCGGCCGTCGCGAGCAGGAACAGATCCTCGGGTGGCAGGGGAGTGGCCGCCGCCGCGCGGCAGAGCGAGTCGAAGGCGTCCGCCCAGGCGTGCCGCTCGGCCGCCGTCCGGCCGTCGGCGAGGTCCTGGTTCGGGACGGACTGGTCGATCGCTGCCACGCCGCTCCCGCCTTCACGCTTCGGGCCCGGAAAGAGTCCTCGCCGCTCAAGGATACGTCCGGTGGCCGCCGCAAGGCGGGTGCGACGGCCACCGGCGGGTTACCCGGCCAGCGGCGGAAGGGCGATCTCGCGCTTGAGGATCTTGCCGGTCGCCGTCTTCGGCAGCGCGTCGACGATCCAGACGTGCCGCGGATACTTGTACGCCGCGAGCTGCGCCTTGACGTGGTCGCGCAGCTCCTCCGGGGTGGCGGTGGCACCCGGACGCAGCACGACGACGGCCACGACCTCTTCGCCGTGCGTACGGTGCGGCATGCCCAGCACCGCCGCCTCGCCGACCGCCGGATGCTCGTAGAGGACCTCTTCGACCTCACGCGGGTAGACGTTGAAGCCGCCCCGGATCACCATGTCCTTGGCCCGATCGACGATCGAGTAGTAGCCGTCGGCGTCGCGGCGGCCCAGGTCGCCGGAGCGGAACCAGCCGTCCACGATGGCCTCGGCGGTCGCCTCGGGTCGCTGCCAGTAGCCCTTCATGATGTTGTGGCCCCGGATGGCGATCTCGCCGACCTCCCCGTCGCCCAGGTCACGGCGTACGCCGTCCTCGCCGGGCAGGCTGACCACCTTCATCTCGACCCCGGCGATCGGCGTGCCGATGGTGCCGGCCTTGCGGGGCCGGTCGGGATGGTTGAAGCAGGCCACCGGCGAGGTCTCGGACAGCCCGTAGCCCTCCAGGATCGCCACCCCGAACCGGGCCTCGAAGCGGTGCAGCAGCTCGACCGGCAGCGCCGCCCCGCCGGAGACGCAGATACGCAGACTCGGCAGTTCGACATCGGTCCCCGCCGCGGCTTGCAACAGCGCGCCGTACATGGTGGGCACGCCTGCGAAGACGGTCGCCTGCTCGGTCGCGAGCAGCTCGAGCGCGGCCTGCGGCTCGAACCGGGCGATGAGCACGAGCGTCGCCCCGGCCGCCACGGCGGTGTTGAGCGCCACGGTCTGGCCGAACGAGTGGAACAGCGGCAGACCGCCGAACACCACATCGGACGGGCCGAGGTCGAGCAGCGTACGCGCGGTGACGTCGACGTTGCGGGCCAGGTTGTCGTGGGTCAGCTCGGCGCCTTTCGGGCGGCCGGTCGTGCCCGAGGTGTAGAGGATGACGGCGGTGTCGTCGCCCGCCCGCTCGACGACCTCCGGCACCGGGTCGTAGGTGGACAGTTCGCGGGCGAACCGCTCCGGGTCGATGATCAGGCTGACGCTGTCCGCCCGGTGCGCACCCTGGGCGGCCTCCTCGGCGACGGTGTGCCAGGCCAGCATCCCGGCGGCGCCGGAGTCGTCGAGGTAGTAGTCGATCTCCCGGGCCTTGAGCAGCGGGTTCATCGGCACGACGACCGCGCCGGCGCGCAGGATGCCGTAGTAGAGCACCGCGAATTCGGGCACGTTCGGCAGCATCAGGCCGACGCGGTCGCCCGGCTCGACGCCGCTCAGCCGCAGGTATCCGGCGAACCGCGCCGAGGCGTCGTCCAGCTCGGCGAAGGTGAGCGTCCGGTCGCCGAGCTTCACCGCGACCTGGTCGGGGAACTCGACGGCAGAGGCGGTCAGATTGGCGGCCAGGTTGGTCATGCCCGGGTCTCCTTCACTCGTCGCCGGCGATCGCCCGGGCGACCGCCTCGGCCGGCTTCGGATCGGTCAGGATCGTGTAGTGGTTGCAGTCGGCGATCAGGTGCGCCGTAAGCGCGGTCGTCGCGGTCCAGTGGTCGACCACCGGCTGGGCAAGCAGCCCCGGTTCCTGGCCGAACATGCCGCGCGGGGCGTACAGCAGGGTCGCCGGGATCGTCAGGGCGGCCAGGTCGTCGCCGAACGACGCCGCGTTGACCAGCAGGTCCCGGCCGTCGGTGTAGACCGCCTCGGGGTTGACCCGCGAGCGGATCGCGCCGGGTTCGCCGACGGCGTCATAGCGGACGTACGCGGTCAGGTCGTCGTTCCAGGCCGCGCTGAGCGCCGGGTGCGCCTGGAAGAACTCGACGTACGCCGCCTCGGACGGGTACGTCATCTTCAGCCGGGCGACGGCCGGGCCGACGGTCGCCTCCAGCACGGCGTCGGGGTCGGCCCCCTCCGGCACCGGCAACGGCAGCCCGCCGTCGATGAGCACCAGCCGGGTGAACAGCTCGGGGAAGCGGGCGGCCGCCCGCAGCGCCACGTACGCGCCCAGCGACTGCCCGGCCAGCACCATCGGCGTACCGAACTGGGAAGCGACCACGGCCAGGTCGGCCGCGTGCCGGTCGATGCCGAACGGGCCGGGGGCCTGGTCGCTGCCACCGCGGCCCCGCAGGTCGACCGCGAGCAGGCTCCAGTCGGCGGGCAGCGCGCGGGCGACGGCGGCGAACGACATGGCCGAGGCGGTGATGCCGTGCGCGGCCACGACGAGGTTGTCGCCGTCGCCGAAGCGCAGTACGCGCAACGCCCCGGCGGCGTCGGGCAGTGCGATGTCGAGGGGCTGCATGTCAGCGGTCCTTGTCTGGAGAGGTGACGCCGACGACGCGCAGGGCGAAGTCGGCATAGGACTGGGCGATTTCTTCGCGGCGGTACGGCTGGTCGGGCCCGAACCAGCTGGCCACGCGCACGCCCATGGCGCTGACGGCTGCGGTGGCCAGGTACGCGTCGGGCACGTGGAACACCCCGGCGTCGATGCCGCGCTGGACGACGCCGAGGGCCAGCTGCTGCGTCTGCGCCCGCAACGCCAGCGACGGCGCGGCCTGCTCAGGAGACAGCGCGTGCAGTTCGGCGTTGGCGACCAGGGCCAGCAGCGGGAAGTCGGTGTGCACGTAGACGTGCGCGGTCACCAGGGCGCGCAGTTGCTCGGCCGGTCCCGGCGGGGCGTCGAGGACGGCCTGCTGGAGCCGCTCGTGCATGGCCTGGTGGCCGAGTAGCACCAGCTCGGCCAGGATGTGCTCCTTGGACGGGTAGTGCGCGTAGAGGGTCGCCGAGTTGATCCCGGCCGCCGAGCCCAGGTCGCGGATCGACGTGCCGTGGAAGCCCAGCTCGGCGAACAGTTGCAGCCCGCCCAGCAGGATGCGGCCGCGCGTGCCCCCGGGCGTCACGCCCTCGGGCAGCTCGACTTTGACCGCGCTGAGCCGTCTGGGCTCCCAGCGCGGCGTGCCCGGCGAACTCGCCATTCGTCAGCCCCCACATTCCATACCAATCGATTGGTTGACATCTTGCCAAAGGCGGAGCCATAGTGCAGCCAACCAATCGATTGGTTGATGGTACTCGAGAGGAAGGCGCGCATGTCAATCCCGTCCCGACTGCTCCGCACGCTCATCGCCGCCGTCGCGTTCACCCCGGCGTTCGTGGCCGCGCCCCCGGCCGCGCACGCCGCCGGCGGCTCCTACTTCGCCGGCGCCTACGTCAGCATCTACGGCTCTCGCGACTACCACGGCTACGTCCCGTCGACCTATCGCGCGGGCACGCCGATGCCGCTGCTCATCGCCCTGCACGGCTGCACCGAGAACGACGTGGGCTTCGACCTGCTGTCCGGATGGAGCGCCGAAGCCGAACGCCGAGGCTTCATCGTCGTGTTCCCCGACCAGAACAACCTGGTCAACCCGGCCGGCTGCTGGAACTGGACGCTGCCCACCAACCTGCACCGCGGCTGGGGCGAACCGGCCATCATCGCCGGGATCACCAACCGGATGAAGTCCACCTACAGCGTCGACCCCCGACGCGTCTACGTCACCGGCGTCTCGGCGGGCGGCGTCATGGCCAACATCATGGCCGTCACCTACCCAGACCTGTACGCCTCCGCGGCGATCCTCGCCGGATGCGAGTACGAATGCGACATCCTGCAACTGCGTACGCCGGAACAGGCCGGCCTCGACGCGCTGGCCGAGATGGGCAGCCGCGCCCGGCCCGTGCCGGTGGTGATCTGGCAGGGCACCGCCGACGTCGTCGTCCCGCCGTCGACGGCGTACCGGATCGCCGGGCAGTGGACCACCGTGGGCCACGTCGACAGCGTCGCCGACACCGTCGAGTACGCCCAGGCCCCCGGCGGGCGCACGTACCGGCATCTGACCTACCGCACGACATCCGGCCAGCCCCTCGTCGAGCAGTACATGATCGACGGAGCCGGGCACGCGTACCCGGGCGGGTGCTCGTGCAGCCTCTACGGCGACCCGGCCGGCCCCGACGCCACCGGGATCAGCTGGGACTTCTTCCTGGCCCACCCCAAGCCCTGAACCGTCCGCGCTGGATCAGGGTTCCCGGTCGAAAGATACCCCCAACATCGGCCGGGGACCCCTATACAACGCCCCAATTGTAGGGGCCCACGGTAGCGGCGCAATGGAAGCGCCCC